>DATBIR010000100.1:0-102651 GCA_036556825.1 Beijerinckiaceae bacterium
AGGCGAGCCCGCTCGTCAGCCATCGGTCCCACGTGTCAGTGGTTGCGCCTGCAGGACCTCGCGCTGCCACCCCACCCGGGCTCGGACGCTGCCGCGTCCGAGTCCGCCCTCCCCAACGCAAGTCGGGTGTTCCCGACTTGCGCACTTAGGGTGGCCGATCTCGGGAATACCCGAGATCGGCGGGGAGGGATCGCGCCTTCCACCCCGCCCCGCGCCCTACTCCGCGGCGTGCTGCGCGTGCAGGCTGCGCTCGCTGCGGGCGCGCAGCTTGTTGAGGGCGGCGAGGTAGGCCTTGGCGGAGGCGACCAGGGTGTCGGGGTCGGCGCCGCGGGCGTTGACGGCGCGGCCGTCGGCGGCGAGGCGGACGGAGACCTCGGCCTGGGCGTCGGTGCCCTCGGTGACGGCATGCACCTGGTAAAGCTCGAGCACGGCCTCGTGCGGCACCAGCGCCTTGATGGCATTGAAGGTGGCGTCGACCGGGCCGTTGCCCTCGGCCTCGTCGGTGACGACGTGGCCGTCGACGTCGAGCTTCATGGTGGCGCGCTGCGGCCCGCGCGTGCCGGCGATCACCGTCAGCGAGACGAGCCGGATGCGGTCATGCGCGGTGGCGATCTTCTCGTCGACCAGCGCCTCGATGTCCTCGTCGTAGACGTGCTTCTTGCGGTCGGCGAGGTCCTTGAAACGCACGAAGGCGTCCTCGAACTGGTTGGCGGACAGGCGGTAGCCCATCTCCTCGAGCTTGGAGCGGAAGGCGTTGCGGCCGGAATGCTTGCCCATCACCAGCGAGGTCTTGGACACGCCGACGGATTCGGGCGTCATGATCTCGTAGGTCTGGGTGTGCTTGAGCATGCCGTCCTGGTGGATGCCGCTCTCGTGCGCGAAGGCGTTCCGGCCGACGATGGCCTTGTTGTACTGGACCGGGAAGGAGGTGACGTTCGAGACGAGCTTCGAGGCGCGCGTCAGCTGCGCCGCGTCGACGCCGGTGGCGAACGGGAACACGTCGCCGCGCGTCTTGATCGCCATGACGATCTCCTCGAGCGCGGCGTTGCCGGCGCGCTCGCCAATGCCGTTGATGGTGCACTCGACCTGGCGCGCGCCGCCCTCGATGCCGGCGAGCGAGTTGGCGACCGCCATGCCCAGGTCGTCGTGGCAATGCACCGAGAAGATCGCCTTGTCGGCGTTGGGCACGCGCTCGCGCACCATGCGGAACAGCGCGCGATACTCGTCCGGCACCGTGTAGCCGACCGTGTCGGGGATGTTGATGGTGGTGGCGCCGGCCTTGATGGCGGCCTCGACGCAGCGGCACAAAAAGTCGTGCTCGGTGCGGGTGCCGTCCTCGCACGACCATTCGACGTCCTCGACGAGGTTGCGCGCCCGCGTCACCGAGGCGATCACCATCTCCAGCACCTCGTCGGGCGCCTTCTGCAGCTTGTATTTCATATGCACGGGCGAGGTGGAGATGAAGGTGTGGATGCGCCCGCGCTTGGCGCCGCGCACCGCCTCGCCGGCCCGGTCGATATCCTTGGAGCCGGCGCGCGCCAGCCCGGCGACGGTGGCGTTCTGCACCACCTTGGCGATCTCGGTGACCGCCTCGAAATCGCCGTTGGAGGCGATCGGGAAGCCGGCCTCGATGATGTCGACGCCCATCGAGTCGAGCTGCTCGGCGACCTCGAGCTTCTCCTCGAGCGTCATGGTGGCGCCGGGGCATTGCTCGCCGTCGCGCAAGGTCGTGTCGAAAATGACGACGCGCTCCTTGCCGGATACGTCATTGGCCTGTTGCATGTGTCTGGTCCTTCTCGGGTGGCGCCGCGCTCCGATGGGGGCGCCCGGGTTCTGAAATCGTCTTGCCGGCAAAACCCCTGAGCGCCCAGGCGCCACGCGCCCAGCCGGCCCTCAGGGGAGCCTAAGGAGAAGGAGACCCAGGAGGCCGCGCGCCGAGGCCGCTGCAGCGGTCAGCCCTTCACGCACGCGATGGGAGCCGGACAGATCCACGGCTCGTCTCCTCCGAAGCGCCGCTCACGGCGCACCCCCGCGTTCTACCGCTCCGGGCGGAGGGTGGCAAGTAACCCGGTGCATGTGCCCCTCTCCGTTTGCGTGTGTGCTATAGCGAAAGCACGTTTACGTTGTAATCGGTCGCTAGATTTCAGCAAAATAGTGCGGCGTCCCCTCATCACCCTCATCTGTCATCACCGGCCTTGTGCCGGTGATCTCGATCGGTGAGGCACTGTCCTTCCGATCGGGATGGCCGGGACAAGCCCGGCCATGACACGGCGAGCGTGGTTCGAGCTCTCAGCCCTCTTCGAACCGCGAGCGGAGGAAGGCCTGCATGAAGGGGGGCATGGCGCCCTCGTCGAGATCGGCGGGGGAGCGCACGATGACGATGTCGGCGAGCTCGGGCCGCGCCTCGCGGGCCAGGAAAGCACGGATGCGCTCGCGGACGGCGTCCGCAGCGCCGGGTACGCGCACGTCGCGCATCAGGGCCGTGCGGGCGCCGGCGAAGACCGCCGTCCAGGTGTCGGTGAAGGCGACGTCGGCGGCGGTGAGGCCGGTCTCCTCGGCGAGCTCGCGCATCACCGAGCCGGCGAGGTCGACCGTGCCGTCGGCGAGGACGTCGTCCGGGTCCGGGGTGCCGGCCGGGAAATAGATCTTGCCGGGATTGGCGGTGTGGCCGCCCATGCGCCCGAGCAGCCAGCCGCCGTCCTCGGCGCGCAGCGCCGCCAGCGCGAAGCCGTTGCCGGTCGAGGGATCGGGAAAGCCGAAATCGCGAAAGGCGATGAAGCTCGCATAGTCGGCCTCGACATAGTCGAGCGCGAGCCGGCCGGCGGCGATCTCCTGGCGCCGGCGCACGAGCACGCGGCCGTTGAACAGCGCCGGGTTGGCGCGGGTCAGCCCGGCCCAATGGGCGTCGATGCGGACGCGGTTGGCCTCGGCCCACGGCCAGGGCGCGTCGAGCCGCCGCGCCGCGACGCCGGCGATCGGCGTCACGACGATGCCGTCGAGGGCGCTCACAGCCGGAGAATCCCCTCGCTCACCACCACGGCGCCGCCGCCGATCTCGGCCGAGGCGAGGGCGCCGTCGCGGATCACGACCTGAAGGGACATCTCGCTCGGGCGGCCCATCTCGTAGCCCTGCTCGATGACGAAGGAATGCTCGCCGTTGCCGAGCGGCTCGAACTGCATCAGCACGCCGGCGAAGGCGGCGGCGGCGGAGCCGGTCGCCGGGTCCTCGCCGATGCCGAAGCTCGGCGCGAACATGCGGGCGTGGAACTGGTGCGCCGCAAATGCGGTCTCGCGGCTGTAGACATAGGCGGCGGGATGGTCGCTGTCGCCGAACACCTTTGCAAAAGCCTCGCCGTTGGGCCGCGCCCGGGCGACCGCGTCGCGCGTGCGCAGCGGCACGAAGTCGAAGGCGACGCCGGCGGAATGGCGGCTCGGCAGATGCCGGTCGAAGCCGATATCCGAGGGGTCGACGCCGAGCGCCCACGCCACCTCGGCCACCTCCCTGCCCTCGCCCCAGACCTGCGGCAGGCGCGGCACGCGGAAACGCGCCGAGCCGCTGTGCTCGCCGTCGCGCTCGACGATGCACGAGACGATGCCGACCTGCTCCTCGAGCCCGAAGGCGCGCGCATCGGCGCCGGCGGCGCCGTCGCGCAGCGCCAGCAGGACCGCCGTGCCGACGGTCGGATGGCCGGCGAAGGGCAGCTCGCGCCCGGGCGTGAAGATGCGCAAGCTGGCGCGCTGGCGCCGGTCGGTCGGCGGCAGCACGAACACCGTCTCCGACAGGTTGAACTCGCGGGCGATGCGCTGCATGGCGGCGTCGTCGAGCCCCTCGGCGTCGAGCACGACGGCGAGCGGATTCCCGGCGAGCGGTTTTTGGGTGAAGACGTCGAGGGTGACGAAACGGCGGGACATGGGTTCTCTCTAGCGCGGCGGACGGCGAATGGCACCCCGCAAGGGGGGAGTGAAGCTAGTCATTCGCGGGAAGGTCGATCTCGACCACGACCGGGCAATGGTCGCTGGCCTTGGGCCGGTCCCATCCGACCCGCGGATAGCGGTCGGCGCGGGTCGAGAGATAGGCGAGCGAGCGGTCGGGCGCGGCCGGGTCGAGCGGCGCGCGATACGGCAGGCCGCGGCGGATGATCTCGACCGGCGGCGATGGATTTTTATGCGCCAGCGCCGGCGACAGCAGCACGTAGTCGAGCTGCACGTGCTGGTCGGCCGCGTCGGCAGTGCCCTTGCGGCCGCGATGAAAGTAAGTCCAGCGCTCGAGGGCCGGCAGGTTTGCCAGCGGATCGACGGCAAAGTCGTCGAACAACGGATCGATGCCGCTCGGCAGCGCCGGCTCGACGCGGCCGCCGGCCAGGATGCGCGCGCGGAAATCGTTGAAGTCGCCGGCGACGATCCAGCTGGCGTCGCGCCAGCCGGCCCCGAACTTTTCCTCGACGATGCGCCGCACGGCGCGCGCCTCGGCGCCGCGGATCATGTTGGTGAAGCTGCGCCCGTCCGGCCGCCAGTGATCCATCGACTTCATGTGGCAGACGAAGACCGTGAGCGCGCGGTCGGGCCAGGTCAGCGTCACCTCGAGGCAGTTGCGGTTGAAGACGCGATCGTCTTCGCCGATGCCGAAGTCGCGCAGCGCGTCGTCGAGGAGGTCGAGCTCGCCGAAGGTGACGGCGTGGTGCGAGCGCACGGCGACCGCCTTGTCGCCGGAGACGAGATCGCGGCGGGCGGCGAAGGCGACGTCGATGCCGCGCCGGTCGTTGCCCTCGACGAGGCGCTGGTGGCCGTAGCGGATGTCCGAGCAGGTGTGGACGTAATTGGCGAAGAACGGCGCCAGCACGCCGAGATTGTCGACCTCCTGCAAGGCGAGGATGTCGGCGCGAGTCTCGGCGATGGCGAGCGCCGTCATCTGGCGCTTGTCGTCCTCGAGCGCCACCGCGACCGAACGCTCGGCGTTCTCGCGCGCCTCCTCTTGCGGAAAATCGAACAGCGACAGCGCCGGCGCGGTGTCGGGCCGGTCCTGCGCGCCGTAGCGGTTGCGCGAGACCAGGTTCTCGACGTTGAAGGTGGCGATGCGCAGGCGCATGGGTGATTGGCGAGATGGGGAGCGGGTCAAACGCTCTCGACCGCAAATCGTTGCGTCGGCGCGACGAACTCGTCCTGCGCCGCGACCAGAAGGATCTCGCGCGCGCCGGCATCGGCGGTGCGCTTGAGCAGGCCGTAGATGGAGGCGGCCGCCTCGGCGAGCGCGGCCGCCGCCGAGCCGGTGCGCGCGTAATGCACGAAGAACAGGGCGGCGATGGCGTCGCCGGCGCCGTTGACGCTGAGCGACAGGCGCGGCGTGCGCACGCGCCAGAACTCGCCGGCTTCCGCGGCCAGGAGATCGATGGCGTCCGGCGGCGTCTCGCGCGTGTGCAGCGACGTCACCAGCACGGCGCGCGGGCCGAGCGCCTGCACGGCCGCGACCGCGCGCTTGGCGTCGGCCAGCGTCTCGGTGCCGAGGCCGGACAGGTAATCGAGCTCGAACTGGTTGGGCGTGATGACGTCGGCCGCCGGCACCGCGTGGGCGCGCATGAATTCCGGGATGCCGGGGCGCACGAAGACGCCGCGGCCGACGTCGCCGATCACCGGGTCGCAGCAATAGCGCGCACGGGGATTCGCCGCCCGGACCTTTTCGACCGCGGCCAGGATGGCGTTGCCGATGTCGGCCGAGCCCATGTAGCCGGACAGCACGCCGTCGCAGGCCGGCAGCACGCCGCGCGCGGAAATGCCTTCGACCAGCTCCTCGATCATCGGGCCGTCGAACACGCGGCCCGTCCAGGCGCCGTAGCCGGTGTGATTGGAAAACTGCACCGTGTGCAGCGGCCACACCTCGACGCCGAGCCGCTGCATGGGAAAGGTGGCCGCGGCGTTGCCGACGTGGCCGTAGACGACATGGGACTGGATCGACAGGACGTTCATCCGTGAACCTCGAGGATGCACGCGTTTCCCCTCCCCCTTGTGGGGAGGGGTAGGGGTGGGGGTCGTCGGCATAGGGCGCCGATGGAGCCGAGAAAGGCGGCTGATATCAGCCTCTGCGTCTAAACGGAATCAGCGGAGCTCTGATTTTGCGACCCCCACCCCTACCCCTCCCCGCAAGGGGGAGGGGAGACAGAACCCGCCACCTTGCAAAGCGCGGAGCCGGCCGTCACAACGGCGGGCCTTACCGGGATGCGGCCGCATGGACATCGAACAGCTTGGCGCGAGGGTTCTCGAATTCGTGCGCGCGCACGAGGCCTGGGCGCCCTTCGTGGTCGCCTTCCTGGCCTTCGGCGAATCGCTCGCAGTCATCTCGCTGTTCTTCCCGGCGACGGTGGTGCTCGTCGCCATCGGCGCCGGCCTGAACGCGACCGACCTGACATTCTGGCCCCTGTGGCTCGGCGCGGCGGCCGGCGCCGCGCTCGGCGACTGGGTCTCCTACGAGGTCGGCCGCTACTTCGAGGACCGCGCCCACAATGTCTGGCCGCTCAACCGCTACCAGCATCTGATCGCCAAGGGCGAGGAGTTCACGCGCAAATACGGCGTCTGGGCGATTTTCCTAGGCCGCTTCTTCGGGCCGGCGCGCGCCTTCGTGCCGCTCGCCGCGGGCATCTTCGAGATGCCGCGCGGGCCGTTCCAGCTCGCCAACATCGCCTCGGCCGTCCTGTGGGCCTTCCTGCTTCTCAAGTTCGGCGACGTGTCGGGCGACGCCGCTACCGCCGCGTGGTCGTGGTTCCGCGGCTGAGAGTGCGGTTGCCGATGGCCTCTAACCCGCGGCGCGCTTGACGAAGCGGTCGTCGAAGGTGGTGGCGAGGTCGACCTTGGCGGCCTGGATCTCCGGATCGAGGGTCTTCAGCATGTCGTAGATGCTGGCCATGCCCTGCTGCTGGATGACGCCGTCGCGGGAATAGCTTTCGAGCGAGTTCTTGACCGCCTTGATGTAGAGCGGCTTGTCGCCGAGGTGGTATTCGGGCGGCACCGCGTCGGCGACCTGCTCGGGGCTCGCGCCCTGCAGCCATTTCAGCGACTTCATGAAGGCGTTGACGAGCCGCTGCGTCGTCACCGGGTTCTTGTCGATGAATTCCTTGCGCGTGTAGACAACCGCCGCCGGGTTGGAGCCGCCAAACAGGGCGCGCGTGCCGGCCTCCGTGCGCGTGTCGATCAGCACCTGGACGTCGCCGTCGGCCTCGAGCTTGGCGATGACCGGATCGAGATGCGAGATCACGTCGATCTCGCCCTTCTTCATGGCGGCGACCGCGCTCGGGCCGGCGCCGACGCCGATGATCGCCGCGTCGGCCGGCTTGAGCCCGGCCTTGACCATCGCGAATTGCGCCATCAATGCGGTCGAGGAGCCCGGCGCCGTGACGCCGATCTTGGCGCCCTTGAAATCCGCCGCCGACTTGAACTGTCCCGCCTTGTCCTTGCGCACGGCGATGACGATCGCCGGGAAGCGGCCGAGCTCGCACACGGCGCGGATGTCCTGGCCCTTGGCCTGCATGCGGATGGTGTGCTCGTAGGCGCCGGTGACCACGTCGACCGAGCCGCCGACGAGCGCCTGCAGCGAGCGCGCGCCGCCGCCGAAATCGTTGATCTCGACCTCGAGGCCCTCTTCCTTGAAGAAGTTGCGGCGCTCGGCAATGGTCAGCGGCAGGTAGTAGAGCAGCGACTTGCCGCCGACGCCGAGCACGAGGCGGGGCTTTTCCGACTGGCCGCCCTGCCCGCGCGCCGCGGGCGTGATGCCGGTGGCCAGGGCTGCCGCGGCGGCGCCGGTCAGAAAGGTGCGGCGTTCCATTCGCTTCCTCCGATTGTCTTTGGTTGGCTCGAGTTCAGCGCAACTTTGCCTAGCTCTGCCCGGTTGTCGAGGGCCCCGGCCGCCAGGCGAGGAGCCGGGTCTCGATCGCCGTGACGAGGGCGTCGACGACGATCACGAACACGGCCAGGATCAGCATGCCGGCGAACACGCCGGTCACGTCGAACACGCCCTCGGCCTGCTGGATCTTGTAGCCGAGCCCGGCCGACGAGCCGAGATATTCGCCGACCACGGCGCCGACGAGGGCGAAGCCGACCGAGGTGTGAAGCGAGGAGAACATCCAGCTCAGGGCCGCCGGCCAGTAGACATGGCGCAGAAGCTGGCGCTCGTTCATGCCGAGCATGCGGGCATTGGCGAGCACCACCGGGCTCACCTCGCGCACGCCCTGGTAGACGTTGAAGAAGACGATGAAGAAGACCAGCGTGAAGCCGAGCGCCACCTTCGACCAGATGCCGAGTCCGAACCACAGGGCGAAGATCGGCGCCAGCACGACGCGCGGCAGCGCGTTGGCGGCCTTGATATAGGGGTCGAACACGGCCGCCAGCATCTCGCGGCGCGCGAACAGGAAGCCGAACAGGATGCCGCCCGCCGCCCCGAAGGCGAAGGCGAGGATGGTCTCGAGCGAGGTGATCCACAGGTGATGCCAGATGTCGCCGCTGGCGAATTCGCGAACGACCCGCGCCAGCACGTCGAGCGGCGTCGAGAAGAAGAACTGGATCTTCTTCGGCTCGCCGATGACCGGATACACGGTCAGCACATGCCACAATGCCAGCATGGCGATGCCGACGCCGACCTGCCACCCGATCAGCCTCGCGCGGCTCATGCTCCTGCCTCATCAGAACGCAGCCCCACGACTGGGCGCAACAAGAACCCTCTCCCCATTGGGGAGAGGGTAGGGTGAGGGGAGCGCGACATCGCAGGACGAACACCCACGCGCGGAACCTGGCGACCTGCCCATGCTGTCACGCTCACGTGCGCTCTCAATCCCAGGAGCCGGACGCATCTTGGTCGTATCCCCCTCACCCTCCCCTCTCCTCGCTGGAGAGAGGCATTGCCGCGACGCCGCTCATCGAGTCACCCCCTGCCCTGCGCTGCATTGAGGATGGTCTCGCAGATCCCGTCCAGGTTCTCGAGCACCTCGCCGTTCCAGAAGCGCAACACGAAATAGCCGCACTGCTCCAATTCGCGCGATCGCACCAGGTCGCGGTCGATGGCGGCGTCGAAGGTGTGCTGACCGCCGTCCAGCTCGATGATCAGCCATGCGTCCGGACAGCAGAAATCGACGATGTAGCGCCCGATAGGCATCTGCCGCCGGAACTTCCAGCCGCCGAGACGGCGGTCGCGCAGCTTCGACCAGAGCAGGCGTTCCGGATCGGTCTGGCGCCGGCGCAGACCTCGCGCGAGATGCGTCAGGTTGACAGTCTGGTTCGGCACCGTCGCGCTCCCCTCACCCTACCCTCTCCCCAATGGGGAGAGGGTTTCCTCCCCTTGCGCATAGGCCTTCTGCACCTCGAGGCGGAGCTGGGCCCAGATCTCCTTGTGGATGTGGTGGAAGGCCGGCTCGAGGCGCACCTCGGCGATGTCGCGCGGACGCGGCAGAGCGACCCGGAACTCGCCGATCATGCGCGCCGCCGGACCGGCCGACATCACCAGCACGCGATCGGCCAGGGCGATGGCCTCCTCGAGGTCATGGGTGACGAACATTACGGCCTTGCGGTCGGCGGCCCACAGGTCGAGCAGCAGGTTGCCCATGATCTGCCGCGTCTGCGCATCGAGCGGGCCGAACGGCTCGTCCATCAGGAGGATCTCGGGGTCGCGGATCAGCGTCTGGGCGAGCGCCACGCGCTTGCGCTGGCCGCCCGACAGCATGTGCGGGTAGCGGTCGGCGAAGCTTTTCAGGCCGACCCGCTGCAGCCAGCTATGCGCGCGGCGCAGCGCCTCGTCGCGGGGAACGCGCTTCGGCTCGAGGGCGACGGCGACGTTGTCGAGCGCCGTCTTCCACGGCATCAGCGCGTCCTGCTGGAAGAGATAGCCGGCGCGGGCGTTGAGCCCGGCGAGCGCCTTGCCGAACACGGTCACCGCCCCGGCGGAGGGCCGCAGCAGCCCGGCCGCGGCGTTGAGCAGGGTGGACTTGCCGCATCCGGTCGGGCCGACGATGGCAACGAATTCGCCGGGGGCGACGCTGACGTCGATCCCCTCGACGGCGACGTAGCGCCCGCCGACGCTCAACGGAAAGGCGATCGCGAGCCCGGCGAGCTCGACCGCCGATCCGACCACAGGCGCATCGCGGCGCGGCGCCACGTCGGCGTGCGGTGACGCCACCCTCCCCTCCCGTTTTTCTCGTGCTTCGTGCTTTAAGCGGGTATCGCCTCCGGCTGCGCGGCCGGGGCGCCCATCATCCGGGCGGCCAGGGCCGTGTCGCAGAATTCGACGAAGGAGGCGATCTTGCCGTTCTCGACCCTGACCAGATCGACGAGCTCGGTCACGACCTCCTCGCCGGTGACGCTCGAGCGCATGCGGCTGCGCCAGTGCACGGCCGCCCTGTCGCCTTCGATGATCATCTCAAGGATCTCGTGGTCGAGGAACTCGAAGGTCCGGATCATCCCGGCCATGAGCGTGCGAAACTGGTCGGCCTCCGTGCAGCGGATGGCAATCGGGCTCGTCTGGCGCGCCCCCGCCAGCTCGAAATGCGGATTGGCGACGAAAGCCTGGGTAATGGCCTCGACGTCACCGCGCTTGCGCGCCGCATAAGCTTCCCTGAGCAGGCCTTCGATCTGAGCTCGATCTGTCATGACGCCCTCCAATTCGTCGCGGTGATTGTCGCAGGAGAGCGGCGACCTGGAAAGCCCGTCGGCGACGCTGGAACCCCTCGTAAGCCCGCCGGTTCTATCCCGGAGGCTCCCAACCGGAGGATTGCAGAGATGGGCAAGGGCAAGATGAGCGGCGACAACTCGGCCGACAGCAAGGCCGGTCACCTCGACCGCAAGGCCCGCGGCAGCGGCGGCACCATGAAGAACCAGAATCCCGGCAAGCAGGACAATAACAAGGCCCAGAACAGCAGCAGCAATCGGCAGTAGCCGCCACGTCCCGCGCTGCAGCCGCTCCCGGTTGCGGGACCGGCTGCGCGCGTTCTCGCGACGCATCTAGGGCCGGTCGGCGGCAACCAGCTCGCTGGTCCAGCGCGAGGCCGTGCCGACCGCGCGCGGCCTGTCGCGGCCGCAGGCGAAGCCTGGCGCCAGGCGGTCAGCCGCGTCGCGGGCGAGCGCGTCAGGCCGGGCGTTCGCGGTCATGTCGACGAAGGCCACCGAACACGCCTCGCCAGGGCGCAGGCGCATGACCGTGAGCACCTGACGCGCGAATTCGGCGCTGCCGTCGCCGCGAAACATGACGCGGATGATGGCGGCGTGAGGGTCGAAGCCCTTCGCGGCGCGGCGCCCGCGCCATTCCAGCTTGAATCCGAGCGCCGAGCCGCGCACGACCTCGACTGCCGGCTTGCGCCCCGCCCAGGCGAAGCCGATGAAATTGTAGGCGTGCCAGGGATTGATCACGACGGTCGCGCCGCCGAGGCCGGGGCAACACTTTGGTCTGTTCCTCGGCATCCCGGGTCCGGCCCGTCGCGTCTCATTTGCATTTCGGCCCGGTCAGATCGGTGTAGACGCTTTACTGCGCGTGCGCCGGCGGCGGCGGCGGCGGCGGCGCCGCAAGAGCCAGAACAAGACCGACGAACAGATGAGCGCGGCGCATCTTAAAGCCATCGCCGGAAGCGGATCTGTGGGACGCTTCCACCATATTCTGCCGCACCACTCCGATCGGCAAATACCCTTACCTGCTGCGGTCAGCCTTCGCTGGCAATGCGCCTTGTCCTGCGCCAGTAGGCAAGCCCGGCGACAAAACCAGCGACGATGAAGGTGGCGTCGCCCGCAAGGCCACGCGAGGCGCTCATGGTCACGGGCACACCGTTAACAATGCGGATCAGCGCGAAACACGCCCAGCCGGAGAATGCGCCCACGAGGCCGCAAATTGCAGGTGAAATCACTTTGAAGCGGTGCGCCAGCAGGATCAGAGGCAGCGTGACGACCACCGCAAGCGGCAGCGCGATGAGGGCTCCGACAAGGAACGCGAGAACGGCAAAAGCCGCTGTCATCCCGATCCAGTAAAGGCCGACCGGCCGACCTGCCCACCACTCGACGACGGCGGCCTGCGTCATGATCAGGACGGCCACGATCGGGCCCCCGAGGAGACTCGCCCGTAACACGTCGTTCGCGATTCGTTTGTCGATCACGCCCGGCCCCTATCGCATCTCCCGATCGCGCATGCGCATGCGAGCTCCTCGCGTCTCGACCGCCGTCAGTTGCGTGCCCAGAGTCCGGTGTCGGTGACGAGGTAGTCGACGCGCTTGTCGAGAAGCGCGCGCAGGGCCTCCTCAGGCCGGTTGATGATGGGCTCCTCGTGCACGTTGAACGAGGTGTTGATCAGCGCCGGGATGCCGGTCTGGCGCTCGTAGGCGTGCAGGATGTCGTAGTAGAGCTGGTTCTGCGTCCGGTGGATGATCTGCGGCCGCGCTGTGCCGTCGACATGCACGACGGCGGGAATGCGCTCGCGCCATGCCTCGCGCACGTCGCACGTCACCGTCATGAAATTGGCGGTGTAGTGCAGGGACGACGGCAGCACGAACAGCTCGTCGACGCGCTCGGCGCGCACCACCGGCGCGAAGGGCATGAACTCGGTGCGGTCGAGGCGCTTGTTGAGCCAGTCGTTGATGCCCCTGTCGGTGGCGCGGGCCATGATCGA
Organism: Beijerinckiaceae bacterium; assembly: GCA_036556825.1. Classification (GTDB taxonomy): domain Bacteria; phylum Pseudomonadota; class Alphaproteobacteria; order Rhizobiales; family Beijerinckiaceae; genus JAJKJG01. The sequence continues at coordinate 12,619 of DATBIR010000100.1, forward strand.
GCGCGCGCCGAGCGCCCGCGGCCCGTATTCCATGCGGCCGAGGAAGGTGCCGACGATGCCGCCGTCGGCTACGATTCCGGCGGTCGCCTCGGCGAGGTCGGTGTCGGCGATGCGTCTGGCGCCGCCGCGTGCGAACACGGCGTCAGCATCGCCCGTGTAGTCGCGTCCGCGATAGACGTCGGCGAGCGGCGATCGGCGGGCGCTCCACGCCTCGAGGCCGTCGCGGGCGAGCAGGAACTCGAGCACGCCGCCGTCCGCCTCGCCCTGGTCCGACATGGCGGGAAACACGAACACCTCGTGCAGGGGAAAGCGCTCGGCGATGCGTTGCGTGAGCTTGACGTTGGCGAACACGCCCCCCGATACGCCGAGATAGCGGGTCGGGTGGCGCGCGAGGAGCCGGCCGATCGCCGTCAGCATCACATCCTCGAGCGTCTGCTGCACCGACGCCGCGAGGTCCTCGCGCGAGCTCGAGGCGGCCAGCCGCTTGACCGCAGCTTCGATCGTCCGGAGGCCGACGGTCGCCTTGATCTCGCCCTCGTCGGTGACGCGGTAGAAGGCAGCAAGCTCAGGAGCGTGTTGCGGCTTGCCGAAGGCCGCGAGGCCGAGCACCTTGCCTTCGTGGCGCAGGCGCTTGAAGCCGAGCGCCTCGGTGACGAGCGCGTAGAGCGCGCCGAGGCTGTCCGCCTCGGTCTGCCGCCACGGCCGGGAAAAGGTGTCGGCGTCGCCGCCGAACAGGTCCGTCAGGCGGCCGTCGCGGAAATGACGCGCCGAATAGACGACGAAATCGCCGCCGGCATCGGCGGTGTAGAGGAGCGCCTCGGGCCATGTCGTGTGAAACAGCGTCGCCAGCGCGTGCGCGGCGTGATGATTGTAGAAATACGCTTGCGTCTCCGGCCGCAGGCCGAGCGCCGCCATGATCGCGGGCGCATCCATCACCTGCGCGACGCTCTTGGCGAGGCCGCGGCGCACGACCCGGATGGGACTGTAGCGCGGCCGCCAGGGCAGGATGCCCCAGCGCAGATGCGGTCCTTTCACATAGCGCAGGTCGTAGGAGACGCGCGGCAGCGCCACCATCTCGACGTCGGCGTGCTTCAGGCCGGCCGCGGCGAGACATTCGTCGATCGCCTCGGTGGGCAGGCGGTTGCCGTCGGTCTTGATGCGCGTGACCCGCTCAAGCGCCACGGAGGCGAGGCACTCGTAATCGTCATAGAGCGCCGCGCAGGCGTCGTGGTGATGGTAGAGGCCGAGGATGATCACGGTGCCGCTCCGCGAGATTCGGCCTTAAGGTCGCGATCCGCACCGGCCCCGCGCGGGGCCGGCGCCTGTGGTGCGGACGGGCATCAGTTGCGGCTCTTGTCGACCAGCGCCTTCTGCTTGATCCACGGCATCATGCCGCGCAGGCGCTCGCCGACCTCCTCGATCGAATGCGCCGCCATGCGCGCGCGCGTCGCCTTGAACGAGGTCTGGTTGACGCGGTTCTCGAGCATCCAGTCGCGGGTGAACTTGCCCGACTGGATGTCGTCGAGAACGCGCTTCATCTCGGCCTTGGTCTCGGGCGTGATGATGCGCGGGCCGGTGACGTATTCGCCGTATTCGGCCGTGTTCGAGATCGAGTAGTTCATGTTGGCGATGCCACCCTCGTAGATGAGGTCGACAATCAGCTTCACCTCGTGCAGGCACTCGAAATACGCCATCTCGGGCGCGTAGCCGGCCTCGACCAGCGTTTCGAAGCCGCCCTTGATCAGCTCGACGAGGCCGCCGCACAGCACGACCTGCTCGCCGAACAGGTCGGTCTCGCACTCTTCCTTGAAGCTCGTCTCGATGATCCCGGCGCGGCCGCCGCCGATGGCGGAGGCGTAGGACAGGCCGAGATCATGGGCGTTGCCGGACGCGTCCTGGTGGATGGCGAGCAGGCAAGGCACGCCGCCGCCGCGCTGATATTCGGAGCGCACCGTATGGCCAGGGCCCTTCGGCGCAACCATCAGCACGTCGATGTCCGAGCGCGGCTCGATCAGGTTGAAATGCACGTTGAGGCCATGCGCGAACATCAGCGCGGCGCCGCTGCGGATGTTCGGCTGGATATGGTCGCGGTAGATGTCGGCCTGCAGTTCGTCCGGCGTCAGCATCATGATCACGTCGGCCCATTTGGCGGCCTCGGCGACCTCCATCACCGGTAGCTTCTCGCCTTCCGCCTTCTTGGCCGACGGCGATCCCTTGCGGAGGGCCACGGCGACGTTCTTGACCCCCGAATCACGCAGATTGAGCGTGTGGGCGTGTCCCTGGCTGCCATAGCCGACGACGGCGACCTTCTTGCCTTTGACGAGGTTGATATCGGCGTCGCGATCGTAATAGACGCGCATTGGGGGCTACTCCTGTCACAGAAATCGTGGGCGCGGCGGGCGAAGCACGGCCGCAAGCTGCGCCGCTTTTAGCGGTGCCCGCCCGGGAAGGGAAGCGCCTCTACGGCCCCTGGTTACTAGCCTGATTTGCGGGCTGAAACAGTCCTGAAAACAAGGAAATATTAGAGAAACCCTATTCTCATTGCCCAGGCCGGCGCCGGCACCTAAGCACAATTCCGGTCTTGGATTTTCGACATAGGGGGGCTCTCACATGGTTCGCATCGACGTTTCGTTCCTCGTCCTGGCAGTCCTGTGCCTGCTGGCCGGCCTCGTCATGGGGATCGGCATGGCCGCCGCCCACGACTTCCAGCTCGCGCCGATGCATGCCCATCTGAACCTCGTCGGCTTTGTCGCGCTGTCGATCTTCGGACTGACCTATCGGGCCTATCCGGCCCTCGCCCGCTCGCGCCTGGCGCTGCCCCATCTCGTGCTGTCCGGCCTCGGCGCGGTCGTGTTTCCGGGCGGCATCTATGTCGCGGTCGTGCACCAGCTTCCGATCTTCGCCATCGTCGGCTCGCTCATCGTGCTCGGCGGGGTCCTGACCTTCCTGGCGAACCTGGTCGTGAACCTCGCGCTGGCGCCGGCATCGGGAGCGGTCGCTGCCGGCGAGGAGCTCGCCCGCTCGGCGGCGTGACCGCCCGAGGATGATCAAACGAGGGGGACCGTTTCGATCCGATCTATTCCTCTCTGGCGGATAGCGTCCGCGATCTCATCCTGTTATCTGGCGGCGGGCAGGAGACACGCTCATGGACCGGCTCGCCAGCATCGACGAGGTCGTGGACTTCTGGCGCGCCGCCGGGCCCGACAGGTGGTTCGGCTCGGACGAAGGCTTCGATCAGACCTGCCGCGCACGTTTTCTCGCGACCTACGAGGCCGCGGCGCGCGGCGATCTCGCCGAGTGGGAGCTGTCGGCCAACGGTGCCCTCACCCTCCTGATTCTTCTCGACCAGCTGCCGCGCAACATGTTCCGCGGCACCCGCCGCGCCTATGCGACCGATCCGGCCGCCCTGCTCACGGCCGAGCGCGCCATCGACCGGCGTTTCGACAAGGCGGTCGAGCCGCAGCTGCGCCGCTTCTTCTACCTGCCCTTCACGCATGCGGAGGACCTTTCGGCCCAGGAGCGCGCCGTCGCCCTGACCGAGGCGCTGGGCGAGGCCGACGCCATGCAATGGGCGCGGCATCATCGCGACATCGTCGCCCGCTTCGGCCGCTTTCCGCACCGTAACGCCACGCTCGGCCGGGCCAGCACTCCGGAGGAGGTGGCGTTTCTCTCGACGAGCGAGTTCAGGGGATGAGAACTCTCCTGCCCTGATCTCGGGGTTCCCGCAACCCGGTCCCTTATGCGCAAGTCGGCAACAGCCGACTCGCGTGCGCGAGAGCGGGCATGCTCACATGTTGCGCCCGCCGCGCGCCATGGCGGCGATGCCGGTGCGCGAGACCTCGACGAGGCCGACGACGGTCATCAGGGCGATGAAGCGCTCGATATCCTCGGTGGCGCCGGTCAGCTCGAACACGAAGGACGACAGGGTGGCGTCGAGCGTGCGCGCACCGAAGGCCGACGCGAGACGCAGGGCCTCGACGCGATGGTCGCCCTGCCCGACCACCTTGACGAGGCACAGCTCGCGCTCGATGGCCTCGCCCTGCACGGTCAGATCGACGACGCGGTGCACGGGCACGAGACGCTCGAGCTGGTTCTTGATCTGCTCGATGACCGCGTTGGTGCCGGTGGTCACGATGGTGATGCGCGAGATGTGCTTCTCGTGCTCGGTTTCGGAGACGGTCAGGCTCTCGATGTTGTAGCCGCGGCCGGAGAACAGGCCGGCGATGCGGGCCAGGACGCCCGGCTCGTTGTCGACGACCACGGCGAGGGTGTGCCGGTTGGCCGCCTCGACGCGGGTCGGATCGGGATAATGCGTGCGCGCGTTCATCGTTTCTCCATGTCATCCCTCCCCGCGAGGGGAGGGATTCTTTCTCCGCAGCACCTTGGCCGGCTCCTCGTCTACTTCGTCGAATTCCAGGACCCAGGGTTCATCGAGGGCCGCCTCGAGCCATTCCCGGTAGGCGGGAAGCGAGAGGATCGCATCCATGTAGTCGCGCGAGACCCGGTCCACCGGGATCGCGTAGGTGTCGAGGCGCGTCACGACGGGCGCATACATGGCGTCAGCCGCGGAGAACTCCCCGAACAGGAACGGCCCACCGGCGCCGAAACGCTCGCGCGCCTCGCGGAAAATCTCGGTCACGCGGGCGACGTCGCGCGCCACCTCGGGCCCGCGGTCACGCTCGCCGAACCGCTTGCCGAGATTCATCGGGCAGGCCGAGCGCAGCGCCTGGAAGCCGGCATGCATCTCGGCCGCGACCGAGCGCGCCATGGCGCGCGCGTGCGGATCGCGCGGCCACACCTCGGCATCGTCGTAGGTCTCGCCGACATGGTCCATGATGGCGAGCGACTCCCACACCGCGACGTCGCCCTCGATCAGGATCGGCACCTTGCCGGCGGGCGAATGCTTCAGGATGCGCGCCTTGGTATCGGGCTGGTGCAGCGGGATCAGCACCTCGTCGAAGGCGATGCCGAGCTGCTTCAGCAGCAGCCAGGGCCGCAGCGACCAGGACGAATACAGCTTGTTGCCGATGACGAGGGTGGGCATGGCTCCGCTCTCCGCGATGAAGAGGGCTTACACTAGCATCTTGCCCTTCTCGTCGATAACCGTGCCGATATCGACCGCCGCCGCGGCGTCGCCGAGGATCATCTCGTTGTGCGCCTTGCCGGACGGGATCATCGGGAAGCAGTTCTCCGCCTTGTCGACGACGCAGTCGAAGATCACCGGCCGGTCGACGTTGATCATCTCGGTGATGGCGGCGTCGAGGTCGCCCGGCTTCTGGCAGCGGATGCCGACGCCGCCGTAGGCTTCGGCCAGCTTGACGAAATCCGGCAGAGAGGCCGTGTAGCTCTCCGAGTAGCGGCCGCCATGCAGCAGCTCCTGCCACTGGCGCACCATGCCCATATATTCGTTGTTGAGGATGAAGATCTTGACCGGCAGGCGGTGCTGCACGGCCGTCGACATCTCCTGCATGTTCATCAGGATCGAGGCCTCGCCGGCAATGTCGATGACCAGCGAGCCCGGATGGGCGAGCTGGGTGCCGATCGCCGCCGGCAGGCCGTAGCCCATCGTGCCGAGGCCGCCCGAGGTCATCCAGCGGTTCGGCTCCTCGAACTTGAAGAACTGCGCCGCCCACATCTGGTGCTGGCCGACCTCGGTCGTGATGTAGACGTCACGGTCCTTGGTCAGCTCGTAGAGGCGCTGGACGGCGTATTGCGGCTTGATGATCTCGTCCGAGTTCCGGTAGGCGAGGCAGTTACGGGCGCGCCACCGGGCGATCTTCGTCCACCAGTCCTTGTGCGCCGCCTTGTCGACCTGCGGCGCGCTCTGCTTCCACACGCGCAGCATGTCCTCGAGCACATGGCCGACGTCGCCGAGGATGCCGATCTCGGTGGTGACGTTCTTGTTGATCGACGACGGATCGATGTCGATGTGGATCTTGCGCGAATGCGGCGAGAAGGCATCGAGACGGCCGGTGATGCGGTCGTCGAAGCGCGCGCCGACGCAGACCATCACGTCACATTCGTGCATCGCCAGGTTGGCCTCGTAGGTGCCGTGCATGCCGAGCATGCCGAGGAACTGCGGGTCGGAGGCCGGATAGGCGCCGAGCCCCATCAGCGTCGAGGTGATCGGAAAGCCGGTGAGGCGCACGATCTCGCGCAGCAGGGCCGCGGCGTGCGGACCGGAATTGATGACGCCGCCGCCGCTGTAGAAGACCGGGCGCTTCGCCTGTCCCATCAGCTCGACCGCGGCCTGGATCTGGCGGGCATCGCCCTTGACCTGCGGCCGGTAGGTCTTGTGCTGGTTGTCGCGCGGGCGCTCGTAGACGCCGGTCTTGAACTGGATGTCCTTGGGCAGGTCGACGACCACCGGGCCGGGGCGGCCGTTCGCCGCCACGTAAAAAGCCTCGTGCAGGACGCGCGGCAGTTCCTCGATGCTTTTGACGAGATAATTGTGCTTGGTGCAGTGGCGCGTGATGCCGACCGTGTCGCATTCCTGGAAGGCGTCGGACCCGATCAGATGCGTCGGCACCTGCCCGGTCAGGCAGACCAGCGGCACGGAATCCATCATGGCGTCGGTAAGGCCGGTCACCGCGTTGGTTGCGCCCGGGCCGGACGTGACGAGCACGACCCCGACCTTGCCCGACGAGCGCGCATAGCCCTCGGCCGCATGCACCGCGCCCTGCTCGTGGCGCACCAGGATGTGGCGGACCTTCTCCTGGTGGAACAGCGCGTCGTAGATCGGCAGCACGGCCCCGCCCGGATAGCCGAACACATGCTCGACCCCCTGGTCCTGCAGGGCGCGGATCACCATCTCGGCGCCGGTCATCGTCTCGCTCATCATCCTGCTCCGTTCCTCGTCAACTCGCCTGCACCCACCAACGTCGCCCGCCTTCACCCGGTCCGCTGCCGCAGGCAACAAAAAAGGGCCCCGAGGGACCCTGCATGCGCCACCAACCGGACCTGCGGGGTCAAACCCGCTCCGTCGATGGCGCTCCCGTTACGATAAGGACTGCGCGCATGCGCCCGTGCCTACCTTTGCGAAAATAACGGGCGAGCCTTACCGAAGCGCGCCGCTTCGGTCAAGACGCGCCTGCCGATGCCCGCCGCTTGCACGGCCGGCCACATTGCCCGAGGCTGGGCCGCATGACCCAGAACAGCCACCAGGACATCAAGGCCCTTTTTTTCGACGTGTTCGGCACGCTGGCCGACTGGCGCACCGGCGTCGCCCGCGAGAGCGCGCGTATTCTCGGCCCTCTCGGCTTCGAACTCGACTGGACCGCTTTCGCGGATGCCTGGCGCGGCGAATACAATCCCTCGATGGAGGAGGTCAGGAGCGGGCGCCTGCCTTTCGCCAAGCTCGACGTCCTACACCGGCGCAACCTGGAAACGATTCTGCCCCGCTTCGGCATCGACGGGCTGCTGGGCGAAACCCTGCGGGAGCTGAACCTGGCCTGGCACCGGCTGCCCGCCTGGCCGGACGTGCCGGATGCGCTGGCCCGGCTCAAGCGCCGCTTCGTGCTGGCTCCGGTCTCCAACGGCAACATCTCGCTGATGGTCGACCTGGCGCGCCACGCCGGCTTTCCGTGGGACACGGTCCTCGGCTCCGAGATCGCCGGCGACTACAAGCCCAAGCCCCGGGTCTACATGGCCGCCGTCGAGGCGCTCGATCTCGCGCCGCAGCAATGCATGATGGTGGCCGCGCACAGCTACGATCTCGCCGCCGCCACGGCCTGCGGGCTGCGCGCCGGCCATGTGGCCCGCCCCGACGAGAAAGGCCCCGGCACCGGCGAGCGCGTCCCGACCGTGCCGGTCGACGTCGCTGCCGCGGATCTCGGTGATCTCGCAGACCGCCTCGGTGCGTAAACCCTTGACCTCCGCGAGGCTGGTCCCATGTGAGCCAGGCGCGGGGACGGCCTCGCGCTTGTCCGACAATCCGAAGGGGACGGCCCCTTTCATCCACGGGAGGTGGAAGTGGCTTGGGTCATTCTCGTCGCCGCCGGTTTGTTCGAGATCGGCTGGGCAGTCGGATTGAAATATACGGACGGCTTTACGCGCCTGTGGCCGACGATCGGCACCGTCGCCGCCATGGTCATCAGCGTCGGCCTGCTGGGGCTGGCGCTGCGCGCCTTGCCGCTCGGCACCGGCTATGCCGTCTGGACGGGGATCGGGACCATCGGCACGGCGGTGCTCGGGATCGCCCTGTTCGCCGAGTCCGCCGATCCGCTCCGCCTCGCCTGCATCGGACTGATCGCCGCCGGCATCGTCGGCCTCAAGCTGGTCACGCCCTGAACCCGGTTCACAGGTCCAACGCCTGCCGGATTGCCGCCGCCGCCGCGTCCGGCGCGACCCAGGTCCAGCCCGGCATCTGATGGCGGAACCAGGTGAACTGCCGCTTGGCGTAGCGCCGCGTATCGGCCTGGCCCTGCGCGATCGCCTCCTCGCGCGTGATCTCCCCGCGCAGATGCGCCATCAGGGCCGGCACCCCGTGCGCGCGCATCACCGGCAGGGCCGGGTCGAGCCGGCGTTCGGCGAGCGCCCTCACCTCCTCGAGAGCCCCCTGCCCGATCATCGTCTCGAAGCGCGCATCGATGCGGCCGCGCAGCCAGGCGCGGTCCGGGGCGAGAAAGATCTTGACGGGATCGCTCGCGGCGAGCGGCCCGGGCTGCTTGCGGCCCTGAAACGAGGCGAGCGGCTGCCCGGTGGCAGCCAGCACCTCGAGGGCGCGCAGGATGCGCAGCCGATCGCCGGGCGCCAGCGCCCGTGCCGTCTCCGGGTCGCGCCGGACAAGCTCGGCGTGAAGCTCAGGCGCCGTCCGCCCTTCGCTCTCGGCGCGGACCGCCTCGCGGACCGTCTGCGGCACCGGCGGCACGTCGGACAGGCCTTCGAGCAACGCCTTGAAGTAAAGCCCCGTGCCGCCGACGAAGATCAGGTTCTTGTCGCGCAACGCCGCATCGCCGAGGAGGCGCGCGGCGTCGTCGAGATAGCGTCCGACCGAATAGTTCGCGCCGCCGTCGACATGGCCGTAGAGGCGGTGCGGCGCCGCCTGCTCCTCGCGCGGGGTCGGACGCGCGGTGAGCACGCGCAGGTCACGATAGACCTGCATCGAATCCGTGTTGACGATCTCGCCGCCACGCTCGCGCACTAGGCCGAGAGCGAGCGCCGACTTGCCTGAGGCTGTCGGCCCTGCGATGAGGACGACCCGACCTGATGCTGCCATTGCGATTTTCGAAGATCCCGAGAGCGAAGCTAGCGTGAGCCACGTCGCGACACTGATTTCAAGCCCGCGCCGCCCCGCCGTTTCCAAGCAGGTCGCGCGTGCCGCTGCCGACGTGCTGCGGACCACCGCCGCGCCGGTTTGGCTGCACGAGGGGGTCGCCGCGGACCTCTTTTTCGAGCCTGTCGACGCGGCACCCGGCCGGATCGCGGCGAGCCTGCGCCAGGCGCTCGACGGCGCGGCGGTCGACGCGGTGATCCAGCCCGCGTACGGCCGCCGCAAGCGCCTGTTCCTGGCCGACATGGATTCGACCATGATCGAGCAGGAATGCATCGACGAACTCGCCGACTATGTCGGGCTCAAGAGCGAGGTTTCGGCCATCACCGAGCGGGCGATGCGCGGCGAGATCGCCTTCGAGCCGGCCCTGCGCGAGCGCGTGGCGCTGCTCAAGGATCTCCCCGTTGGGGTCGTCGACGAGATCCTCGGCAAGCGCATCAGCCTGATGCCCGGCGGCCGGGCGCTGGTCGCGACGATGCGCGCGCACGGCGCCTATACGTGCCTCGTCTCGGGCGGGTTCACGCTGTTCACGGGGCCTTTGGCGGCGCGCATCGGCTTCCACGAGCATCGCTCCAACATCCTGATCGTCGACAGCGAGCGCCTGGCCGGCCGCGTCGAGGAGCCGATCCTCGGCCGCGAAGCCAAGATCGCCGCCCTGATCGAGTTGCGCGTGCGGCTCGGGCTCCGCCACGAGGAGACGCTGGCGGTCGGCGACGGCGCCAACGACCTCGCCATGCTCGGCGAAGCCGGCCTCGGCGTCGCCTTCCACGCCAAGCCGGCCGTGGCCGCCGTCGCGCATGCGCGCATCGATCACGGCGATCTCACCGCCCTGCTCTACCTTCAGGGCTACGCGGCAAGCGACTTCGTCAGCGGATAGGCACGAAGCCGAGCCGGACAGCTTCTTTGTAGTCGGCGCTCGCCCGGCCCACATCGCCCTTCTGCCTGTAAGCGCTGCTGCGGTTGCCATAGGCATGCGCATGTCGTGGATCGAGCCTGATCACCTCGCTGAAATCGGCAATGGCGCCGTCCAGGTCGCCTTTGCCCATAAACACCATGCCGCGCAGGAAACGGGCGTCGAGGGATTTCGGATCGAGCCTGATCACCTCGCCGAACTCGGCGATGGCGCGGTTGAGATCGCCCTTGAAGAAGTAGGCCCCCGCCCGATTCTTACGGGCTGAGATCTGTCCCGAATCGAGCCTGATCGCCTGATCGTAATCGGCGATGCCGCGGTCGAAGTCACCCTTATCAAGGTAGGCATTGCCACGGTTGAGAAACGCAGCGCTTCTCTTCGGATCGATCCTGATTGCCGCGGTGTAATCGGCAATTGCACGGTCGACATTGCCTGCGTCTTTGTACGCAACACCACGGTTATAAAGCGCATCAACGAAGTTCGGATCGAGCCTGATCGCCTCGCTATAGTCGGCGATTGCGCGATCGAGATCCTTGCTCGCATAGTATGCGCCGCCACGGGCAACCAAGATCTCTTCTGCGCCAGGACGGAGCCTGATCGCTTCGCCCAAGTCGGCGATCGCGCGGTTGAGGTCACCCTTATTTCTGTACGCAATGCCACGGTTGAAGAGAGCATCGACATATTCGGGATCGAGCCGGATCGCCTCGCTGAAGTCGGCGATGGCACGATCGACATCCCCCTTGCGCGCGTAAGCGAAACCTCGGTTATGGCGCGCGTGAACATTCTTGGGGTCCAGGCTGATCGCCTCGCCAAAATCGGCAACCGCCCGGTCGAGATCGCCTTTTTCCCTGTAAACAACGCCACGGTTGTAGACAGCCTCAAGGTGAGCCGGGTCTAACTTGATTGCCTCGCTGAAGTCGCCGATAGCCTGGTCGAGGTCGCCCTTGGTCGCGTGAGCAAAGCCACGATTGTAATGTGCATCCACCCTGTCGGGCGCTAGTCTGATCGCGTCGCTGAAGTCGGCGATGGCGCGATCGAGGTCGCCCCTCGCGGAAAATGCGACGCCGCGGTTGATAAGAGCACTGACATATTCCGGATCATACCTGATGGCCTCGCTGAAGTCGGCGATGGCACGGTCGAGGTCGCCTTGATTGAAATGCATTGCGCCACGATTGAACAAGGCCTCCACGAATTTCGGATCGAGCCTGATCGCCTCGCTGAAGTCGGCGATGGCACGATCGAAATCGCCCTTGAGACCGTGAGCATACCCTCTGTCGAAGTAGGTCCGCTCGGTCGACATCTCCCCGCCAGCTCCCGAACTCAGGACAGCGACCATGCCAAGGGCGAAACCGCCTTGCAGCGCACGGCGCATGTCCCCCTCCCACGCTGCTGACGCAACCAGGGTTCAGTCATGCGAGACTGTACCCGCTGGAGTTGCCGCGCAAGACAACCTTTCTCGAGGCTGATGGGAAGCGGCTACGTGCAACCCAGATCGCAAAGGCCGCACGCGAGTTCGTGATCGACGAAACAAAAAAAGGGCGGCCGAAGCCGCCCTTTTTGCAGTGCGTCGTCGGGCGGTCACTCGATCGAGACGGCGACGAAGCGGACCTCGCCCTGGGCGTTGGCGACTAGAAGCAGCGCCGACTTGCGCCCATCCTTCTTGAGCGTCTCGACGCGCCGCGTCACGTCGGCCGGGCTCGACACCGGCTCCTGGCCGACCTCCACAATCACCTCGCCCGCCTGGATGCGCTTGTCGGCGGCGACCGAGTTGGGATCGACACGGGTGACCACGACGCCCTTGACGTTGTCCTTGATGCTGAAGCGGCGGCGCAGCTCGTCGGTGATGCCCGACAATTCGAGGCCGAGTGCGCGGCGCGTGGCGGTGGGCACCTCGATCGGCGGCTGGTTGAGGCTGGCCTGGCGCTCATTGTCCTCGAGGCGGCCGAGGGTGACCGCCCTGGTCTGCTCCTTGCCCTTGCGCATGACCACCACGTCGACGGCCTTGCCGACCGGCGTCGCGGCCACGACCCGCGGCAGATCGCGCGAGCTCTTGATCTCCTGGCCGTCGAACCTGACGATCACGTCGCCGACCTCGAGCCCGGCCGGCTTCGCCGGCCCCTTGTCGTCGATGCCGGCAATCAGGGCGCCGCGCGCCGTGCCAAGGCCGAGCGCTTCGGCGGTGGCGTCGTCGACGTTCTGGATGCGCACGCCGAGCCAGCCCCGGCGCGTCTCGCCGAACTGGCGCAGCTGGTCGATGATCGGAACGGCGGTCGCGGCGGGAACGGCGAAGCCGATGCCGACCGAGCCGCCGGTCGGCGACAGGATGGCCGTGTTGATGCCGATCACCTCGCCGTTCATGTTGAACAGCGGGCCGCCGGAATTGCCTTTGTTGATCGAGGCATCGGTCTGAATGTAGTTGTCGTAAGGGCCCGACTCGATGTTGCGGCCGCGCGCCGAGACGATGCCGGCGGTCACCGAGCCGCCAAGACCGAACGGGTTGCCGATCGCCAGCACCCAATCGCCCGGACGGATCTTCTCCGAGTCGCCGAAATTCACCGCCTTGAGCGGCTTGTCGGGTTTGACGCGCAGCACGGCGAGATCGGTCTTGGAGTCCTTGCCGACGATCTCGGCCTTGAGCCTCGTGCCGTCCGAGAAGATCACGGACACGTCATTGGCGTCGCCGATCACGTGATTGTTGGTGACCACGATCCCCGACGCATCGATCACGAAGCCCGAGCCGAGCGAATTCGAGCGGCGCTGGCGCGGGTTGTTGTCGCCGCCCTGGCCACGCCGGTTGAAGAACTCCTCGAACAGGTCCTCGAACGGCGTGCCCGGCGGGAGCTGCGGCAAGGTGCGGCCGCGCGTCTCGACGGTGGTCGAGGCCGAGATGTTGACCACCGCGCCGGTGACCTGCTCGGCCAGATCGGCGAAGGAATCGGGGCCGCGCGCCCAGGCGCCGACCGGCAGAGCGGTCGCAAACAGCGCCAGAGACCCAATCAGCGTCGCGGCGAAACGCCGGGCCGCCGGCGCCTGCGACGGCGCCAAGACTGCTACTTGAGGCATGATGTTCCTCATCGGTGTGACGCGCCGTCGGTGGCGCAAAATGTTGCGCTGATACAAGCACGAAATGCGGCGGAAGCGCGGCCTTTCGCCCTACGATCCGACGCCACGCACAAACCACACGATCACAACGCCGAGCACCGCCGACCCGATCCCAACTGCGCGCATGCGCTCGCTCGGGGTCTGTGAGGCCTCGATCATGGCCCGTTTCACGGCCTCGGGAAAGGCCGCGAACAACAGCCCCTCTACGGCAAGGGCCAGGCCGAGTGCGACGACCAGATCGGACACGCGCCGCGCCCGCTACGGCGCCGCGCCAATCGTTCCCCCACCGGTCCGAGCTCCCCCAACCGCCGAACTCGGGCCCGGGGCGGCAGCGCTCGGGCGCGCGGGAGCGGGGGCGCCGGCCCCCTCGCTGCCGGCGGCGCCTCTGCCGCGCCCGGACGGATCGGTGAAGTAGCGGAAGAAATCGGACGTTGGACTCAGGACCATGCGCGTATCGCCCGGCTTGAGCCCGGCCTCGTAGGCCTGCATGGAGCGGTAGAAGGCGAAGAAGTCCGCATCGCGTCCGAACGCCTCGGCGAGGATGCGGTTCTTGTCGGCGTCGCCCTGGCCGCGCAGTTCTTCGGCCTTGCGGGTCGCTTCGGCGACGATGACGGTTGCCTCGCGATCGGCCTTCGCGCGGATGGTCGCGGCCTGCTGCTGCCCGGTGGCGCGCAGATCGGCCGCTTCGCGCTGCCGCTCGGTCTGCATGCGCTGGAACACCGCCTGGCTGTTGGCCGCGGGCAAGTCGACCCGCGTCAGCCGCACGTCGATGATCTCGACCCCGAGCCCCTGCGCCTGCGCCTGTCGATTAACAATGTCCTGGATGAGGTTCATGAGGTCGCCGCGTCGCGTGCGGATGATGTCCGTCGTCGATGCGCCGGCCAGCACGTTGCGGAGGGCCGAATTGAGCAGGTTCGTCAGACGGCCGTTGGCGTTCGGGATGTTGTTGACGGCCTGGAAGAACCGCAGCGGATCGGTGATCCGGTAGCGGGCGAACGCGTCGACTTCAAGGTTCTGGCGGTCGCTCGACAACACCGTCTGGACGGGCGTGTCGAGATCGAGAACGCGCTTGTCGATGTAGTGGACGGTCTCAGCAAGCGGGATCTTGAAATAGAGCCCGGCATCCTTGATCACCTTGCGCACCGCGCCGAATTGCAGCACGAGCGCCTGCTGCGTCTGATGAACGGTGAAGGTCGACGCGAATACGACGATGGCCGCGAGCGCCACGAGGGCGAGCAAGCCGGTACGGAAAACTTGGCTTCTCATCGGGTATTGCCCTGAGGCTGGCCGGCGCCCTGCTGCGGCGGCGCGCGGCGCTGCATTTCATTAAGAGGCAGGAACGGCACGACGCCGGGTCCGCTCTGCGCGCTCTGGTCGATCAGGACCTTGTCGGTGCCGCCCAGGACGCGTTCCATGGTCTCGAGAAACATGCGCTGACGGATCACGTCAGGCGCCCGCCGATAGGACTCGTAGACCTGGTTGAAGCGGCTCGCCTGACCGCTTGCCTCGGCGACCGACTGCTCGCGGTAAGCTTCCGCCTCCTGCACGATGCGGGCCGACTTGCCATGCGCTTCCGGAACCACGCGGCTCGCATAGGCGCCCGCCTCGTTCTGCACGCGCACCGCATCCTGCTGGGCCGCGTTGACGTCGAAAAACGCCTCGCGCACCTGCGGCGGCGGCGCGGCGGCCTGGATCTGCACGCCCGCAATCACAACCCCCGCGGCGTAGGCATTGAGCGTTTGCTGCATGATCTCCTGCACCTCGTTGGCGACGCTCGCCTGCTCGGTCGTGAGAATGGCCTGGATCTCGCGGCGTCCGACCACTTCGCGCATCGCGCTCTCCGCAACAGACTTGATGGTGCCTTGCGGGTTCTGCAGGTTGAAAACGTAGTTGGCAGCGCGGGCAGCATCGACCCGCCAGAGCGCGTCGAAATCGATATCGACGATGTTGCCGTCGCCGGTCAGCATCAGGCTTTCCTCGGGAAAGTCGCGCGAGCGTCCCTGCGGCCCGCCAGGCCGGTAGCCGACCTCCGTGCGATTGACCCCGGTCACGTCCAGCTTCTGCACCGAACCGATCGGGTAGGGAAAATTGTATCTCAGGCCCTCGCTTGCCTGACCGACGTAGCGGCCGAAAACGAGGTTGAGGCCGACCTCATTGGGCTGCACCCGGTAGAGGCCCGTCAATAACCAGAAGACGACAGCCAGCAGGCCGATGATGATGGCGCCCTTGGCGCCCATGCCGCCGCCGCCGGGCATAAGGTCCCGGATCCTGTCCTGACCGCGACGGAGGATTTCCTCCAGATCGGGCGGACCGCTGCTGCCGCCGCCCGAGGGTCCCGAGCCCCACGGCCCCCCTGACCCACCACGCTGGCCCCAGGGGCCGCCGCCGCCACTTTGATTGCTCCAAGGCATCGTACGCCTGTCCTGTTCCCCAAATTGTCCGGCTGGAATTGTCCGGCTGCGCTGCTCAGACCCGAGGCGGGTTGTCGGTTAGCTCTCGGCGGCCTGTCAAGGAGAGCAAATGGTTATCATAACCGCCACGTCAACACAGTGCGGCAGCGGGCCGCCTCCGCTCAAGGTCATGGCCGACGCTCAAAGTCTATAAAGGTAAACGCGTGCTCGTCCTCGGGGCCCCTGCGGCCGGGCTCCCGTCGCACCTCCCGGAAAGCGCCGCGGTCGTAAGGGGGAAAAACGGCGTCCCCGTCCGGGTCGGCGTGCACCAGGGTCAGGTGGAGCCGCGCCGCGTCCGGCATCGCCAGAGCGTAGATGTCGGCCCCGCCGACCACCGCGATCTCGGGCGCTCGCATGCGCTCGGCAAGGCGATCCGCCTCGGCCACGGCCTCCGGCCAGCCATGCACGACGTGGACGCCCTGAGGCGAAAACGCCTGATCGCGCGTGAGCACCACCGTCTCGCGGCCCGG
Organism: Beijerinckiaceae bacterium; assembly: GCA_036556825.1. Classification (GTDB taxonomy): domain Bacteria; phylum Pseudomonadota; class Alphaproteobacteria; order Rhizobiales; family Beijerinckiaceae; genus JAJKJG01. Next base: position 28,822 of record DATBIR010000100.1, read on the forward strand.
CAACGGGCGGCCGATCGACTCGAAGGTCTTGCGCCCCATGATCAGCGGCTTGCCCATCGTGAGCTCGCGAAAGCGGCGCAGGTCGGTCTTCAGGCGCCAGATCAGCCTGTTGTCGCGCCCGATCACGCCGTTGTCGGCTATCGCGGCGATGATCGCGAGAGGGCGGGTCATGGTTCACGCTGCTGGTTTCCGATGGCGCTCTCTTGCCTCGGAGAAGCCAGGCGAGTCCAGCGCATCGCCGGAGCCGGCGGCCGCGCGCAGCATCAGACCGCGACAGGCGCCTTGATGGCCGGATGCGGGTCATAGCCTTCGACGACGATGTCCTCGTAGCGAAAATCGAACAGGGACCGCACGGCCGGGTTCAGGCGGAGCCGCGGCAGCGCCCGCGGAGCGCGGGCAAGCTGCAGGCGCGCCTGCTCAAGGTGATTGAGATAAAGATGCGCGTCCCCGAAGGTGTGCACGAAGTCGCCGGGCTGCAGGCCGCAGGCCTGTGCCATCAGGTGCGTGAGCAGCGCATAGGAGGCGATGTTGAACGGCACGCCGAGAAACACGTCGGCCGAGCGCTGGTAAAGCTGGCAGGAGAGCCGCCCCTCGGCGACGTAGAACTGGAACAGGCAGTGGCACGGGGCCAGGGCCATGCGGTCGAGATCGGCAGGGTTCCATGCGGTCACGATCAGCCGTCGCGAATCCGGGTTGCGCCGGATCTCATCCAGAACGCCCGAGATCTGATCAATGAGCCGCCCGTCGGGACAGGCCCAGGAGCGCCATTGCTTGCCGTAGACCGGCCCGAGATCGCCCCGCGCGTCGGCCCACTCGTCCCAGATGCTGACCCCCTGCTCGCGCAGATAGCCGATATTGGTGTCGCCCTTCAGGAACCACAGGAGCTCGTGGACGATGGATTTGAGGTGCAGCTTCTTGGTGGTGACCAGGGGGAACCCCTCCGACAGGTCGAATCGCATCTGCGTCCCGAACACGGACAAGGTGCCGGTGCCGGTGCGGTCGTCCTTGCGGACGCCCTCGTCGAGGATGCGGCGGAGGAGATGCTGGTACTGCTGCATCGCAATAATGTGCCGTTATAAGGTATGCCCGGGCTCGGTCGGTTTTCTTTAGGACATTCCGGTAACGAGGTCAGCCCGCATGACGGACGATCCACTGCCATCGCTCGCGAGCGCAACGGCCTCGGGCCACGGGCCCTCGGCGCCACCGAAATTGCACGCCCTCCTGAGCCACCTCTATTTTGGCGACGGTGCCGAAGCCCGCCGGTTCCGCTATGGGCTGATGGCCTTCGATCTCGCGACTCTCGTCACGTTCCTCGTCGCGTCCATGGCGCGCGACGAGTGGTGGATCATCCCGCTGGATCTCATCCTCGGTGGCCTGATCGCGATGGAATTCGCCGCCCGCCTTTATGTCGAACCCAACAAGGGGCGTCACCTGCGCAGCATCGCGACGATCGCCGATCTCATCGTGATCGCCTCCCTGTTGTTGCCGGCCGTGGTCGACAATCTCGCCTTCCTGCGCGTCGCCAGGGCTCTGCGCGTGCTGCGCTCATATCACATCCTGCGGGACCTCAGGGCGGATTCGCGATGGTTCCGGTGCAACGAGGAGATCATCACCCGCACGGTCAATTTCACGGTCTTCATGTTCGTGGTCACGTCCATCGTCTATGTGACGCAGAACGACATCAATCCGCAGATCAACACCTATCTGGACGCCCTGTATTTCACGGTCACGACCCTGACCACCACCGGCTTCGGCGATATCACCCTGCAAGGCCGAGGCGGGCGCCTCCTGGCCGTGGTCATCATGATCATCGGCGTCAGCCTGTTCCTGCGCCTGCTGCAGGCGATCTTCCGCCCGACCAAGGTGAAATGCCCGTGCCCCGATTGCGGGCTCCTGCTGCACGACTCCGACGCTGTGCATTGCAAGCATTGTGGACGGGTCATGAACATCCGCGACGAGGGGGCCGTCTGAGGTCGGCAAGGACTTTTAAACCAATCCGCCCTCACCTATATCTCCTATGCCGGCCGCGAGGCCGGCTATGGCGATAAACGACCATCGCAATAAACCCATCGGACCCGGGGGCGGTACCCGGCGCCTCCACCAAAACCCAGCGTGCCAAGCTGGGCTTCGGCGGGGGCGAAATAGGATCGACGAGGGCGTAAAGGGTGGACTTTCGCTCGGCATGGTTCCGCCGTTATCGGGCCATTGCAATAGTTGCCAACGACAACTTTGCTCCGGTTGCGGTGGCCGCGTAAGCGGTCCCCAAGACCAATCTAAAGTCCTGGCGGTCTAGCAGCCGTTAGGCGGGGTTCGGAGGCACCTGGCAACAGAAGCCTCCACTTTCTTTATATCAGGGCGCCGCATGACGAAGGATCTGATTCGTTACGATCTCCTGGTGCAGGAGGCACTCAAGGGGGTCGTGCGTAAGGTCCTCAGCGAGGCGGGCAAGGACGGCTTGCCCGGCGACCACCATTTCTACGTCTCCTTCCGCACCGACTTTCCCGGCGCCAAGCTGTCGACGCGCCTGCGTGAGAAATATCCGCAGGAGATGACCATCGTGCTCCAGCACCAGTTCTGGGACCTGATCATCAACGAGCAGCATTTCGAGGTCGGCCTGTCGTTTTCCGGCGTTCCGGAGAAGCTGGTCGTTCCGTTCGATGCGGTCACGGGCTTCTTCGATCCGTCAGTCCAGTTCGGCCTGAAATTCGAGGTCCAGGACGAAGCCGCGAATGCCGATTCCGCCTCGGGCGACGCAGGCGCACTGCCGGCAAAGCACCCCTCGTCCGAGCCGCTCGAACTGGCCCCCAAGCGTCCCGCCCTCCCGGCCGCAGGCAAGTCCGGCGCGCCGAAACTCGCGCCGAGGCAGGGCAAAGCCGCGGGCGAGGGCGACAAGCCCGCGAAGAAGGACAAGGCCGCCAAGTCGGCCAAGTCCGAAGCCGCGAAGGACAAGGGCGACGGCGAGGCGGGGGCCGAGGTCGTCAGCCTCGACGCGTTCCGCAAGAAGAGCTAGCGCCTCAGCCGGCGAAGAATCCGCGATCACGAGTCCGACGGACGGCTTTCCCGAAAGCTGAGCCGCATGGGCAGCCCGCCTTGCGGACGCAACGTGACCCGCTGCACCGGTTGCACGTCATGCGCCCCGACCAGGTCCAGTCGCGCGGCGCGCACGATGGCGGCCAGCACGGTGACCGCTTCCTGAAGCGCGAATGAGGCTCCGATGCAGATGCGCGGCCCCGCCCCGAATGGCAGATAGGCAAAGCGGTCGATCGCACTGCGCCGCTCCGGCATGAAGCGGTCGGGGTCGAAGGCGTCGGGTTCGGCCCACAGGCGACGGTGTCGGTGCAGCACCCATGGCGCGATCGCGACCATCGACCCTTTGGGGATCTTGAAATGCCCGATGCGGTCCTCGGCCATGGCGGCGCGGGTGATCAGCGGCGCAGGCGGGTAAAGCCGCAACGCCTCATCCACCACGGCGCGGGTGAGGACGAGGCGCGGCAGGTCGTCGGCCACGAAGGGGCGGTCGCCCGCGACCTGATCGACCTCGCGTTCGACGCGCTCACGCATATCGGGCGCTTGCGACAGCAGATAAAGGGACCAGGACAGCGCGTTGGCGGTGGTTTCGTGTCCCGCGCCGATGAAGGTCGCGATATTGGCGCGCACCTCGACCTGGCCGAGTCCCTGCCCGGTTTCCGGGTCGGCCGCCTCGAGCAGCAGGGTCAGGAGATCGGCCGGGGGCTCTTCGCCGCGGTCGATGAGAGCACGGCGCGCCGCGATCAATTCGTCGACGGTCTCCTCGAAGAACCGCACCGCCGGACGCGCCCGCAGGCGGCCGAGGCGCGGCAGCCAGTCCGGAAGGCCGAAGAGGTCGAGGGGATCGACCGGCCCGAGCGCCTCGAAATAACGCGTGATGGCGCGGCCGAGAGCGTCGGGGTCGCGCCTCACCCCGTGCGTGAACACCGTCTGCTCGAGGACGTCGAGCGTCACGCGCGTCATCTCGAGCGACACGTCGATGACCCGGCCCTGACGTCGCCGCCAGCGCTGCACGACCCGCTCGCCGGCACGAGTCATGGCCGGGAAAAAGCCGGTCACGTGCCGCGCCGCGAAGAGCGGGGCAAGGGTGCGCCGCTGCAGCTTCCATTCCTCGCCTTCCGCCGTGACGAGGCCATTGCCGAGCGCCGGCGCCAGGATGCGCCGCTGCAGGTCGTCCTTGCGGTAATTGCCGGCATTGTCGACGAGTATGTAGCGGATGGCCTCGGGGGCGCTGACCACCGTGATGCGGCCCAGCACGCTCTCCGCGGCTACGATGGGCTTCTCAAAGTGCTCTTGCGTCCAGGTGGCGAGCGGATTGGCGCGCAACTGGCGCAGGTATTGGACGAGGCCGAGCGGCTCGCCGAGCGGCTCCGGTGCCGGAGGCCGAAAAAGTGGACTGGCAATTTCGCTTTGCATGGCTCGCCGGGGTCGCGCCTGTCGCCGACTTGTCTTAAATGGTGCCGCTCCCAGATCAGAAGAGGCAACAATGTCGCCATCCCCCGTCCGAGCCGAAGCCGCCACGCCGGCCGCCACGCGCACCGAAACCGACACCTTCGGCCCGATCGAGGTGCCGGCCGAGCGCTATTGGGGGGCCCAGACACAACGCTCGCTGATGAATTTCCGCATCGGCGGCGAGCGCATGCCCGTCCCGCTGGTGCGCGCTCTCGGCCTCGTGAAGCAGGCGGCCGCCCTCGTGAACAAGGATCTCGGCGAGCTCGAGCCCCGGGTCGCCGATGCGGTTGCGAGCGCCGCCGCCGAGGTCGTGCAGGGTAAATATGACGACGAGTTTCCGCTCGTGGTGTGGCAGACGGGGTCCGGCACGCAATCGAACATGAACGCCAACGAGGTCATCGCCAGCCTCGCCAACGAGCGGCTCGGCGGCAAGCGCGGCGGCAAGTCGCCGGTGCACCCCAACGACCACGTCAACAGGGGCCAGTCCTCGAACGACTCGTTCCCGACCGCCATGCATATCGCGGCGGCGCGCGAGATCAGCGATCGGCTGCTGCCGGCGCTGCGCCATCTGCATCGCGCCCTCGACGACAAGGCGAGGGGCTTCGCCGACATCGTCAAGATCGGCCGCACGCATCTGCAGGATGCCACGCCGGTGACCCTGGGTCAGGAGTTCTCCGGCTACGCGGCGCAGGTGGAGCTCGCGATGGCACGCATCGAGGCGACGCTGCCGGGGCTTTATGCCCTCGCGCAGGGCGGCACCGCGGTCGGAACGGGCCTGAATGCCCATCCGAAATTTGCTGATGCCTTCGCGGCCAAGGTCGCGCAGCTCACGAACCTTCCTTTCACGTCGGCGGCCAACAAGTTCGAAGCGCTGGCGTCGCATGACGCGCTAGTATTCGCGCATGGCGCCCTGACCAGCCTGGCCTCGGGCCTGTTCAAGATCGCCAACGACATCCGCCTGATGGGCTCCGGCCCGCGTTCGGGCCTCGGCGAGATCAGCCTGCCGGAAAACGAGCCGGGCTCCTCGATCATGCCCGGAAAGGTCAACCCGACGCAGGCCGAGGCCATGACCATGGTGTGCACGCAGGTGATGGGCAACAACGCTACCGTCGCCTTCGCGGCGAGCCAGGGTCATTTCGAGCTCAACGTGTTCAAGCCGGTGATCGGCAACGCGGTGCTGCAGTCGGTTCGCATTCTGGCCGACGCGGCGGTCAGCTTCGCCGACCATTGCGTCGTCGGCATCGAACCGAACCGGGAGCGCATCAGCGAGCTGATGCAGCGCTCGCTCATGCTCGTGACGGCGCTGGCGCCGAAGATCGGCTACGACAACGCCGCCGCCATCGCCAAGGCCGCGCACAAGGCCGGCACGACGCTCAAGGAAGAAGCGGTTCGCTCCGGACACGTCACCGCCGAGGAATTCGACGCCGTCGTGCGCCCCGAGACGATGCTGGCCCCCGGTTAAAGGCATCGTTGCATGGCCGACATCGTCAACCTGCGCAAAGCCCGCAAGGCCAAGGCGCGCGTCGAGAAGGAAGCGCAGGCCGCAGAGAACCGCATCAAGTTCGGGCGGTCGAAAGCAGAGCGCGATCTCGGCGCCGCATCCAGGCGCCTCGTCGAGCGCAAGCTCGAAGGTCACCGGCGCGACGGCGACGAGGACGAATGAGCAGCCGCGAGCCGGCCATCATCAAGAGATCGGTCGCCATTGCCGGCCATCGCACGAGCGTGTCGCTGGAAGCGCCGTTCTGGGAGGCGCTCAAGGACATCGCATACGCGCGCGGCATCTCGGTCCAGTCGCTCATCGGAGAACTCGACGCGGCCCGCGGCAGCCACAACCTGTCGTCCGCGATCCGTGTCTTCGTTCTCAAGGAGCTCAGGCGAGCGAGCCCGGCCGGATAGAACTCTCAGGCGCAATTGCGCTCGGGTCAGCCGGGCGGCTGCTGATTTTGCACCGGCGGCCTGATGTCCAGCGGAATGTAGGGATTCTGCAGCGGGCGGGCGCGCTCCTCCTGCTGTTGCTGCTGTCGCAGACGCACCTGCCGCGCTTCTTCCGCCCGACGGCGGGCCTCCTCCATGACCCGATGGCGCGCGGCCTCTTCCTCGCGCTGGCGCGCCGCCTCTTCGGCCTGGCGCGCCTGCTCACGGCTCCAGTCCATCAATCGGCGCTGGTGCATGCGCGCGCGTTCGTTGGCGTCGGCCTCGAAGATTTCGATCTTCTCCAGCTCGCGCTGCAGGACGATGCTGGCGAGACCGTTGACCAGAGGCGCCACGTCGATCTCGCGGACCGGCTTGTCCAGGGATCCGCGCCAACCGAGGTGGACGTAGGGCGGATTGCCGGTCCAGCCCTTCGGAATCGTTTTCGCGCTCAACGCGCCTCTGGCCTCGACCGCGAGCGTCTTGAAGTCGAGCGATACAGCGCCCTGCCAGTTGGCCGCGCCGGCATCGGCAATGAACGGGCTGATGCGCAAGGCGCCGCCGATCAGCGTCGTCGGCGCCGACAGGACCTGACCGCGCAGCGGGCCGCGGCCCAATTCCTCGCTTGCGATCGTCTCCAGGCGGCGCGCCGCCAGAGGATCGCTTTCGTTCAACGCCCTGGCGATGCTGCGCTCGAGCGCGCTCGGATCGGCGTTCGCCACCTCGAGGTCGGTGATGCGTGCCGTACCTGCCCCGGCGAGATTGGCGACGAGCGTCGACATGGTCTCGCCCGAGGCGCCGAACTTGAGCGTGCCCGACACCTTTCCAGCGAAGGCCGAGGACGGGCTGAGCCCGCTCAGCGACAGGTCGCGCGCTGCCCCCTCCCCGGCAATCGACGCGAGCGAGCCCTGCCGCCCGATCGTGAAGCCCCCTGTCAGGTCGCCCCCGGCCAGCGCGGCTTTGAAATCCCGGACGGCGATGCCGTCCGGGGTCAGGCCGAGCGCGAAGGTGGCGTCGCGCGCCACGAGGTCACGGCCGAGATCGAGCCGACCTACGCTGAACGTCACGTCGCCCCCGTTCAGCACGCGGCGGGTCTGCCCGAAGCGGGCGGTCGACCACAGCGCCGTCGCGCGCGGATCGGGAGGCGCGTTGAGGGCGAAGGCAGCCGCCAGCCACGGCATCGATAGACGCTCGGCCGTGACGGTACCGCTTACCTCCGACCGGGTTCGGCCCCACAGACGGGCCTGAATGCCGGCATCCGCAACGCGCCCTGACAGCATGACGAGCGAAGCGTCGCGCTCGCGGCCGAGGGTCACGCGCAGCTGCGCCGGAACCGGCGGTTCGACGCCCGCGCCGTCGCCAAGCAGGACGAGGAACGGCGTGATGTCGGCCGTGTTCAGGTCGGCTTCGCCGCTGTCGATCACGTCGTCGCCGGCGCCGAGCGCGATCGGCCGCGTCGTGTTGACGCGTACTCCGCCGACATCGCCCGCGACCGTCACATTGAAGTTGCCCGACGGCACCCGAACGCCGCGCAGATCGAGATGCGAGGGCCGGCGCAAGGCGACGGCGTCCGGACGATCGACCCAGAGGCCGGTATTTTCAGTCGCCAGCCGGAGATTAAGGTTTTCCGTGAAGCCGTCGGCGGACAGAACCTCGGCCTCGAACAATCCGCCCGCTGCGGTGCCGCGCGCCACGGTCTTGAGGCGCAGCCCGCCCGAACGCTGGCTGGGCGCGGCGCGCTCGGCCACCACGTCGATGTTGAGCTCGCCTTCACGCAGAAAGTGCGGAACGAATTTTGATACGCCGCCGATCCACACGCTGCCGAGCAGGTCGACCAGCGGCGCCGCGCGTTCGGCCGTCACCCGCCCGGCGATGCGTCCCGAACCATCCGGCTCGATGCGGCCGCTGACCCGCGCGTTGGCGCCGGCGAGGTCCGTGATCTCCAAAGTCTCGACGACGAGCGACGGAGCGTCCGACAGGATCCGCGCCGAAATCCGGCCCGCTCCCTTGCTGCCACCATGGCGCACGTCCTGGGCATCGAGAATGAAGCCGATGTCGAGATTCGGCGTTGCCTCGAACAGGCTGCTCATCTGCGGCAGCCGCGCGAGATCAACCCCGTGCAGCGCGATCTGCGCCTCGAGCCGTCCGCGCGCCGATGCTTCCGGCTCCGTATAGCGCGCATTGCCGGTCAGCGTGGACTCGCCGAGCGCGACGCGCACATTGCGGAACGAGGTCACCGGGGCGGAGTGGATAACGTCGGCCGCGGCCTCGAGGCGGCGGCCGTCGAGGAACGTGCCGAACGCACCCGTCACGCCGAGCTTGGCGAGATAACGGGCGAAACGATCGGAAGCCGCCGAGGTGACGGCAACGCGGCCGTTCGCGCCGCCCTGTGTGGTCAGACCGACCTCGCCCGCGAGCATCACGCGCGTCTGGCCCGGCGCTTCCACCTCGATGCGCTCGACCTGCGCGCGCCCGCGGTCGAGGGTGAAGCGCGCGGCAAGATTGGAGAGCTCCTCCTGCGCAAGACCGATGCTGTTGAGCGAGAGATCAAGGTCGATGGGCACCGTCACGGGCGGCAGGCTCCACGTGCCCGCCCGGGCTACCAGCTCGCGCCCGCTCGCGGACAGGAGGAAGCTGTCCACGTCGAGCCTGCGCCCCTCCAGCTTGAGCGAGATGCGTGGATCGTCGATGCGCACCACGCCGGCGCCCGTGAGGCGCAGGCTGGCCCCGCCCTCGCCCGCTTCGACCGCGACCGGCTCGAGCTCGACCGCTCCGCCGGTCGTCTTGAAACCCGCCTGGATGGTCACCGGAATGGGAACCCCGGCAGCCGACACCTGCGCCGGCGGACCGAACAGGATCTTCGCCGTCCCGGAGACGCTCGGGACCCAGGCATTGGCCTCGTTCTCAAAGGCAAGCTTGGCCTCGATGTCGAAGCGCGGATGGACGTCGCCGCCTCCGGCTAGCTTGACCTGCACCGTCTGGTCCGAGGCGAGCTCGCCCGTCGCGAACCGGAACGGGACACCGCCCGTCATGCCCTCGGCACGCCAGGGACCGATCAGCGACTGTCCTTCGATACGCACGTTCTCAGCGAAAAACTGATCCGTGCGCCCGGTGCTCGGCGTGGTGGCGGTCACGAAAAGCTGCCGCACGGCGAGATTTTCGATGGCCCATTCGCGCCGCAGCCCCGTCACGGCCGGCAGGTCGGAAGGCAGGCGCCAGTTACCGCCGGCGCCGGTCGGGACGCGAATCTCGGCGCGTCCGAGGCGCGTGTCGGTGATGCGCACATGCCCGCTCAGCAGCGGCATCAATGCGATTTCCGCAACCACGCCGGTGGCCTGCAGCGAGGGCGAGTTCGACGTCGAGCCGCCGAGCTGGAGCGCGTCGACCTGAATGCGTGGCGATGGCAGCAGCCGCAGCTCGATGCGGCCCTCGGTCCTCGCCTCCGTGCCGGCGGCACGCGCCAGCACGCCGTCGATGGCGGCGCGGTGCGCACCCCAGTCGACGAACGGCGGCACGGCAACGGCCGCCGTCAGCACGGCGATCACCAGCGCGGCAATAACGGTCAGGATGTCACGCAAAGGTCGATCGGTCTCCGTTCAGCTTGGTTGCGACGATGTCCGGGCTGCGGCCGCCAGGCGAGCAAGGCCTCAAAGCGCAACGATTTTTCCCGGATTCATGATGTTGTTGGGATCGATCGTCCGTTTCAAGCTCCGCATCAGGTCGAGCGCTTCAGGCCCGTGCTCGGCCTCAAGATACCGCATCTTGCCCTGCCCGACACCGTGCTCGCCGGTGCAGGTTCCTTCCATGGCAAGGGCGCGCTCGACGAGCCGCTCGAGGAATGTCTTGATCTGCGCGACCTCGGCCGGATCGTCCGTGTTGACCATCGGCTGAACATGAAAGTTGCCGTCGCCGACGTGGCCGACGATCGGCGCGATGAGCCCCAGCGCCGCGATATCGCGCTTCGTTGCGTCGACGCATTCGGCAAGCCGGGAGATCGGCACGCACACATCGGTCGCGATCGGCGTGGCGCCGGGCCGCAACATGCGGGCCGCCCAGTAAGCGTCGTGACGAGCCTGCCAAAGCCGGTTCCGCTCCTCGGCCCTCGTCGCCCATTCGAACGGCCCGCCGCCGTAATCCGCGGCAATTTCCGCAAAGCGCTCGGCCTGCTCCTTAACGCTGGCCTCCGTGCCGTGGAATTCGAGCAGGAGCATCGGCGTTTCCGGCAGCGCCAGCCTGGAATGCAGATTGACCGCCTTCACCTGCATCTCGTCGAGCAGCTCGATGCGCGCCACGGGCAGGCCGGACTGGATCGTGACGATGACGGCGTCGCAGGCAGCCTTCACCGAGGTGAACGGACAAATGCCTGCCGAAATCGCTTCCGGAATGCCCGCCAGCCTGAGCGTGACCTCGGTGATCACGCCCAGCGTGCCCTCCGATCCGACGAACAGCCGCGTCAGATCATAGCCCGCGGAGCTCTTGCGCGCCCGGCGCGCGGTCCTGACGATCGATCCGTCGGCCGTGACCACGGTCAGAGACAGCACGTTGTCCTTCATGGTGCCGTAGCGCACGGCGTTGGTGCCGGAGGCCCGGGTCGCCGCCATGCCGCCGAGCGAGGCGTCGGCGCCCGGGTCGATGGGAAAGAACAGACCCTGATCGCGCAGATGCTCGTTGAGCTCCTTGCGCGTGACACCGGCCTCGACGACGCAGTCGAGATCCTCCGCATGCACCGCGATGATGCGCTTCATCCGGCTGGTGTCGATCGACACGCCGCCGAAGGGCGCGTTCACATGCCCTTCCAGCGAGGTGCCGGTGCCGAAGGCAATGACCGGCACGCGGTGAGTGGCGCAGAGCTTGACGATGTCCGAGACTTCCGCCGTCGTCTCGGCAAAGACGACGGTGTCGGGGGGCTGGTTCTCGGCCCAGGTCAGCGTGTTGCCGTGCTGTTCGCGGACGGCCTGGCTGGTCACCACGCGGTTGCCGAGGCGGCGCTGGAGTTCCAGCGTCACGGCCGCGATCGTGGCGTCATCGGGTTTGGAGAGGGCCGCTGAATTCATGGCTTCTCGATATCTTATCCGGGCACGCCCGTGAAACTGGATGGGTCAAATTCAGCCCACCGCCTGAGGAACCTTGACCACGAAAGGCGTGCGCATCGTGACGAGCTCCTCGGCGGCTGTCGGGTGGACGGCGATCGTGCGGTCGAAATCCGCCTTGGTGGCGCCCATGGTCATGGCGACGCCGACGAGCTGGATCATCTCGCCGGCATCGTGGCTCATGATGTGGACGCCGAGCACCTTGTCGCTGGCACGGTCGACGACGAGCTTGAGAAACGTGCGCTCGTCCCGGCCCGAAAGCGTCGCCTTCATGGGGCGGAAGCTCGTCTTGTAGATGTCGATCTCGCCATGCAGACGGCGCGCGGCGGCCTCGCTCAGGCCGATGACGCCGAGATCGGGACTGGAGAAGACGGCGGTCGGGATCAGGCTGTGGTCGACGACCGTGGGCTTGCCGCCGAACACGGTGTCGGCAAAGGCATGGCCCTCGCGGATCGCGACCGGGGTCAGGTTGACGCGGTTGGTCACGTCGCCGACCGCATAGACCGACGGTGCGGAGGTTTGTGAATAGGCGTCCACCGGGATCGCCCCGACGGCGTCGACGGTGATGCCGGCGCGCTCGAGTCCGAGCCCGGCGGTGTTGGGGCGTCGGCCGGTGGCAACCAGGACCGTATCCACGTGGGTCGTCGCCCCGTCCGAAAGCGTGGCGGCAATGCCGTCCGCGCTGCGGTCGAGACGCTCGACCGTGCGGCCCAGCGCCAGCCTGATGCCGCGTTTGCCATACGCCTCCCCGAGTGCGTCGCGGATATCCTCGTCGAAACCGCGCAGGAGCTTGTCGCCCCGGTGCAGCAGCGTCACCTCGCTGCCGAGCCCCGCGAACACGCCGGCGAACTCGACCGCGATATAGCCGCCGCCGATCACCATGATCCGCCTCGGCAACTGGTCCAGCTGAAACACCTCGTTCGAGGTGATGCCGAGCTCGCCACCAGGAATGCGCGGCTCCAGCAGCGGATAGGCGCCGACCGCCACGAGGATGTGGCCGGCGCGGATTCGATCACCGGTCTTGACGAGGCGCACGGTATGCGGGTCCTCGATCTCGGCACGGGAATCGATCACCTCGACCCCGGCGCGCCCGAGATTCATGCGATAGACCTGTTCGAGACGCGCGATTTCCGCGTCCTTGTTCCTGATCAGCGTCGGCCAATCGAAACGCGCTTCCGGCACGGACCAGCCGAAGCCGGCCGCATCCTCGAACTCGTCGGCGAACCGACTCGCATAGACGAGAAGCTTTTTCGGCACGCAGCCGCGGATCACGCAGGTACCGCCGACCCGATATTCCTCGGCCAACATGACCTTGGCGCCGTAGCCCGCAGCGACGCGCGCGGCGCGCACGCCGCCGGACCCTCCGCCGACAACGAACAGATCGACATCGAATGCGCTCATGGCTTCAGCCTCACCCGGCGGCAGGGAAGTTGGTCGACGGTGCACAAAGCCGCCCGGCCGGTATGACGAGATACATGACGGAATACATGGGAATCCGCGAACGGCCTGCGACCGGAGGGTTCCTTTATGGGAAGCTTCACCATGAATAAAGCCTGCGCGCTTGCCCGCCCTCTCGCGCCTCGCTACGCTTCGCGCCAAACGGAGCTTGCCTAAGGCGGCGCGACGTCTGATCGACAGGCTCCCCATAACGGAGGAATTCAACAATGTCGTTCTCTCAAGCTTTGCGGCGCGGTGTGATCACCGCTGCGGCGGTTGCCGGCCTGGCCGGCAGCGCCTTCGCCCAGTCGGAACTCAAGATCATGGCGCCGGCCGCACCTGGCGGAGGCTGGGACCAGACCGCACGTTCGATGCAGCAGGCCCTTGTCGCCTCCGGGGCGGCGAAAAGCGTTCAGGTCACGAATGTGCCGGGCGCCGGCGGCACCGTGGGTCTCGCGCAATTCGTCAACAGCGCCAAGGGCGATCCCAACCAGCTCATGGTCAACGGCTTCGTGATGGTCGGCGCGATCCTCACGGGCAAGTCGCCGGTCAGCCTCGAGCAGACCACGCCGATCGCGCGCCTGACCGCGGAAACGGAAGCGATCGTCGTTCCGGCGGCTTCGCCGATCAAGACGGCGAAGGACCTGGCGGCTGCCGTCAAGGCCGATCCCGCGAAGGTGACCTGGGCCGGCGGCTCGGCGGGCGGAGTCGACCATATCGCCGCTGCGCTCTTCGCCAAGGAGGTCGGCGCCGATCCGACCAAGATCAATTACATCCCGTTCTCGGGCGGCGGCGAAGCGCTCGCCGCGATCCTGGGCGGCAGGGTGACGGCCGGCATCTCCGGCTACGGCGAGTTCGAAGGTCAGGTGAAGGCCGGCAAGCTCCGGGTCATCGCGGTCACCTCGGCCCAGCGTCTCGCGGGCGTCGACGCGCCGACCCTGAAGGAGCAGGGGATCAACCTCGACATCACCAACTGGCGCTCGGTCGTGGCGCCTCCCGGGATCACTGCCGACCAGCGCAAGACGCTGACTGCCACCGTCGACAAGATGGCGAAGTCCAAGGAATGGGGCGAGATTCTCAAGCAGAAGGGCTGGGACGACGCCTATCTGTCCGGCGATCCTTTCGCGGAGTTCCTCAAGCAGGAGCAGGCGCGCGTGACCGAAGTGCTGAAGTCGGTCGGACTTGTGAAGTGATCGGACTCGACGCTCCGGCGTGGGAGCTGCGGTTGATCAGCTCCCGCCCCGCGCGTTGTTAGATTGCATGATCCGGCGAGGTGACGCCCATTTCCCGGATCATGTTCAAGGCGGAGCGGCGCTGGAGGCTCCACGCCGATGGGGAGGCAGCGATGGCCGGGATGCGGCGTGAACGGCGGGTCGATCCCGCGGGCATCGTCATCGCGATCGCCCTGTTCGGGGCCGCGGCGGTGATCTGGTGGGATATGACGACCCTTCAGATCTCGTCGGTTTACGGCGTCGGTCCCAAGGCGATGCCGATCGTCGTCGCGACGGGAGTTGCCTTGCTTGGGGCCGGCAATCTGATCATGGCGCTGCGCGGCGATCTTCCCCAGCGGGAAAGCGCCGCTCCCGGACCAGTTCTGCTCATCATCGGCGGCCTGGCGGCCCTGATCGCCGCGATCGCCTTCGGCGCCGGCTTCATTCCCGGCATGACGATCCTGTTCGCCACGACCGCCACCGCCTTCGGCCGCCGGGCCGTGTTGACCGATCTCGTCATCGGCTTTGTCCTGGCCACGATGGTGTATCTGGTCTTCGTGAAGCTCCTCACCCTGTCGTTACCAATGGGCCCGCTCGAACGCCTGCTCTGAGGATCCCATGGATGCCCTATCGTCGCTTGCGCAGGGTCTCGCGGTCGCCGTCCAGCCGTACAATCTCCTCTTCGCCCTGATCGGGGTCCTGCTCGGCACCGCCGTCGGCGTGCTGCCCGGCATCGGCCCGGCGCTGACTGTGGCGCTGCTCCTGCCGATTACCTACAAGCTCGATCCCGGCGGCTCGCTGATCATGTTCGCCGGCATCTATTACGGCGGCATGTACGGCGGATCGACCACCGCCATCCTGATCAATACGCCCGGCGAGAGCGCCTCGATGGCGACTGCCCTGGAGGGCAACCGGATGGCGAAGGCGGGCCGCGGCGGCCCCGCGCTGGCCACGGCCGCGATCGGTTCCTTCGTGGCCGGGACCATTGCCACCCTCGGGCTCACCTTCCTGGCTCCGTGGCTGGTCGAAGTGGCCGTGCGTTTCGGGCCGGAGGACTATTTCGCGCTGATGTGCGTCGCGTTCATCACCGTTTCTGCGACCTTCGGGGCGTCGCCGGTGCGCGGCCTGACCAGCCTGTTCGTCGGGCTCATGCTCGGCCTCGTCGGCATCGACCGGCTCACGGGCCAGGCGCGCCTCACCTTCGGCATTCCGGAGCTGCTCGACGGCATCGAGATCACCACCCTGGCGGTCGGCCTGTTCGCCGTGGGGGAAGCGCTTTACGTGGTCTCGCGCCGGCACCATACGGAGGAGGAGCTGATTCCCGTGCGCGGGTCGCTGTGGATGACCGGGCAGGACTGGGCGCGATCGTGGAAGCCCTGGCTGCGCGGCACGATGTTCGGATTCCCGATCGGGGCGCTGCCGGCCGGCGGCGCCGAGATTCCGACATTCCTGTCCTATGCGACCGAGAAACGGCTGACCAAGCATCCGGAAGAGTTCGGTCGCGGCGCCATCGAGGGAGTGGCGGGCCCGGAAGCGGCCAACAATGCCTCCGCCGCGGGCACACTCGTTCCGCTTCTCACGCTCGGCCTGCCGACCTCGGCGACGGCTGCGATGCTCCTGGCCGGCTTTCAGCAATACGGGCTCAATCCGGGGCCGCTCCTGTTCGCTGACAGGCCGGAGCTCGTCTGGGGTCTGATTGGCAGCCTCTACATCGCCAACGTCATGTTGCTCATCCTCAACCTGCCGCTGGTCGGCTTGTGGGTGCGGCTGCTGGCCATCCCGCAGCCGTGGCTTTACGCCGGCATCCTTGTCTTCGCGACCATGGGCACGATCGCCGCGAAGCCGTCGGTGGTCGAGCTCACCATGCTGTCCGTGTTCGGCGTGCTCGGCTTCCTGATGCGCCGTTACGACTACCCGATCGCGCCCGTTGTCGTCGGGTTGATCCTCGGCCCGGTCGCCGAGAGCCAGCTCCGGCGCGCGCTGTCGATCAGCCTGGGCGATCCTCTCGTTCTTGTGCAAAGCCCGACGTCGGCCACGCTCCTCGCCATTGCCCTGATCGCGCTGATCGCACCGTTCGCGATGCGCGGGCTCGCGCGCTTCAAGGCTGCCGAGGACTGATACCGAGAAGGCTGCCGCAGGCCCGCTCCCCGGCATCAGGGCATGGCGCCGGGAAAGGGGTTACCGCCCGAAAGGGGTCATGCCGTTTCAAGAGAAGAGAGCAGGCCCACTCAATCTGAATCGATCCTGTTCCAGCCATTCATTGGAGCTGGTGGCCACGTTTTCCCATTTCGGTTCGCACCCGGTCCATCACGGTCTGGGAGAGACGTTCGGCCCAACCCTGCATCTCGAACGCCACCCGGTCGAGAGTCCTGGGACTGATCTCCAGATACTTCCGCCCCGACGGCGTCTTGAAGAACGTGACGACATCCTTCAGCTCGGCCTCGGTCAGGGCGGCGGCATAAAGCCGCCCCGTCGCCGTAATCATCTCCTGCTTGTGCTGCTCGAGCTCCGGCTTCAGGCCATCAAGCACCTGCTCGAGGTCCTTGGCGAGTTCCGGACGCGTCACGGTGCTCCTACGGATCTGCGCAGTGAACTGCGGCATGACGCGGTCGAAGGCCGCCGTCACGCCCGACAGTATCGCGAGCTCGCGCCCGAGGGCGACCTGGCTGTCCGTGAGGATGCGCGCGCCCGGCTGCGCCGTGGCCGGAGCCGGAGCGGGAGCGGGCCTCTGTTGGGCGTGAGCGGCGCCGGCCGCGGTGAGGGCGACGATGCACGCAGCGAGTCGGTAGCGGGAGAAAATCATTGGACAGGCTCCAGAGGTCTGGTGAGGCTCATAGCTTCCCAAGCTCCACAAGCCCAGCCTCGGTCGCCAAAATGGCTCCGGTGGCAAGGCCGAGGAACAATCCGTGCTCGACCACGCCTGGAACTGCGGCCAGGGCCGCCGCCAGTGCCCGCGGGTCGTCGATATGCCCCAGATGGGCGTCGAGGATATGGTGGCCGCCGTCGGTGACGAAGGGCTCGCCGTTGGTGCCGCGCCGAAGGCGCAGCTCGCCGTCGCAGCCGGCCTGCCGCACGGCGCCCTGCACGGCCCGCTCGGTCGCGCGCAATCCGAACGGGACCACCTCGACGGGCAGCGGGAAGCGGCCGAGGCGCATCACCCATTTCGAGCCGTCGGCGATCACGATCATGCGCCGGCTGGCCGCCGCGACGATCTTCTCGCGCAGCAGCGCGCCGCCGCCGCCCTTGATCAGCTGCAGTTCGTCATCCAGCTCGTCGGCGCCGTCGACGGTCAGGTCGAGCTCTGGCGTTTCGTCCAGGGTCGTGAGCGGAATGGCCTCCCGCTCCGCCTGCGCGCGCGTCGCTTCCGAAGTCGGCACCCCGACGACCTTGAGACCCTGCCTGACCCGCTCGCCGAGCCGCGCGACGAAATGGGCGGCCGTGGAGCCCGTCCCGAGGCCGAGCCGCATCCCGTCGCCGACAAGGGCCGCCGCGCGCTCGGCGGCGGCCCGTTTCAGATCTTCGGCGCTCAACGGTCGAGCCCGGCGAGCAGCATGTATTTGAGTTCGACAAACTCCTCCATGCCGTGATGCGAGCCTTCCCGGCCGATGCCCGACTCCTTGACGCCGCCGAACGGCGCGACCTCGGTCGAGATCGCGCCGGTGTTGACGCCGACCATGCCGTATTCGAGGCCCTCGGCAACGCGGAACACCCGCCCGAGATCGCGGGCGTAGAAATAGGCGGCCAGCCCGTATTCGGTCGCATTGGCCTGGTCGATCACGTCCTGCTCGTCCTTGAAACGATAGACCGGCGCGACCGGCCCAAAGGTCTCCTCGCGCGTGATCAGCATGCGTGTGGTGACGTTTGCAAGCACGGTCGGCTCGAAAAAGGTGCGGCCGAGAGGGTGGCGCTTGCCGCCGACCACGACGCGGGCCCCCTGCCCGACCGCATCGGCGATATGGCGCTCGACCTTCTCGACGGCGTCCATCGTGATCAGCGGCCCCTGGTTGACGCCCACCTCGGCGCCGTTGCCGACTTTGAGGTCGATCACCTTCTTGGCGAGCTTGGAGACGAAATCGTCGTAGATGCCGTCCTGGGCGTAGATGCGGTTGGCGCAGACGCATGTCTGGCCCATGTTGCGGAACTTCGAGGCGATGGCGCCCTCGACCGCGGCGTCGACATCGGCATCGTCGAACACGATGAAGGGCGCGTTTCCGCCCAGCTCGAGAGCGACTTTCTTCACCGTCGAGGCGGCCTGGCGCATCAGGAGCTTGCCGATCTCCGTCGACCCGGTGAAGCCCAGGAGGCGCACGGTCGGATGCTCGCTCATCACCTTGCCGATCTCCGCCGACTTCCCGGTGAGGATGTTGAGCACCCCCGGCGGCATGCCGGCGCGTTCCGCCAGGACGGCGAGCGCCAGCGCCGTCAGCGGCGTCTCCCCGGCCGGCTTGACCACCGCCGTGCAGCCGGCCGCCAGGGCAGGCGCCACCTTGCGGGTGATCATCGCGGCAGGAAAATTCCAGGGGGTGATCGCCGCGACCACGCCGATGGGTTGCCGGATCACGACGATGCGCGCGTCGGCGCGATGGCTGGGAATGGTCTCGCCGTAGACCCGCTTCGCCTCCTCGGCGTAGAACTCGACGAAGGAGGCGGCGTATTCGACCTCGCCGCGCGCTTCGGCCAGCGGCTTGCCCTGCTCGGAGGTCATGATCAGGGCGATGTCGTCCTTGTTGGCGATGATCAGGTCGAACCAGCGGCGCAGAACGGTGGAACGCTCCCTGGCGGTCTTGCGCGACCAGGTCTTGAACGCCTTCTCCGCCTTCTCGATGGCATCCGTGGCTTCCGCGGCGCCGAGACGCGGCACCCGCGCGATGACCTCGCCGGTGGCCGGATTGTCGATCGGGACGGAAGGCTCACCGATCCAGTCGCCGCCCACATAGCAGCGCTCGACGAGAAGGGATGGATCGTTCAGCTTCATGGGATGGGCCTTCGTTGCCAGGGTCGCTCCCTCTTACAGGGCAGCGGCGGCAAGAAAAAGCCGCGTCCGCGGCGCCCCCGTGCTTATGTTTGCCGGCGCGGAGCCGCCCTCAGCGGGGACGTGGTGCCGCCGCCCCGGGGATCGTGCCTGTTCCCGTGGGCATGCCCGCGGCGGGGCCGGTCTGCGGCGTACACACGACACGCTCGTCGAACACGTAGCAGACGCTCATCCCGCCGGTGCGGTAATTGACGCGGAACACGCCGCCCTCGCGTTCGTGACGGGACGCGACGAGCCCGTATTCCGCCGGCGCCTGCGGGCCGGCCCCTTCGCCGGCGGCGAAGCAAAGCGTGGCGCCGACCGTGCCTTCCTGTAGCCCGTATTGACAGGAGATCACCTCGCCCGTGACGCGATCGACGCGGTAGATGCGATTGAGGTCGGTCTGCGGGGCCGGCACGAAGTCGTAGGACGAGGCCCGGACCGGGGGGCTCGCCACTGCCGCGGCGACGACCATGGCCCCCGCAAGCCCCCGCACGCCCCACCTCATGGTTAACTTCATATCAAGCTCTCACGAATCAGATGGCAAGGATAATACGCCTCGCGGCTTGATCGCGCAGGCTGGCGCGGCTAGCCAAAGATGATGCGAAGTCTTGCTCCCACGGCCGTTTTCGATCTCGACGGCACGCTCGCCGACACGGCTCCCGACCTTGTCGCGACCCTGAACGTCGTGCTCGCCCGGGAAGGCCTGCCGGCCCTGCCCCTGGCGGAAGCCCGCAAAATGATCGGCCACGGGGCGCGCGTCCTCATCGAGCGCGGCCTCGAAGCGGCGGGGGTCGAGGGAACCCCTGACCATCTCGACGAGCTCTATCGCTTTTTTCTCGCGCACTACGCGGACCATCTTTGCGTCGAAACCCGCCTGTTTCCTGGCGTCGTCGAGGCGCTCGATCACCTCGACGCGCATGGCTTCCGCCTGGCCGTGTGCACCAACAAGGTGAAGGCCCATTCGGTGAAGCTTCTCGAGGCCCTCGGCCTGGCGCATCGCTTCGCCGTGATCTGCGGCCGCGACAGCTTCCCCTACGTCAAGCCCGATCCGCGCCACCTGACGCTGACGATCGAGGCCGCCGGCGGAAACCCGAGCCGGGCCGTCATGATCGGGGACTCGCGGACAGACATCGTGACCGCCCGGACGGCGGAGATCCCGGTGGTGGCCGTGACCTTCGGCTATACCGACGTGCCGGTGCGCCAGCTGGACCCAGACCTCGTCATCGACCATTACGACCAGCTCGCCGCGGCCGTGCACCGGCTGATCCCCACGGCCCTGACCGTGCCAAGTGCAGTCGCCTCGGCGCTCTGAACCCGGCCTCCTCGAGGCCAGAGCGGCCGGATTCTTTTACCTTCCAGACGCGTAATCGTCTTCGCGGACTGCCGTGGGCTTCGCCGGCTTATGCGCCCGCGGCTGGCGCTGGCTTCCGATGTAACTTGGGGAATGGTGGGCGCGACAGGGATTGAACCTGTGACCCTTCGCGTGTGAAGCGAATGCTCTCCCGCTGAGCTACGCGCCCCCTCGGGCCTTACTAGGTATCGGCCGCCTATGCGTCAAGGATGGCGGCTGGGCGCTCGATCCCGGATTGAATCGCGCTGTGCGTCGGGCAGGCGACAGGCATCCGCCCGGGTCGCGCCATCGTGAAGGCAGCGGCCTTTTCACCTTGAAAAAAAGCTTGGCCGTATCCGGATCAAAAGCCAAGCTTGGGCGTTTCCTCCTGGTCAAAGTGTCGCGTCTCCTCCCCTAGTATCGTTCCGAGGCAACCCATGCGTCGTATCACCACTGCCCTCGCAGGCCTCGCCTGCGCCGCCGCGGCCTGGACCGCGCCGGCAGCGGCCTATGAAATCGATCCCATCACCCGTGAGCCGATCGTTCCGTATTACGGAGGCAGCTACGGCTACCGGCCGCAGGCGGCCCGGGCGACCTACCGGCAGGTCGTGTCCATGAACGGCTACGGCGCCGGCACGGTCGTGATCTCCACGGCCCAGCGGCGTCTGTATTACGTGCTCGGCAACGGGCAGGCTATCAGCTACGGCATCGGCGTCGGCCGTCCCGGCTTCCAGTGGGCCGGCACCAAGACCATCACGGCGAAACGTGAATGGCCGGACTGGACCCCGCCCCCCCAGATGCTCAAGCGCCGCCCCGACCTGCCCCGCCATATGCGCGGCGGCATCAACAACCCGCTCGGCGCCCGCGCCATGTATCTGGGCGGCTCCCTCTTCCGCATCCACGGCTCCAACGAGCCGGAGACGATCGGCCAGGCCGTGTCGTCCGGGTGCATCCGCATGACCAACTCGGACGTCGTCGACCTCTATAGCCGCGTCCGGGTCGGCACCCGGGTCGTCGTGCGCTGATCGTCCAGCAGACCGCAAACCACCGAGGCCGGCCGACGTGCCGGCCTTTTTCCTTTTTCACGACGGCCGCCGGCCGGCAGGCTCGCGGGACAGCCCCTTGGCGTCGAGTTCGGCGAGGTAGTTGGCCCAGCGCTCGGCATGGGCGGCGCCGAGCTCATACAGGTACTCCCAGCCGTAGATGCCGGTGTCGTGCATGTCGTCGAAGACCAGCTTGACGGCATAGTTGCCGACCGGCTGGACGCCGATGATCTCGACCCGGCTCTTTCCCGGCACGGTCTTGCGCTCCGACGGGCTATGGCCCTGGACCTCGGCGGACGGGCTCATCACGCGCAGGTATTCGGCCGGGAGGTCGAAGGCGGCGCCGTCGTCGAAGGTGACGCGCAGGATTCGCTTGTCCCCGGCCAGGCGGATTTCGGTCGGCCAGCGTTTCACCTCCACGGATCCCTCTCGAAATTGCCGGGTCAGGCCATGCCGTCACGAAATTAAGATGCAAAGCCAGACGCCCGAACCTATAAATACCACCATGGCTTCGACTGTGAACGACCCTCATTCGCAACCCGCGGGCGCGCCCGCGCCTACCGGGCCCGCGCCCCTGATCGACCCGTTCGCGCGCCCGATCACCTATCTGCGCGTCTCGGTCACGGACCGCTGCGACTTCCGCTGCGTCTACTGCATGGCGGAAGACATGACCTTCCTGCCGAAGCGCGACCTTCTGACCCTCGAGGAGCTCGACCGTGTCTGCACGGTCTTCGTCGAAAAAGGGGTGCGCAAGCTGCGCATCACCGGCGGCGAGCCGCTGGTGCGCCGCGACATCATGAGCCTGTTCCGGTCGCTGTCGCGTCATCTCGGGACCGGTGCCCTGGACGAGCTGACGGTCACGACCAACGGCTCGCAGCTGGCCCGCTATGCCGGCGAGCTCGCCGATTGCGGCGTCAGGCGCATCAACGTCTCCCTCGACACGCTCGACGCCGACCTTTTCAGGCGCATCACCCGCTGGGGCGATCTGGCCAGGGTCATGACCGGAATTGACGCGGCGCAGCGCGCCGGGCTGCAGATCAAGATCAACGCGGTGGCCCTGAAAGGGGTCAACGAGGACGAGATCGAGACGCTGATCGGGTGGGCCCATGGCCGCGACATGGACCTGACGCTGATCGAGGTGATGCCGCTCGGCGACATCGAGCCCCAGCGCATCGACCAGTTCCTGCCGTTGTCGCTGGTGCGCGCCCGCCTCGGCGAGCGCTACACATTCGAGGACCTGGATTACCGCACGGGCGGCCCGGCCCGCTATGTCCGCGTCAAGGAAACCGGCGGCCGGCTCGGCTTCATCACGCCGATGACCCACAATTTCTGCGAAAGCTGCAACCGCGTGCGGCTCACCTGCACGGGCACGCTCTACATGTGCCTCGGCCAGGAGGACGCCGCCGACCTGCGCGGCCCCCTGCGCATGTCGGAAGCCAACGAGCGCGTTGCGCAGGCGATCGACGAGGCGATCGCGCGCAAGCCCCGGGGCCACGATTTCATCATCGATCGGCGCCGCAACCGCCCGGCCGTCGGCCGTCACATGAGCGTGACCGGCGGCTGACGCAAAGGCGAGCGAAGGAGCCGCGCCGGGCCGCCGGCTCGCGTCAGAAATGGTAGGCCGTGCGGAAGGCGCCCCAATGCCGGCCGAAGACGCGAATCGGCACGGCGATCTCGCGCAGGACGACCATGCGTCCCGCAACTTCGTGGATGGACGACTGGATCACGAAGGGCCGGCTCGACCGCGCCGCGATAAGATCGGTGCGGTGATCGAAAATCCGTTTGTTGCGTGAGTTGACGCTGTTCCAGGCAGGATCGCCGGGATGTTGCGGCTGCGCGTATTTGCGATTGTGGACCGGAACGTAACCGTTCCGGTCGATGGCGAAGCAGAACGAGAGGCGATTGTCCGAGAGCAGCAGGGGCTCCTGGATGCCCGGCAACAGGTCCTCGAGCACCTGCGTGTAGGCGGTGCCATATTGCGGCGGGCTGGTGCCGGGAATCGGCCGGTATCTGGTATCGAACAGCTGCTCGCGCGACAGGCGGCCGCTGCTGGCCGCCTCATCGAACATCGCTTCGATCTGCCGGGCCGCATTGGTCGCGGTCGCGACCAGCGGCCGGTATTCCTGCTCGATATCGGCCATCAGCTCGGCGAGGCCGTCTTGCGCAGCCGGGCTAAGATGATCGAACGCGCAGTGGAAGCCCAGCGCGGTCACCGCGACAACGCGCGCGGACAGGCGACCGACCGGCTCGAGATCGAAGTCGAACATCGAGCCGACGGTCTCCGCGATGCCGTCGACCGGCGCCATCAGCACGCCTCCGGCGCTGATATCGATGGTCCGGGTGGTGAGGGAACGCCCGCCCGACGACAAGGTGACGGTCAGGTCGACCGGGTAGCGATCATGGCGGCGGCGGTCGGCACCCTCGGTCTGACGCACGATCGTCACGAAACGCTGCGCCAGCCCGTTGGCCAGAACCTCGGCGTTGGCCGTCATCAGCGCCGCCTGCGCAATGCGGCCAGCCGGTCCGCCGGCGCCGGCATCGAGCTCCCGGATGCTGCCGCTGACGCGCTCGACGGTGGCCGCGACGTCCTTGCCTTGCCGTGCAAGCTGTCCCAGGCACGCATTCTGCTCCGCCACAGAGGTGCATACCGTGGTGAAAAGTGGCTGCGTCTCCTCGATCTCGGAGACGACCCTGTCGACCACGCGCATCGAAGAGTCGGCGCCCTCACGCAGCTGGCCGATGCGCGCCTGAATCTCGGTCGCGGCATTGCCCGTCGCAACCGACAGGGATTTGATGTCTTTGGCGACGAGCGCGAAATCGCGCCCTGCAGGCCCTGCCCGGGCGGCCTCGATGGTCGCGTTCAGCGCAAGCAGGTTGGCCTGGCGCGCCACGGCCGAAATCGCTTCGAGAACGCGCGCGATCTCCTCGATCGTGCGGCCCAGATCGGCGACCACCACGCGGGCGCCGTGCGCACAGGAGGCGGCGTCACGCAGTTGCGCCGCGGCGGCGTCGACGGCGAGCGTGACGGCCCGCGAGCTGCCGGCGAGGTCGTGCGTCGCGGCTGCGAGGCTGCCGGCCTGCCTGGCGGCATCCTGACCCGTCACCGCGAGCGCGTCGATGCGGTTCCCCATATCGGCGAGATCGTCACCGGCCGCCCTGACGCCGGAGATTGCGGCGTGGACGCCCTTGCCTACGGCATTGATCGCGCCGACGACATCCCGCTCGAGCGAGTCCGCCATCTCGGCGGCAAGCGCTGCCGCGGTCGCGGACTCCACGTCGTTGCGGGTTGGCGCCGGATGGCTCGCGTAGGCCGCGCAATCCGGCTCCAACTCGATGGCCACGGGTCTTCGGCGGAATGCGGCTAAGGCAGGGAGCTGTCGCATGCAGAGCTGGAAATTCGTGGCGATGTTTCCCGGCTTAAAGTTAACGGGCTGTTAAACAGGGGGCCGCCGCGACCAGGCGGCGCGCGCAGTTATTCTTGTGGCCGGTTGGAATCAGACGTAACGAGGCGCTGCCAATCCTCGGGCCAACCCTTGCACCGATCTGCAGAAAACCGCCGCGGCATCGTCGCGATGCTGGCAGCCATGACCTTCTTTGTGTTCGGCGACACGGTGCTGAAGCTTGCCGCTTCAACCTTTCCGCCGGGCCAGATCATGGCCGTCCGCGGCGCTTTCGCGGTTCTGATCACCTTGAGCTTCATCGCTGCCACAAAGCAGCTCGGTGAGTTGCATCGCGCGCTCTCGCGGCTCGTGCTGCTGCGGGCGATTCTCGAGGCGGCGGTGGCCTTTCTGTTCATCACCAGCGTGGCGGTCCTGCCGCTCGCCAACATCACGGCGATCCTCCAGGCGACCCCGATCATTCTCACATTGATGACGGTCGTCCTCGGCATCGAGCAGGTCGGATGGCGGCGCTGGAGCGCGATTCTGTGCGGATTTGCGGGCGTGCTCCTGATCGTGAGGCCAAGTCCCGTGCAATTCGATATCTATGCCCTCCTCGCCCTGGCGACGGCGGCGCTGGTCGCCGTGCGCGATCTCGTCACCCGCGCGATCGGCCTCTACGTCCCCTCGAGCGTGATCACCTTTTCGACGACCCTGGCGGTCGCGGTGGCCGGCGTCGTCGTCGGACTTGCCGAGGGCTGGCAGCCTGTCGGGGCGTCCGAAGCGGTCCTCCTGTTCGCGGCGGCGGTCCTGGTGACGCTCGGCAACGCGACGATCGTGATGGCGTTTCGCGGCACCGACGTATCCGTGGTGTCTCCGTTTCGCTACAGCAACGTCCCCTTCGCCATCGTGCTCGGCTTTTTCGTGTTCGGCGAGCTCCCCGACGTCATCGCCTTTGCCGGCATCGCCCTGATCATCGCCAGCGGCATGTATACCATCCATCGGGAGCAGGTGCGGCAGCGGGCGGCGCGCGCGCTGGCGTCCGCGAATCCAGCCCCGTGAGCGGCACGTTGCATCCCGTGCCACGGCCGCCGCTCGCCGTGCTGATCGCCATCTCGGCGCTGCAGCCCTTTGCGCTCAACGTCCTTGCGCCCGCCCTGCCCGGCCTGGCGCGATCGTTGGCGACCGATTATGCGACCATCCAGCTGACGCTCACCTTGTACCTCGTCGTGGTTGCGGTGGTGCAACTGGTCATCGGGCCGGTCTCCGACCAGGTCGGCCGTCGCCCGTGCATCCTCGCCGGCATCGCCCTGTTCATGGCCGGATCCCTGATCGGAGTCCTCGCCACCGACATTCCGACCCTGCTCCTGGCGCGCGTCGTTCAGGCCATAGGCGGCGGCACCTGCTTTGCGCTGGCGCGCGCCGTCGTGCGCGACGTTGCATCGAAGAACGAAGCCGCGAGCCTGATCGGCTACATCGCCATGGTGATGGTGCTGTCGCCCATGGTGGCGCCGCTGGTCGGCGGGCTCATCGACGCGCATTTCGGCTGGCGGTCGATCTTCCTCGTCATGCTCGGCCTTGCCGCCCCGGTCGGGTTGGCGGCGGTGTGGCGGTTGCACGAAACCGCGCGGTCGCGCGGGCAAGGCTCCCTCGGCACGGTCTTCGCTGCCTTCCCCCTTCTGCTGCGCAATCGTCTGTTCGTCGGCTATGCGCTGTCCCTGGCCTTCACGACGGCGGGCTTCTTCACGTTGATTGGCGGCGCGCCCTATGTCGTGGTCGAGGCGATGGGCAACTCGCCGGCGGTCTACGGCGCGTTCTTCATCGCCAATGGCGTCGGCTATATGGTCGGGAATTTCATCTCCGGCCGCTACGGCCAGCGCATCGGCAGCGAACGCCTGATCCTGATCGGCAACGCCCTCTCGCTCTTCTCCACCCTGATCGAGCTGCCCTTCGTGGTCTTCGGATACTGGACGCCCGCAACCCTGTTCCTGCCCCTGTCCCTCAACGCCGTCGGTAATGGCCTGACGATACCGGGCGGCACAGCCTCGGCTTTGTCCGTGCGTCCCGATCTGGCCGGCGCCGCCGCCGGCCTCGCCGGCGCGATGCAGCTCGGGGCGGGAGCGCTCGCCTCGATCGTGGTCGGCTACACGGTCACGCTCTGGCCTGCCTCCCTCGCCTGGCTGATGCTGCTATGCGCCGCCGCGGCCTGTGTCGCGCTGTACGTCACGCGGATCACGAGATGAGCAACGATCGTGCCGAGGGATCGCACGGGCGTGCCGTTGCAGGAACCGGACTGTTGCGCGTTAATAGCAGCGACCGGGACGCGGAAGCCTTGGGATCGGGCTCCGTCCTCAACCTTCGGGACTGTCCATGCCGACGCTTCTCGCCCTGAGCCGCCGCATCGACGCGATCAGCAAGGCGGCGGGCTGGGTCGCCGAATGGCTCGTGCTCGCCGCCTGCCTGGTCAGCGCCGCCAACGCGACCGTGCGCTACCTGTTCAGCTACAGCTCGAACGGATGGCTCGAAATCCAGTGGTACATGTTCGGCGCATTGGTCTTCCTCGGTGCCTCGCAGACGCTGAGGGCCAACGAGCACGTGCGGGTCGATCTGTTCTATTCCTGGGTTTCCGACCGGACGCGGCTGTGGATCGACGCGCTCGGCTTCATCCTGTTCTTCATCCCGGTCACCGTTTTTCTGACCTGGCTGACCGTCCCGTTTTTCGTGAGATCGTTCGAGCTCGGCGAATATTCGAACAATGCCGGCGGCCTGATCCTGTGGCCGATCAAGCTGATCCTGCCGCTCGGATTCGCTCTTCTCACGCTTCAGGGCGTCTCCGAACTCGTCAAACGTCTTGCCGCCCTGCACGGCGACCTGAGGCTCGAGACGCACTACGAAAAACCGCTGCAGTAAGGCCGCCCTGTTGCTCCGGGACTGAACCGATGTTCTCGCACGGCGTCATGCCACCTCTGATGTTCGGCGGCATGATTGTATTCATGCTGCTCGGTTTTCCGGTCGCCTTCTCGCTGGCGGCGGCCGGGCTGTTCTTCGGGATTCTCGGCATCGTCAGCGGCCATTTCGACCCGATCTTCTTAGGCAACCTGCCGTTCCGTTTCTTCGGCATCGTCTCGAACGAACTCCTCCTCGCCATCCCGTTCTTCACCTTCATGGGGGCGATTCTCGAGCGTTGCGGCCTCGCCGAGGATCTTCTCGAAGGCACCGGACAGCTGTTCGGCAAGATTCCCGGCGGTCTCGCCTATGCGGTGATCGTGGTCGGCGCCGTTCTCGGTGCGATCACCGGCACGGTCGCGGCGTCCGTGATCGCCATGGGCGTGATCTCCCTGCCGGTGATGATGCGCTACGGCTACGACATGCGCCTGGCGACCGGCGTGATTGCCGCGTCCGGCACGATCACGCAGCTGATCCCGCCCTCGCTCGTGCTCGTGGTGCTCGCCGACCAGCTCGGGCGCTCGGTCGGCGACATGTATCTCGGCGCCATCGGCCCTTCGCTGCTGCAGGTCGCGATCTTCATCATTTACATCCTGGTCCTGTCGCTCCTGCGGCCGCGCACCATGCCTCCCCTGCCGCCGGAGGCCCTGATCGCCCGGGGCTGGCCGCTGGTGCGCCGCGTGCTGTGGGGCATGGTCCCCTCGATCGTGCTGATCTTTCTGGTGCTCGGCACCATCTTCATGGGGCTGGCGACACCAACCGAGGCCGGCGCCATGGGCGCGGTCGGTGCGCTCGCCCTCGCGGCGATCAACCGCCGGCTGACCTGGAACCTGGTCCGTCAGGGCATGTCGTCAACCATGCGCATCACGTCGATGGTGGTGTTCATCCTGATCGGCTCGACCGTGTTCAGCCTCGTGTTCCAGGGCATGGACGGCGGACTGTGGATCGAGCACATGCTGACCAGCCTGCCGGGCGGCCAGCTCGGCTTCCTGATCTTCGTCAACATCTTCATCTTCTTCCTTGCCTTCTTCCTTGATTTCTTCGAGATCGCGTTCATCGTGATCCCGCTGCTGGCGCCCGTGGCGGCCAAGCTCGGCATCGACCTGATCTGGTTCGGCGTCCTGCTCTGCGTGAACATGCAGACGAGCTTCATGCATCCGCCTTTCGGCTTCGCCCTGTTCTACCTGCGCGGCATCGCGCCCCGGGAGGTCAAGAGCGCGGACATCTACTGGGGCGCCGTCCCCTGGGTGGCGATGCAGTTGATCCTTGTCCTGATCGTGATCTTGTGGCCGGGATCGGTGACCTACTGGCTGGGACCGCGCCGGGTTGAGGATCCGGCGGTGATCGAACGCAAGCTTCAGGAACTGCAAATCCCGGTGCCCGACGGGCCGGGCGGGCTTCCGCCCTTCGACCCCGGTCCGCCCGGCCGGTAGCAGATTCTCGGGCGATGCGAAGTTTCGGCGCGGGGCCGGATACTGTTTGGCGTTGCAAGTTCTCGCGATTTTGAGGAACGTCCGGAAAAATATGGTCCCGAGGCGGGGAGCGTCACGAGGGTGGGCGACTAGGTTCATGGCAAGACGTGTCACGGCCATTTTGCTGGCGTGCTGCGTTGGCTTGTCGGCAGCGGCCCAGGACAGGCCGACGCCGGCGACGCCGGCGCCGGACACGCCGGTGACGGCAAAGCCCGCGCCGGACAAGCCGATGACCGCGAAGCCCGCGCCGGACAAGCTCGCCACGGGCCAGACGACGCTCAGGATCGCCACCGAAGGCGCCTTTCCGCCGTTCAATTATCTCGACGCCGGCAGCGAACCGCACGGCTTCGAGATCGAGATCGGCAAGGCCTTGTGCCAGGAGATGGCTGTCGCCTGCACATTCGTGGTTCACGAATGGGATGGCATCATCAGAGGCCTGCTCGCCAAGGACTACGATGCGATCATGGCCTCGCTCGCCATAACGCCGCGGCGCAAGGCGCGCATCGCCTTCTCGAAGCGCTATTACTTCATCCCGCCGGCTTTCATCGGGCCCAAGGATTCCGACATTCACGACGTTACCCCGGCCGCCCTGGCCGGCAAGCGCATCGGCACCACCGAGAACAGCCATCACGCCGCCTTCCTGGAGGCGCGCTACGCGGACGCCGACATCAGGGTCTACGGCAAGCTCGACGAAGCCAACCTCGACCTTCTGACCGGACGGATCGACCTGGTCCTCGGCGACAAGCTCGCCCTGTCGCGCTTTCTCGAGGCCCGCGAGGGCGCCTGCTGCCGCTTCGTCGCCGATGCCCCCGCCGACCAGGAATTCTATGGCGAAGGGGTCGGCATCGGGCTCCGCAAGGAGGACAAGGACCTCAAGGACAGGTTCAATCGCGCCCTCGAGCGGCTCACCGCCGACGGCACATACGACCGCATCCGGTCAAAGTATTTCGCTTTCGACACCAAGTGAGTGGCCGGCGGCACGGATCGCTCTCCGACCGCCCGGGCGAAGCTTTTCCGGCAAGGCGGTTCCCACCTCGCCAGATCGTCTGTAAAAGCGCCTGACCGCTCGGGCGGATCGTTCACGTACATCGATCCCGCCTTGTATCTCTTTGATGCCGCATGATCTTTCGGTGAAGTTGGATCCGCTTCGCCGCTCATGCGCCAATAGCAATAGGTGTCTGCAATGGCGAAGGTGGCGTTTCTCGGTCTCGGCGTGATGGGCTATCCGATGGCGCGCCACCTCAAAGCGAAAGGCCACGACGTCACCGTCTACAACCGGACGAGCGCGAAAGCGGAGAAGTGGGTCTCGGAGAATGGCGGCAAGCTCGCGCGCACGCCGCGCGAAGCGGCCCAGGGCCAGGAGATCGTGTTCGCCTGCGTCGGCAATGACGACGACCTGCGCCAGGTGACGCTCGGTTCGGACGGCGCCTTTCACGGCCTCGCGCCGCGCGCCATTTTTGTCGACCACACGACCGCTTCCGCCGAAGTCGCCCGCGAGCTTTACGGCAAAGCCAGGGAAAACGGCTTTGGTTTCGTCGACGGGCCCGTGTCGGGCGGTCAGGCCGGCGCCGAAAACGGCGTTCTCACGGTGATGTGCGGCGGCGACGCGGACGTTTACGCCAGGGCGGAGCCGGTCATCATGAGCTACGCCCGCGCCTCCCGCCTGCTCGGGCCGGCCGGGTCCGGCCAGCTCACCAAGATGATCAACCAGATCTGCATCGCCGGCCTCGTCCAGGCCCTGTCCGAGGGGATTCATTTCGGCCGCAAGGCCGGTCTCGACGTCGAAGCGGTGCTCGACGTGATCTCGAAAGGCGCTGCGCAATCCTGGCAGATGGAGAATCGCGGCAAGACCATGAACCAGGGCAAATTCGATTTCGGCTTCGCCGTCGACTGGATGCGCAAGGACCTGTCGATCTGCCTGGCCGAGGCCCGCCGCAACGGCGCCAACCTGCCGGTCACCGCGCTGGTCGATCAGTTCTATTCGGAAGTGCAGAAGATGGGCGGCAAGCGGTGGGACACCTCCAGCCTGCTCGCGCGGCTTGAGCGGTAGAGCATGTCATCCGGCGAAGTGGATGCCACTTCACCAAGAAAGACTCGGCCGCGGACTTCATCCGGCATCGTGCGGTCCACTGGGAAAGACAAGCAGGATCGATCCACTCTGAAATCGGGCCTGACTGAAATCGACCCTGATCCGGGCCGCTGCGGCGACCGCTTCAGCGCCGCGTGATGGCGAGATAGCCGATGAAGACGGCCAGGCCGAGCGCCAGGATTGTCATCGCGGTTTCGCGCAAGTCGCCGCTCAGCGCTGCCTGCTCCCGCATCCCTGCGAGATTCTCGGCCTGTTCAGGATCGCCGGACATGTAAAGGCCGATCACCATGGTGACCGTGATGAGCCCGAGGAGCAGGTAGTTGATGCGCATGGCCTGGATGTAAGCTCCCTCGCGTGCCGGGAAAATGGTCTCGTATAGCGCGTGCTCCGTCCGGCAAGCGCGCCGCCCCTGTACCGGTCCGGGCGGGCTTTTGCCGGTCATGCTTCAGTTGCCGGCGAAGCGCGGCGGACGCTTCTCGCGGAAGGCGGCGATCGCTTCCGCGAAATCGTTGCTTATGCCTGCCTCCTGCTGCAACTCGGCCTCGACGGCCAGCTGCGCGTCGAGGCTGCTCTCCAGGCTCGACGCCACGGCCTGCTTGAGCAGCCGATAGGCAAGCGCCGGCCCCTCGGCCACGCGCGCGGCAAGCGCCGCGGTCTCGGCCGCAAATGATGCGTCGTCGAAGACCTTGTAGACGAGGCCGAGGCGCTGCGCCTCCTCTGCCGGGATCTGGTCGGCGCTCATCATCAGCGCCAGCGCCCGCTTCGGACCGACGAGACGAGGCAACAGCCACGTGCCTCCGGCATCGGGGATCAGGCCGATCCTGACGAAGCCTTCCTGCAGATAGGCCGAGCGCGCCGCGACGACGATATCGCACGCGAGGGCGATGTTCATGGACGCACCGACCGCCGGCCCGTTGAGCGCCGCGATGGTCACTTTGGGATAGCCGACGAGCCGGCGGACGAGCGGATTGTAGTCGCGCGCCAGTGGCGTTCCGAGATCGACCCGGCCGTGGCTGTCGCGCGGCAGCTCCTCGGTGAGATCGGCGCCGGACGAGAACGCCCGCCCCTCGCCGGTCAGGACGACGACGCGGACAACCGCGTCGTTCTCCGCCGTGTCCAGCGCCGTGCGCAGGTCGGCATGCATGGCGCTGTTCAGGGCGTTGAGCTTGTCGGCGCGCGACAGGGCGATCGTTGCGACCGCGCCAGCTTTCGACACACGCAAGGTGGACAGGCTCATCGGCGTTTCTCCTTTGAGGATGATCCGGCAAAGTAGGCCCGCTTTGCCGAACAAGGCTCGTCCCGGACTTGATCCGGGATCATGCGGCACAAAGACAACGAGAGTGTGATCGATCCGGTCCCAATCGATCATGCTCGCGAGGATGACGGCTCGAGAATGGCATGCACCTGCCGGCGCAGCACCGGCAGCAGTTCGGCTTCGAACCACGGATTCCTGCGCAGCCATGCGTTGTTCCGCCAGGACGGATGCGGCATCGGCAGGATGCGCGGACGGCGCGGGCTCTCGAGGATGTCGCGCCAGCGTTTCACCGTCGCCGTCAGGCCGTCCCGGAAGTCGTCGCCGAGGTGCCACGCCTGGGCGTATTGGCCGATCACCAGGATCAGTTCGAGCTCCGGCAGGCCGGCGAAGATTCTTTGCCGCCACAACTGCGCGCATTCCCGTCGAGGTGGCAAGTCGCCGCCCTTGGCGTCATGACCGGGAAAGCAGGAGCCCATCGGAACGATGGCGACGCGGCTCTCGTCGTAGAAGGTCGCCTCGTCGAGGCCGAGCCAGGCGCGCAGCCTGACCCCGGACGGGTCGTAGAAGGGCTTGCCGGCAGCGTGGGCGCGTGTGCCCGGAGCCTGGCTGGCGATGCACAGGCGGGCCGTCGCGCTCGCCTGGATGATTGGCCGCGGCTCCTGCGGCAATGCCGGACCAAGGCGCGGCGCATCGCGGCACACCCGGCAGGCGCGCAATTGCGCGACCACGTCATCGAGCACGGGATCAGACGTCGAGGACGAGACCGTCATACGCCGTCAGATAGCCTTTCGCCTCCACTTCGGCGAGGCGGGCCAGGACGGTATCGGTCATGTGCGTCAGCATCACGCGCGAGGTTTCGAAGCCGGGGCGGTTGGCGGCGATCGTCTCGAAATCGAGGTGGTTCGGCGGCGCCTTGGTGAGCTTGTAGCATTCGATGATGAACAGCGATGCGCCCCTGGCGACATCGAACAGCGCCTCCGTCCACATCGTGTCGCCCGAATAGGCGAGGAGACGGGCGCCGTCGCTGACGCGAACCCCGGTCGAGGGCGCGCCGGACGGGTGGACCACCTCGTGCGTCTCGATCTCGAAATGGCCAAAACGGTGACTCGTCCGGCACGGCAAGTCCACCACCTTGAGCGGATAGCGCCACTTGTTCTTGGACGAGCCCGGGAAGAACACCTCCATGGCGGCGTCGAGCCGTTCCGCCGTCCCCGTGGGGCCGATCACCGTAAGCGGCTTCTCGCGCGCACCGTCGAACTGCCCGTGGAGCAAAAAGAACGGCAGCCCTCCGAAATGGTCGCCGTGCAGGTGGCTCAGCATCACGGCGTCGATGCGGTTCGGATCGAGCCCGAGCTTGCGCAAGGCGACGAGCGAGGTCGCGCCGAAATCGAGCGCCAGCGTCAGCTCTCCGCTTTCGACCAGGAAACAGGTATTGGCGCGCCCACCCGAGCCGAAGGCATCGCCGCAGCCGACAACCGTCAAGCGCATCGGCGTCGTCACAAGAATTGCGGCGCCAGAAGGCGCCTCGAACCGGCGATATATCGCGACATGCAGCCCCCTCAGGTCGTCGCACGCGCACGCATGGATCGGCCAGTTCGTTCGCCCCGGCGCGCTCTACTGTCAAGCCTGGACAAGCGCGATTGCGCCGGAGCGGGACATTCATGCGATGATTTTTTGGCCCCGCTGTGCCGATCACACGCCATGGCGGTGGAGACAGCTCAGCTGCCGCGTGGGTCGGAATGCGTCCTGCGCCATTGCGAGGGCTGCTCGAACGAGCCCGACCACAGTTCGAGCCGCTTGTCGCGTGCGGCGGATTCCTCCCGTTGGTAGCGGCCGTAGGCGAGCGCATAGCCCTTTTTCACCAGGGCCGCCCCGACATCCTCTCCTGCCGCTTCGCACGTCGCCAGACGTCGGCGATAGCGGTCGCGGGCGCCGAGGCGGCAGGTCACCAGCCGGCCGGCGATCAGCTCGCTCAAGGCCTTGCGGGCGACTTCGCCGCACGGATACGAGCGCTGCCCGTCCCGGAGGCAGGTCTGGTGGAGCTCGGGCGCATCGATCCCGGCGAGGCGGATGTCCTTGCCGTCCAGCCGGAGGGAATCTCCGTCGACGGCGCTGGCCATGCCGGTGACGACGGTCTCAGGCTGCAGCAGCCAGGCGGCGCCGGCGACGAGCCCGATCAGCAGCAGCGCGTCGATGAGAGCACCGGACCGTCGCACGGGTTCCCTCCCGTCTGGCTGCGTCGGAATCGCACCAGTGGCGTGAAAGGGAGATTAACCTTTTGCAAGCCATGATGGGCGACCGCGGGGCCGACGGTTTTCGCGGCCGGGCGTATTGCGTGGGACCATGGGCGAGTTGACGGCGCAGATCATCCAACGCGGTCGGGGAGCCGACACGAAGGAGGTCGCCCGCCGCCGCAAGATCGCGCAGGACGTGCGCGCCGCGCGCGAGAAGCTCACCTCCTCGATCGGGCTCGAGCGGGCTTTCGACTACGAGCTGGTGCGCCTGTTCGCCGAATATCGCTTCGGCGGCTCCGTCCTCCTCTGCGTGCTGGCCACGACGATCGCGGCGATCGCGACGTTCTGGACCCCTCTGCACATTTTCCTCGTGTGGTTCGGCGCCGCGGCGGCAGCGATCGGCGCGATGGCCGCGCTCTCGCGCGCCTTCCTCCGCCAGAGCCCCGATGCCGTGGCGCTGCGGGCGTGGCGCAGCCGCTTCATCCTGGGCGAGCTGCTGCACGCCACGACCTGGGCCGTGATCGTGCAGGCCCTCATGCACGTCCAGGCGCCCGGCAGCCGCAGTTTCGTGCTGTTCATCCTGCTGATGACTGCGGCCGTGGCGGCCACCCTGTCGGCCACCATCCCGCTGGCCGTCTATGCCGGCGTGCTGCCGCTGACCGCCGCCGTCCTCGCCTTCGTATGGACCTCACGGGACCTCGATGCGGTCATGCTGGCGCTGATGGCCATCAGCGGCCAGATCTTCTTCATCTTCCTCGGCCGGCGTCTCCATGCCAGCGCCCTGGCCACACTTCAGTCGCGCGCCGAGAAGGATGCGCTGTTCGCCGAACTGGAGCAGGCGAAGAGCAATTCCGACGAGGCGCGGCGCCGGGCCGAAGAGGCGAATCTCGCCAAGTCGCGCTTCCTGGCCACGATGAGCCATGAGTTGCGCACGCCGCTCAATGCCATCCTCGGCTTCTCCGAAGTCATGACGAGCGAGGTTTTCGGCCCCCATGCCTCGTCGGCCTACCGCGAATACGCGCAGGACATCCACGACAGCGGCCAGCACCTCCTCAACGTCATCAACGAGATACTCGACCTCTCGCGCATCGAGGCCGGGCGCTACGAGCTGAACGAGGAAGCGGTCCTCCTGGCGCATGTGGTCGACGATTGCCGCCACATGCTGAATCTGCGCGCCAAGGCCAAGAACCAGACCGTCAAGGACGCGATCGACCCGACGCTGCCCCGGCTCTGGGCGGACGAGCGCGCGGTCCGCCAGGTCGTGCTCAACATCCTGTCGAACGCCATCAAGTTCACTCCGCAGGGCGGCGAGATCACGATCAAGGTCGGCCGGACGTCGTCGGGCGGCCAATATGTGAGCATCAAGGACAGCGGGCCGGGCATCCCCGAGGACGAAATCCCGATCGTCATGTCATCCTTCGGCCGCGGCTCGCTGGCCATCAAGGCTGCCGAGCAGGGCTCCGGGCTCGGCCTGCCCATCGTCAAGGGCTTCGTCGAGTTGCACGGCGGCGCCTTCCAGCTCAAATCGAAGCCGCGCGAAGGCACCGAGGCGATCGTCACCTTCCCTGCGTCGCGCGTGATGGACGTGCTTCCGGCGGTCGATGTTCCGCCGACCCCGCCGCGCCCCGGTCAGGAAGCGGCGTGACCGGGCTCGCCTGATCCGCGGCGCCGGCGGCCCCGGTCACCTGGCTTCCCATGCCGGCATGGCAGGCGGCGGCCGTGCGCACGAGCCCTGCCGCAAGGGCGGCGCCGGTGCCCTCCCCGAGGCGGACCCCAAGCGCGAGGAGCGGAATCTTGCCCAGTCGCTCGAGAACCTCGCGATGCGCGGCTTCGGCGGCAAGATGGCCGGCGATGCAGTGATCGAGTGCGGCAGGGTTGAGCGCATGCAGGATCGCCGCCGCGGCCCCCGCCACGTAGCCGTCGAGCACCACCGGGATGCGCTGCAGGCGTGCCGCCAGGATGGCGCCGGCCATGGCCGCGATGTCGCGCCCTCCGAGCCGCCGCAGGATCTCCAGGGGATCGTGCAGATGCTCGCGGTGGCGGGCGAGCGCGGCCTCGACGACGGCGATCTTGCGCTCGACCCTGCCGTCGTCCGTTCCGGCCTCCGGCTCGATCCAGCGCCCGGCTGGTCCGCCGTAAAGCGCGGCATAGATCGCCGCGGCGATGGTCGTGTTGCCGAGCCCGAACTCGCCGAGCGCCAGAAGGTCGGCGCCGCCGGCGATCGCCTCCATGCCGAAGGCCATGGTCGCGACGCAGGCCTTCTCGTCCATGGCCGGCGCGTCGACAATGTCGTTGGTCGGCATCTCGATGGCCAGGTCGAAGACCTTGAAGCCGAGGCCCATGCTGGCGCAGATCTGGTAGATCGCCGCACGGCCCGAGGTGAAATTCTCGAGCATCGCGCGGCTGGCGTCCGGCGGATAGGCGGACACGCCGCGCGCCGCCACGCCGTGATTGGCGGCAAAGACGCAAACGAGCGGACGCTCGACCGCCGGCGGCGCTTTCCGCTGCCACGCGGCCAGCCATTCGACCAGCCATTCGAGCCGGCCCAGGCTGCCAGCCGGCTTCAGCAGGGCGGCGTTGCGCTCGCGCACGGCGGTGACGGCTGCCTCGTCCGGACCGGGCATCATCGCGATCAGGCGGCGAATATCCTCGAAAGGCGCGGCGCCCGCCGGTGCTTCCGTCATCATCAAGCTCCTGAAGCCCGGCCGCTTCCCTTCGAATCGCCCGGGGCAGGCGCCCCTATAACGGGCAACGACAAGCGGGTGAAGGCGCTCCCGTGCCGCGCAGGCACGCATCCGGAGCGGGAGCTGGGGACGGCCGCGCCGGGCATGACGAACGGCGCTGCCAGGCTTACATTCGAGGCGTGACAGAGATTTCCACGCCCTGCATCCGCATCTGCGTCCTCGACCTCGAAACCGGGCTTTGCGAAGGCTGCGCGCGGACCCTCGACGAGGTTGCGCGGTGGCCGCGCATGAGCGAACCGGAGCGCAAGCGCATCATGGCCGAACTCGACGGCCGCCGCCGGCGCTCCTCCCCTCCCCCCGACGAGAGGCCTTGATCATGTCCGGCGCCGTCGGCCTCGCCCTCATCCTGCTCGGCGCGGCCGTGCTCGTGTTCTTTCACGGCGACGGCGTCATCGCCGGGCTTCAGGCCGACGAATTCGCCGCCCTGATCGCCCTGGCGGCGCTGCTGCTCCTCGTCTCGGGCGGGATCGTGCAGGAATTCCGCGGGCAATGGATGCGTGGGGTCCAGGCAATCCTGTTCTGGATCGTGCTCGGCGCCGGCCTCGTCGGCGCCTACAGCTACCGCTGGGAGATCCGCGAGGGTGCCACCCGGGTGATCAGCGATCTCGCGCCCGGCGAGCCGGCGGTCGGCAGCGGCGGCGAGGTGACCATCGCGCGGCGCATGGACGGCACCTTCGTGATCTCGGGCCGGGCGAACGGGCGCGACCTGCGCTTCATCTTCGATACAGGCGCCAGCACGGTCGTGCTCAGCGCCGAAAGCGCGCAGGCTCTCGGCTTCTCCGCCGCCACCCTGGCCTACACGGTGCCGGTAGCGACGGCCAACGGACGCACCATGGCGGCGCCCGTCACACTCGACAGCGTCAGCATCGGCTCGATCACCGAGCGGCGGATTCGGGCGCTCGTGGCGCGGCCGGGCGCGCTGCGCGACAATCTCCTCGGCATGACGTTTCTGGAACGGCTCGCATCCTACGAGGTGCGCGGCAATCGCCTGATCCTGCGCGGACGCGGCGCCTGAGGCGTGAGCCGGCGAAGTGGTCACCGCTTCGCAAAGATCATGCAAATTCAAAGGGTTCCAGGCCTGATTGATTCGATCTGACGTGATCACGGTCGAACCGGCGGAACGCCGCGCTGCGGCCGTCGTTCCTCTTTGGCCTCTTTGGCGAGGAGAAACAGATGGCCAAGGCCAGCATTCACGATCGGCGCAGCATCGAGCGGCTCTATCCGCGCGAGGATTTCGAGCGGGAGGCGGGCGAGAATGCCGACGCCAAGGCGACAGTGCACCGGGGCATCCGCATCCTCTCGCCTGTCGACGGCCAGGGCGTGTTCGAGGCCGAGCGCGCATCGCGCCATGTCGGCGAGGCGGATCCGCTCGGAGACACGGTGTTTCTGGCGCCGTTTCTGCAGGACACCAGTGCCGCGCCGAGCGACTCGGCCTACGGCGGACCGGGGGCGGGTGACGCCGTGGCAGCGGGCGCGCGCAAGGCCAACGACTATGATGCCTTCGTCGAGCGCGTCGTTAGTGTCGCACGGTCGGCGCGCTTCAAGCCCGCCATCGGAAAGGACGACGAGCGCCTGCGCGGGTTCCACGGGGGCTAGCATGATCGGGCGACGCCTGCTCCGGACCTGATTTGGGTTCGACACCGCTTCGCCGAAAGTCTTGTCCCGAACGCGATCCGGGATGATGAGGCCGAATGATAACGAGAGCGGATTGGCTCAATCGCACGCGATCCTGCCCAGCGGATATAAAAAAGGCGCCGGCTTTGCCGGCGCCCGAAAGCAGTCATGGAAGGGACGGCTACGCCGCCTGCATGATCCCGCCGGCGTTGGCGGCAAGCGGGGCATCTGCCCTGGCGACCGGCGCAGGCCGGACGGCGGCCGGGCGGGCGGGGTCGGCGAAGGCGCGGACGTCGCTCATGATCTCGCCGAAGACGGCCGGATCCTTGAGCCAGATCTCGGCCACGATGGCGGCGAGGCCGGCGAGAAGGGCCAATGCAGCGAAAAGTCCCAGAGCGTCCATGTTCATCCACCTTGAATTTGTGCAGCTTGGATTTGTGCTGTGCACAATATGGCAGGGACGCTGTCCTACCTCAAGACTTCTGGCATACCACATACCAATGTGACCTATGCGATCAGCGCATGGCACCTGTCGGCGTTAACCATCGACTTGCCTCGGATGCAGGCCCGCGGCGCGCCGCGTCCGACGCCGACGCCGACGCCGCCTCAGCTTTCGCGATCAACCGGCCGTGTTGGGGAACCAGTCGGGCGTCAGATGGTCGACGACATCACGTACCCCGGTGATGTTCTGAACGGCGACTTTCAGGGCGCGGCGCTGTTCCTCGGATTCGACCAGTCCCCAGAGATGCGCGACGCCGTCGCTGACGACGATGTTGATCCGGCTGAGATCGAGCCAGGGCTCCTCCGCGAGGCGCTCTTCGATGCGCCGGCGCAGCTCGACATCGCTGGCGGCCGGCGCTGCGCTGTCCGCTCGCCGCGAGGCGATCAGGCCGTGCAGAACATTGGCCCGGCTGACGATCCCGACCGGGATGCCGTCGCGCACCACCGGAACGCGCTTGATCCGCCGCCGTTCGAGCAGGGCGGCGATGTCGACGAGATCGGCATCCGGCGCGACGGAGATGACATCGGCAGTCATCACGTCGCGCGCGAACATGCCATTCGCCTTGACGAACTCCGCGGCCTGCAAGCCGCGATCGACGAACAGCTCCAGCCATTGCGACCGCTGCCGGTCGGTGCCGAGCTCGCAGCGGCGCAGGAGATCGCCCTCGCTGACGATGCCGACCATGCGCCCCGCCGCATCGACCACCGGAACGCCGCTGATGCGCCGTTCGATGAGCAGGCTGGCGATCTCGGTGACGGGCGTGTCGGGCCGCACGGTGATCGGCGGGCTGGTCATCACGTCTTGCGCTTTCATGACATCTCCTTGCACGCCGCCTTTGTATGAAACTCTACTCCGGCGGGGGCGCAGCTCGCCATGGGCTCCTTCGCATATGCGAAGATTACTTCGCACTGCAGCGAGAGCGATGGATTTGCGGTTGTCAATCCGTCGTGAGTCCAGTTGCCGACCCCCTGATATACAATATACTAGAGGCAAGGGGCTGAAGAACCGGCGCTGGAAACCAGCACGCCACCATGGAGGAAACTCAATGAAAGCACATTCGGGATGGTCATCGGTCAAAGGTGCGACGGCAGCATGCGCCCTGGCCTTCGCCTGGCAGGCCGTGCCCGCGGGCGCCGCCTGGCAGCCGACGCGGACGGTGGAATTCATCATTCCGGCGGGCACCGGAGGCGGCGCCGATCAGATGGCCCGCATGATCCAGGGCATCGTGCAGAAGCACAATCTGATGCCGCAGCCGCTCGTGGTCATCAACAAGGCCGGCGGCGCCGGGGCCGAGGGCTTCCTTGACGTCAAGGGCTCGACCCGCAACCCGCACAAGATCATCATCACCCTGTCCAATCTCTTCACGACGCCGCTCGCCACGGGTGTGCCGTTCAAGTGGGACGACATGACCCCCGTCGCGATGCTCGCGCTCGACGAGTTCGTGCTGTGGGTGAATGCCAAGTCGCCTTACAAGAGCGCCAAGGACTACGTCGCTGCCGCCAAGGCCGAGACGAAGAAGATGGGCGGCACGGGATCGAAGCAGGAAGACCAGATCATCACCGCCGCCATCGAGCAGTCGACCGGCGCCAAGTTCACCTACGTGCCCTACAAGGGCGGTGGTGACGTCGCGGCGCAGCTCGTCGGCGGGCACATCGACTCCAGCGTCAACAACCCGATCGAGGCAGTTGCGCAATGGCGCGCCGGCGAGCTGCGGCCGCTTTGCGTGTTCGACGGCAAGCGCATCCCGCTGAAGGAGAAGGTCACCGACGCGATGGCGTGGGGCGACATCCCGACCTGCAAGGAGCAGGGCCTCGACATCGAATACACGATGCTGCGCGGCATCTTCATGTCGCCCGGCGCCACGCCTGAACAGGTCGCCTATTACGTCGACCTGTTCAAGAAAGTGCGCGAGACGCCGGAATGGAAGGACTTCATGGAGAAGGGCGCCTTCAACACGACCTTCATGTCCGGCGACGAATACAAGAAATGGGTCAAGGACGCCGCCGACACGCATCAGAAGCTGATGGAGAAGGCGGGCTTCCTCGCCAAGTCCTGATCCTCGAGCGCCCCGGCGTGCACCACGCCGGGGCTTTCTTTTTTTCAAGCGATAACAACGATTTCATATTGGGGTAGGACATGGCTCATGAAGCGGACCGCAACGAGCACACCGTCTCGACGCGGGTTATGGAGCTCGTGGTCGCCGCGGCGTTCATGGCGTTGTCGGTCCTCATCATGTGGGACAACTGGCGCATCGGCGCGCGCTGGGAGGACGGGCCCCAGGCAGGCTATTTCCCGTTCCGCGTCGGCGCCATCATGTTCATCGCCAGCGCCATTACCTTCGGCGTCAATCTGTTGGCCCGGACCAGCTCGTCCAATTTCGTCGAGCGCTCGCAGCTCAAGCAGGTGCTGCAGGTCCTGGTCCCGACGACGGCCTTCGTGGCGGCGATCGGCGTGCTCGGCATCTATGTGTCGGCCGCCGTGTTCATCACCTTCTTCATGCGCTGGCTCGGCCGCTATCCGTTCACGCGCATCCTGCCGATCGCGATCCTGATCCCGATCGTGCTGTTTTTCATGTTCGAGA
This sequence comes from Beijerinckiaceae bacterium, assembly GCA_036556825.1. Lineage (GTDB taxonomy): Bacteria > Pseudomonadota > Alphaproteobacteria > Rhizobiales > Beijerinckiaceae > JAJKJG01. Next base: position 71,151 of record DATBIR010000100.1, read on the forward strand.
TCTGGTTCCTCGTGCCGCTGCCCAAGGGCCCTCTCGAGGAAGCATTGGGCTATTGAGATAGTCATATGAGCCGGGCCGGCGACAGTCGCCGGACCGGGCGCCGACACAATCGCAAGCATTCGACAAACGGGGCCGGGAGGCGACCTTGGAAGCACTATCGTCACTGATCCACGGCTTCGGCGTGCTCGGCGACCCGATGAACATCTTCTACATGTTCCTCGGGATCTTCCTCGGCGTTCTGATCGGTGTTCTTCCCGGCCTCGGCGGCGCCAACGGCGTCGCCATTCTGCTTCCCCTCACGTTCAGCATGTCGCCGACCTCGGCCATCATCATGCTGTCCTGCATCTATTGGGGCGCGCTGTTCGGCGGCGCGATCACCTCTGTCCTGTTCAACATCCCCGGTGAACCGTGGTCGGTGGCGACGACCTTCGACGGCTACCCGCTCGCGCAGAAAGGACAGGCCGGCGAGGCGTTGACGACCGCCTTCACGGGCTCGTTCCTGGGCGCGTTCGTCGCCACCTTGCTCATCACCTTTCTTGCGCCGGTGGTTGCGCGCTTCGCGCTGCAATTCGGGCCGGCCGAGTTTTTCTCCGTCTATCTCCTGACGTTCTGCAGTTTCATCGGCATGGGCAAGGAATCGCCCTTCAAGATTCTCGCCGCGATGATGCTCGGCTTCGCGCTGGCGGCGGTCGGGATCGATACGGTGACGGGTCAGCTTCGAATGACCTTCGGCTCGCACGAGCTCTTGCGCGGCTTCGACTTCCTGATCGCTGTCATCGGCCTGTTCGGCGTCGGCGAGATCCTGCTCACCATGGAGGAAGGGCTCGCCTTCAGAGGCAAGAGCGCGAAGATCAACCCGAAGGTCGTTCTGCAAACCTGGGCGCAGCTTCCGAAGCTGTGGGTCACGGCCCTCCGCGGCTCGATCGTCGGCTGCTGGATGGGCATCACGCCGGGCGGCGCAACGCCGGCGTCGTTCATGAGCTACGGTCTTGCCAAGCGCTTCTCGCGCAACGGACCCAAATTCGGCACCGGCGAGATCGAAGGGGTCCTCGCTCCCGAAACCGCGGCGCATGCCGCCGGCACGAGCGCCCTTCTGCCCATGCTGACGCTCGGCATTCCCGGCTCGCCGACCGCCGCGGTGATGCTCGGCGGCCTCCTGATCTGGGGTCTGCAGCCCGGGCCGCTTCTGTTCGTCGAGCAGAAGGATTTCGTCTGGGGCCTGATCGCCTCGATTTACATCGGCAACATCGCCGGCCTGATCGTTGTGCTCACGACCGTGCCGCTGTTCGCGGCGATCCTGCGCATTCCCTTCAGCATCATCGCCCCGATCATCCTCGTGATCTGCGCCGTCGGCGCCTACACGGTGCACAACGCCCTGCTCGATATCTCCATCATGCTGATCTTCGGCGTGCTCGGCTATGTGTTCAAGAAGCTCGGCTATCCGCTCGCGCCGCTCGTCCTGGCGCTGGTGCTTGGCGACATGGCCGAGAGCTCGTTCCGGCAGGCGATGCTGATCTCGCAAGGCAGCCTCACGATCTTCTGGTCCAATCCCCTCGTCGGCTCGATCGTCACGCTCGCGCTGGTGATGCTGTTCTGGCCGGCGATCACGATCGGCCTCGCCAAGCTGCGCGCGCGGCGGCATCCCGGCCCGGTGCCGGCCAAGTGATCGCCTGACGGGTGATTGCCTGAAGGGCGACGCGACCGCACGCGACGGCAGATCGAGGGTGACACACGCATGAACGGGGATCGGCTCAAGCTCAACATCACGCCGATCGAGACCAGCGTCAGCTTGCGCACGCTGGCCTATGACGCCTTGAAGAAAGCCATCACCGAGATGGACATCTACGGCCATCCCGACGAGATCCGGCTCGACGAGCGCCAGCTCAGCCAGGACCTGGGCGTCAGCCGCACGCCGATCCGCGAGGCGCTCACGGTGCTCGAGCAGGAGGGTTTCGTGCGCGCGGTGCCGCGCCGCGGCATCTTCGTCGTGCGCAAGTCGAAGCGCGAGATCATCGAGATGATTCTCGTCTGGGCGGCGCTTGAGAGCATGGCGGCGCGGCTCGCGGCGCAGCGCGCCAGCGATGCCGATCTCGAAGGCCTGCGCCACCTGTTCGACGAGTTCCAGACAGAGAAGCCGGAAGAGCATCCGGAGGAATACTCGCAGGCCAACATCCGCTTCCACCAGAAGATCATCCAGCTCGGCGGCTGCCAGCTGATCGTCGACATGACCGAGAACCTGTTCATCCACATGCGCGCCATACGCGCCGTGTCGATGCGCCAGCAGGACCGCGCCGCGCGCTCGATCGGCGATCACATGCGCATCATCGCCGCCCTCGACGCGCGCGACGCCGAACTCGCCGAACGTCTCGTCCGCGACCACACCCTCGGCCTCGCCGCCCACGTCGAGAAACATTTTCCGGAGTAGCAATACCCTCTCCCGAAATAGGGAGTCGTCGCGCCACGACTGTCACCCCGGAGCGCACCGAAGGTCCGGGGCCGGGACGCCTTGACGGGGTGCCGCATTGACCGCACCGCTCACGTAACCGTGCAGTCCGGGTTCGACGCTTCGCGCCGCCCCGGAAATGACAGTTGGGCGCCCCCCTTCCTCTGCGCCGCGCGGACGTTACAGAATGAAGTCGCTCGCCGAATTCGGCACGTCGCCCCTGACGTGGATGACCAGCGACGGCGTCAGGTGATTGAAGGTCGTGCAGCCCTGAATGATGGTCTCGCCGGCCGCCGCCTGGATGCGCAGCTCCCCGGCCGCTGCGAATGGTGTGAACGGAGCCGTGCCGATGAAGTGAAACGCGTGGCTGGCCACGGCCGGGTCGATTCCCGAGACATCGATCTTGTCGCCTTCGGCCCTGTGGAAATCCATGATGATGTCCGTCAGGTGGAACGGCGACGGGCTGCTGTCCGTCGCCTTGGCGAAGATGAAACGGTCGGCGCCCGTGCCGCCGGTGAGGACGTCGTGTCCCGTCCCGCCCCGGAGCCGGTCGTTGCCGGCCCCGCCGAACAGCCGGTCGTGGTCCGTGCCGCTCAAGGGCAGACCATCCTCTCCGCCGAACAGGACGTCGTTGCCGACCCCGCCCAGCAACAGGTCGTTGCCGTTGCCGCCGTTGAGCAGGTCGATGCCGGTGCCGCCGTCGAGCCGGTCGGCACCCTTGCCGCCGAAGAGCAAGTCGTTTCCGCCCATCCCCTTGAGGGTGTCGTTGCCGTAGTTGTCCTTCAGAATGTTGGTGGCGCCGTTGCCGATCAGCGTTTCGTTGTGGTCGTCGCCGAAGCCGTTGATGGCGCGCGAGCCCAGGAGCTGGAGCTTCGATGCGCCCGTCAGAAGCAGGCTGTAGCTGACGGTGCTGAGCACCGTGTCGCCGGCGCCGCCGAACACCTTGTCCCCGCGATTGTCGACGATGTAGGTGTCGCGGCCAAGGCCGCCGGTCATGCGGTCGGCGCCGGTGCCGCCGTCGAGAAGGTCGTTGCCGGAGCCGGCGAACAGAATGTCCCTGCCGGCGCCTCCGAAAAGTCTGTCATTCCCAGACCCGCCATCCAGGAAATCGTTGCCGGTGCCGCCATTGAGAAGGTCGATGCCGGTGCCGCCGTCGAGGGAGTCGATGCCGCCGAGCCCGAACAGCCGGTCGTTGCCGCCCTGGCCGTCGATCTGGTCCGCCAAATTGGTGCCGACGATGGTGTTGTTGCCGGCATTGCCGTGGATGATGGCCATGAGCGTCCTCCTGCGCCGCGGCACGGCGGCCGCGGCAGTGCATCCCGTTGGCGGCGCTCTGTGCCGGGCGGCCCGCCCCCGCGAGGATCGCTGGCCCGGAAAAATATGCGGGTGGGGTGCGCCGCCCCCCCGCGCTTGTCGGTGTCCTGTTTCGGCAGGAGGAGCGCCGGCGCCAGTGGACGCCCGCGTCCCGGCTTCCCGAAATATTCGCGCAGACCAACGTCCTTGCGATTGCTTCGAAATGCTACTCCTATTACACGCTGCGTCAATATTCGCGCCAGGAAGACGCTGCAACCGTCCGCGCGGCAGCCTGCCCCCCCGGAGACCCGCGGCGGCTGCACGCCCGCCGACTCCCCGAACGCGCTGGCACGGGCGCGACGCTTCGCCAAGCGCGCGACCAGACGCAAAAAAAGGCCGCGGCAGCGCCGCGGCCTTTGCCTTAATGTCGTGCGTCTTGCGGAGCGCTTATTCCGCGGCGATGCGGTGGGCGCCGCCGCCGAGAGCGCCCGAGCCCTCGATCTCCTCGACCTGCGAGTCGGTGAAGCCGAGCACGTCGCGCAGGATCTCCTGCGTATGCTCGCCGAGCAGCGGCGAGCGCTCCACCTGGGCCGGGCTGTCCGACAGCTTGATCGGATTGCCGACCGAGACGTATTTGCCGCGCGTCGGGTGATCGACCTCGACCAGGGTGCCGGTCTCGAACAGCGACTTTTCCCCGATGATCTCCTTCATCGACAGGATCGGGCCGCACGGGATGTCGTATTTGTTGAGGATGTCCATGGCCTCGAACTTGTCCTTGGTCATGGTCCATTCTTCGATCGTGCCGAAGATCTCGTTGAGCCGCGGCAGGCGCGCCTCTGGCTTGGCGTAGTTGGGATCGGTCTTCCACTCGGGCTTGCCGATCACGTCGCAGATCGCCTCCCACACCGGCGCCTGCGTGATGAAGTAGATGTAGGCGTTCGGGTCAGTCTCCCAGCCCTTGCACTTGAGGATGCGCCCCGGCTGGCCGCCGCCGGAATCGTTGCCGGCGCGCGGCACCGCGTCGCCGAACGGGATGCCTTCGCCATGTTGGCTGTATTCCTTGAGCGGCCCGTGCGCGAGACGCTGCTGGTCGCGCACTTTCACGCGGCACAGGTTGAGCACGCCGTCCTGCATGGCGCAGGTGACGCGCTGGCCCCTGCCGGTCTTCTCGCGCTGAAACAGCGCCGTGACGATGCCGAGCGCCAGGTGCAGCCCGGTGCCGGAATCGCCGATCTGGGCACCGGTGACCACCGGAAGGCCGTCACGGAAGCCGGTGGTCGAGGCCGAGCCGCCGGCGCATTGCGCGACGTTCTCGTAGACCTTGCAATCCTCGTAAGGACCAGGCCCGAAGCCCTTGATCGAGGCGACGATCATGCGCGGGTTGAGCTGCTGGATGCGCTCCCACGGCAGCATGCGGTCGAGCACGCCGGGCGCGAAGTTCTCGACGAGCACGTCGCAGGTCTTGACCAGCGCCTCGAGCACTTCCTTGCCCTTCGGGTTCTTGGTGTCGAGCGTGATCGAGCGCTTGTTGTGATTCAGCATCGTGAAATAGAGGCTGTCCACGTTGGGGACGTCGCGCAGCTGCCCGCGCGTGATGTCGCCGGTGCCGGGACGCTCGACCTTGATCACGTCGGCGCCGAACCAGGCGAGAAGCTGCGTGCAGGTCGGTCCAGACTGGACGTGCGTGAAGTCGAGGATGCGGACGCCTTCGAGTGCTTTCATCGTGTTACCCCATCGGTTCAGGTGTCGGCCTCAAGCCGGATCATTTCTTGCCGGATCAGTTCTTCTTCGCCAGCGCGCTTTGCGGATTGAGGCTGCCGATATTGCCGCTTTCGGTGCCGGCCGCCGGGTCGATCATCGCGTTGACCAGCGTCGGCTTGCCGGAATCCATGGCCTCGCTGACGGCGCGGTAGAGCTCGTCGGGCGTCGTGACGTTGACGCCGACGCCGCCGAACGCCTCCATCATCTTGTCGTAGCGCGCGTTCTTGACGAACACCATCGGCGCCACGTCGGAGCCGCCGGTCGGATTGACGTCGGTGCCGCGATAGATGCCGTTGTTGTTGAATACGACGACGCAGACCGGCAGGTTGTAGCGGCAGATCGTCTCCACCTCCATGCCGGAGAAGCCGAAGGCGCTGTCGCCTTCGACCGCGAGCACCGGCTTGCCGGTCTCGACGGCGGCGGCGACGGCGAAGCCCATGCCGATGCCCATCACGCCCCAGGTGCCGACGTCGAGGCGCTTGCGCGGCTTGTACATGTCGATGACGCCGCGCGCCAGGTCGAGCGTGTTGGCGCCCTCGTTGACGAGCATCGCGTCCGGACGCTCCTTGATGACGTCACGCAGCGCGCTGAGCGCGCTGTGAAAATCCATCGGCGTCGAGTTCTTCTTCAGCCGCGCCGCCATCTTGGAGATGTTCTCTTCCTTCTTGGTCTTGATGGCGTCGACCCAGTCGGCTGGCGGCGCCGGCCAGTTGCCGCCCATGCCGTCGAGCAGCGCCGAGACGCACGAGCCGATGTCGCCGACCAGCGGCGCCACGATGGCGACGTTGCTGTCCATCTCCTTCGGCTCGATGTCGATCTGGATGAATTTCTTCGAGCCGGGCTCGCCCCATTGCTTGCCCTTGCCGTGCGAGAGCAGCCAGTTGAGCCGGGCGCCGACCAGCAGCACGACGTCGGAATCCTTCAGCACCGTCGAGCGTGCCGCGCCCGCCGATTGCGGATGCGTGTCGGGCAGAAGGCCCTTGGCCATGCTCATCGGCAGGAAGGGAATGCCGCTCTTCTCGACGAAGGTGCGGATCTCGTCGTCGGCCTGCGCATAGGCGGCGCCCTTGCCGAGGATGATCAGCGGGCGCTTGGCCCCTTTCAGCACCTCGAGGGCGCGCTTGACCGCCGACGGCGCCGGGATCTGCGCCGGCGCCGGGTCGACGACCTTGACCAGCGATTTCTGGCCGGCCGCCGCGTCGATGACCTGGCCGAACAGTTTGGCGGGCAGGTCGAGATAGACGCCGCCGGGACGGCCCGAGCAGGCGGCGCGGATGGCGCGCGCGATGCCGATGCCGATGTCCTGCGCGTGCAGCACGCGGAAGGCCGCCTTGCACAGCGGCTTGGCGATGGCGAGCTGGTCCATCTCCTCGTAGTCGCCCTGCTGCAGGTCGACGATCTCGCGCTCCGACGAGCCGCTGATCAGGAGCATCGGCCAGCAGTTGGTGGTGGCGTTGGCCAGCGCCGTGAGGCCGTTGAGGAAGCCCGGCGCCGAGACCGTGACGCACACGCCCGGCTTCCTGGTCAGGAAGCCCGCGATGGCGGCGGCATTGCCGGCATTCTGCTCGTGCCGGAACGAGATCACGCGCATGCCTTCGGCCTGCGCCAGGCGCAGGAGGTCCGAGATCGGGATGCCGGGCACGTCGTAGATGGTGTTGATGCCGTTGAGCTTGAGCGCGTCGAGGACGAGGTGAAAGCCGTCGGTCAGCTCCTGCGCTGCGCCGGCATCCGTGGGACGGTCCTTCAATGCGGTCTGTGCCATGGGGTTTCCTCCTCCCAGAGGCTTGTTGCGGTTGGGTTCAGTCGAGATCGACGTGCTGTTCGACATGCGCCGCGAGTCGCAGCGTATGCTCGCGCACGAGGCGCTCGGCGCGGTCGCTGTCGCGCGCCTCGAGCGCCTCGATGATCGCCATGTGATCCCTGATCGAGCGCTGCGCGCGGTCGCTCTCGAAGATCGTGCGATGGCGGATCGCCTTGACGTGCAGGAACAGGTTGTCGGTCATGGCGGCGAGCACGCTCGAGCCGCTCATGCGGATCAGCGACTGGTGGAAATTGATGTTCGCCGATGAATATTCGTCGAGGTGGTCGAGGGCGACATGCTCGCGGCCGAAGGCGTCGAACAGGGCGCGCAGGGCGCCGATCTCGGAATCGCTGGCATTCAGGGTGATCAGCCGCGCCGCCATGCTCTCCAGCGCCGCCCAGGCCTGGATCATCTCGATGATCTCGCGCTTGGTCTTGCGCACCACGAGGATGCCGCGCCGCGGCACCGTGCGCACGAACCCCTCCTTCTCGAGCATCGCCACCGCCTCACGGATCGGCGTGCGGCTCACGCCGAGCCGCACCGACAGCTCGCGCTCGTCGAGCATCACGGGCTCGGAGACGCGGTAGATGTCGAGGTTGGTGATCGCCTCCTTCAGGGCGGCGTAGGCCTTGCTCTTGAAGCTCTGCTCGGCCGGGATGCGCTCGATCACGAGGCTGCGATCAGCCTCGTCGCGCGGGGGCCATTTGGTCTGCGCTTCGTTCACAAAGAGTCCTCGGCGGACGGGCCGCGGAACCGTTTCGCTCCAGCCGCGCCGGACATTGGCATGCCAAATACCAGCATGTCAACATGAGCGCTGGGCGAGGAGAAAAGTCTCCGCGAATAGCACTTGACGCGCGCGTGGCATGCCAAATACCATCCGCCCCCGGTTGACAGCCTCGCGGAGGAGAATGACGGACGCCGCGTCGTCCGTTCGACGGCCCAGCATTGCGCCCGCCGCGAAGACTTGTTCGTCCCAGGGCCGGGCTCGTCCGCGGGCACCACTCAAGCACATCACGGATTGTTCGGGCGCTCCAGGCCTCGTCTCATGACCCGCCGCAGCGGGCGCCCCAGGAGGAGACACACATGGCAGAAGCAGCACTGAAGCAGCCGCAGTCCGCGGGAGCAGGCCAGAAGGATGCCGTCCGCAAGGTCCTCGACCAGGTCAAGCGCGAGGGCCGCACCAGCCTGACCGCGCCGGAAGGCAAGCTCGTCTGCGACGCCTATGGCATCCCGGTCCCCAAGGAAGGCGTGGCCAAGTCGGCCCAGGACGCCGCCAGGCTCGCCGACGGCATGGGCTATCCGGTGGTGCTCAAGATCGTCTCGCCCGACATCCTGCACAAGACCGAAGCCGGTGGCGTGCTGGTCGGCCTCAAGAGCGCCGACGAGGTGTCGAAGGGCTACGACACGATTTTGGCCAATGCCAAAAAATACAAGGCCGACGCCAAGATCGACGGCGTGCAGGTGCAGCAGATGCTCAAGGGCGGCACCGAGGTGATCGTCGGCTCGATCAGCGACGGCTCCTTCGGCAAGCTGGTCGCCTTCGGCCTCGGCGGCGTGCTGGTCGAGGTGCTCAAGGACATCACCTTCCGCCTGGCGCCGGCGACGCGCGACGACGCCCTGTCGATGCTCGATGGCATCCAGGCCGCGGAGATGCTCAAGGGCGTGCGCGGCGGCGAGGCCGTCAACCGCGACGCGCTCGCCGACGTCATCGTCAAGGTCTCGCAGCTCGTCAGCGATTTCCCCGAGATCGTCGAGCTCGACCTCAACCCGGTTTTCGCGACGCCCAAGGACGCCACCGCGGCCGACGTGCGCATCGTCGTCGACTTCGAACCTAAGGAGCAGCGCTACCGGCCGCCGCATGACGACATCGTGCGCGCCATGAACCGCATCATGCGGCCCAAGGGGCTGGCGGTGATCGGCGCCTCCGCCGAGGACGGCAAGATCGGCAACTCGGTGATGAAGAACCTGATCAACGGCGGCTACAAGGGACAGATCTATCCGATCCACCCGAAGGCCGACGAGATCCTCGGCTACAAGGCCTACAAGTCGGTCAAGGACGTGCCGGGCGAGATCGACGTGGCGGTGTTCGCCATTCCCGCGAAATTCGTCGCCCAGGCGCTGACCGAGTGCGGCGAGAAGAAGATTCCCGGCGCCGTGCTGATCCCGTCCGGCTTCGCCGAGACCGGCAACGTCGAAGGCCAGAAGGAGATCCAGGACATCGGGCGCAAATACAATATCCGCCTGATGGGCCCGAACATCTACGGCTTCTACTACACGCCGGAAAACCTGTGCGCGACCTTCTGCACGGCCTATGACGTCAAGGGCAAGGTGGCGCTGTCGTCGCAATCGGGCGGCATCGGCATGGCGATCATCGGCTTCAGCCGCTCCGCCAAGATGGGCGTCTCGGCGATCGTCGGCCTCGGCAACAAGTCGGACATCGACGAGGACGATCTGCTCACCTTCTTCGAGCAGGACGACAACACGCAGGTGATCGCCCAGCACTGCGAGGACCTGAAGGACGGCCGTGCCTTCGCCGAGGTCGCCAAGCGCGTCTCGAAGAAGAAGCCGGTGATCGTGCTCAAGGCCGGGCGCACCTCCGCCGGCGCCAAGGCGGCCTCCTCGCATACCGGCGCGCTCGCCGGTAACGACAAGATCTACGAGGACGTGTTCAAGCAGTCGGGCGTGATCCGCGCCCGCAGCCTGCGCGACATGCTCGAGACGGCGCGCGCCATCCAGGTGCTGCCGACGCCGAAGGGCGAGAACGTGGTGATCATCACCGGCGCCGGCGGCTCCGGGGTGCTCCTGTCCGACGCCTGCGTCGACAACGGCCTCAAGCTGATGGCCATGCCGCCGGATCTCGACACGGCCTTCAAGAAGTTCATTCCGCCCTTCGGCGCCTCCGGCAATCCGGTCGACATCACCGGCGGCGAGCCGCCGACGACCTACCAGAACACGGTCCGGCTCGGGCTCGAGGACGACCGCATCCACGCGCTCATCCTCGGCTACTGGCACACCATCATCACGCCGCCGATGGTCTTCGCCAAGCTGATGGCCGAGGTGGTCGAGGAGATGCGGCGCAAGGGCAAGATCAAGCCCGTCGTCGCCTCGCTGGCCGGCGACGTGCAGGTCGAGGAAGCGGCCGAATATCTCTATCAGCACGGCATCCCGGCCTACGCCTACTCGACCGAGATCCCGGTCGAGGTGCTCGGCGCCAAATACAAGTGGGCGCGCGGCGCCGGCCTGCTGTGACAAACGTCATCCCGGCTGAAGCGAAGCGGAGAGCCGGGATCGCGCGCCGAAGAGGCGCCCGACTCTCGCAACGATCCCGGATCGGCCTGACGGCCGTCCGGGATGACGCGATGTGGATAAGCCAATGAACATTCACGATCGCGGCGCGCCGCGGCCGCACGGCTCGAAGCCCAACGGATCGAACCCGGACCGGAGCATTCATCCCGGCTCGGGGCGGCGCAAGACGCGCGAATTTCCCAAGGGGCGTCAGGTCGACGCCGATGCCGCCGACGAGGTGCGCGCCCTGCTCGGCGAGCGCCCGCGCAAGGCCGACCTCCTGATCGAGCATCTGCATCTTCTGCAGGACCATTACGGCTGCCTGCATGCGCGCCATCTCGTGGCCCTCGCCAGCGAGATGCGGCTGGCGCTGGTCGAAGTCTACGAGGTCGCCTCCTTCTACGCGCATTTCGACATCGTGCTCGACGGCGAGGCGCCGCCCCCTCCCCTCACGGTGCGGGTATGCGACAGCCTCACCTGCGAGCTGGCCGGCGCGCAAAAACTGCTCGACCAGTTGCCGGCGGCGCTCGGAGGCGGCGTGCGCGTCGTGCGCGCGCCGTGCATGGGCGGCTGCCACAACGCTCCCGTCGCGGCGATCGGCCATGCGCTGCACGAACACGCGACGGTCGAGAGCGTGACGCGCGCCGCGCAAGGCGGCGACACGCATCCGCATATTCCCGAACACGTGGATTTCGAGCGCTATCGCGCCGGCGGCGGCTACGCGCTGCTGCAGGCCTGCGTCGGCGGCGCCCGCCAGCTCGACGACATCATCAAGGCGCTCGAGGATTCCAACCTGCGCGGCCTCGGCGGCGCCGGCTTTCCGACCGGGCGCAAATGGCGCTTCGTGCGCGCCGAGCCGGCCCCGCGCCTGATGGCCGTCAATGCCGACGAGGGCGAGCCCGGGACCTTCAAGGACCGGCATTATCTCGAAACCGATCCGCACCGCTTCCTCGAAGGCATGCTGATCGGCGCCTGGGCGGTCGAGGCCGAGGCCGTCTACATCTATCTGCGCGACGAGTATCCGCAATGCCGCGAGATCCTGTTGCGCGAGATCGCCCGGGTCGAGGCGGCGGGCCTTGCCCGGCACACCAAAATCCATCTCCGTCGCGGCGCCGGCGCCTATATCTGCGGCGAGGAGTCGGCGATGCTCGAGTCGATCGAGGGCAAGCGCGGGCTGCCCCGGCACAAGCCGCCATTCCCCTCGCAGGTCGGACTGTTCGGCCGGCCGACGCTGATCAACAACGTCGAGACCCTGTTCTGGGTGCGCGACATCGTCGAGAAGGGCGCCGAGTGGTTCGCAAGCCACGGCCGCAACGGCCGCAAGGGCCTGCGCACCTTCTCGGTCTCGGGGCGCGTCAGGGAGCCCGGCGTCAAGCTGGCGCCGGCCGGCATCACGATCCGCGAGCTGATCGACCAATATTGCGGTGGCATGGCCGACGGCCACGCCTTCAAGGGCTATCTCCCCGGCGGCGCCTCCGGCGGCATCCTGCCGGCGGCGATGGACGACATCCCGCTCGACTTCGGCACGCTCGAGCCGCACGGCTGCTTCATCGGCTCCGCCGCCGTCGTCGTCCTGTCCGACAAGGACGACATGCGCGCCGTGGCGCTCAACCTCCTGAAATTCTTCGAGGACGAGAGCTGCGGCCAGTGCACGCCGTGCCGCGTCGGAACCGAGAAGGCGGTGCATCTGATGCAGCAGCCGCGCTGGGACGAAACCCTGCTCGGCGAGTTGACCAAGGTGATGACCGACGCCTCGATCTGCGGCCTCGGCCAGGCCGCCATGAACCCGGTCAAGCAGGTGCTGAAACACTTTCGCAGCGATTTGAATGCGCAACCGTAATGCAAAAGGCGCGTGTCATGGCCGGGCTTGTCCCGGCGAACCCGACCAGAAAGGCGCCGCCTTTCAAATCGGGATCACCGGCACAAGGCCGGTGATGACAGCAGGATAGGATGGACCCATGCCCGACGATCGCCCGATGATGGACGGCATCACCTTCGTGCTCGACGGCCGCGAGGTCACGGCCCGGCCGGGCGAGACCATCTGGCAGGTGGCGAGCCGTCACGCGGTCGAGATCCCGCATCTGTGCTACTCCCCTGCCCCCGGCTACCGGCCCGACGGCAATTGCCGCGCCTGCATGGTCGAGATCGAGGGCGAGCGCGTGCTCGCGGCCTCGTGCGTGCGCAAGCCCGCGCCGGGCATGAAGGTCAGCACGGCCTCGGATCGCGCCAAGACGTCGCGCCAGCTCGTGTTCGAGCTGCTCGTCGCCGACCAGCCCGCGCGCGAGGCGGCGCATGATCCGAACTCGCGCTTCTGGAACTGGGCGGAGCGCATCGACGTCACCGCGAGCCGCTTCCCGGCGCTCGAGCGCCCCAACAAGACCGACGATTTCAGCCATCCGGCGATGGCCGTGCAGCTCGACGCCTGCATCCACTGCACGCTGTGCGTCCGCGCCTGCCGCGAGGTGCAGGTCAACGACGTCATCGGCATGGCGGCGCGCGGGCACGTCGAAAAGATTGTGTTCGATTTCGACGATCCGATGGGCGCATCGACCTGCGTCGCCTGCGGCGAATGCGTGCAGGCCTGCCCGACCGGCGCGCTGATGCCGGCGACGCAGGTCGACGCCCAGGGCCTCTACACCAATCATCCCGACCGCACGGTCGACAGCGTGTGCCCGTATTGCGGCGTCGGCTGCCAGCTCACCTACGAGATCAAGGACGACCGCATTGTCGCGGTCGAGGGCCGCGACGGCCCGTCCAACCAGAACCGCCTGTGCGTCAAAGGCCGCTTCGGCTTCGACTACGTGCACCACGCGGACCGGCTGACGAAGCCGATGATCCGCAAGGACGGCGTGTCGAAGCACGACACCGACATCGACCCGGCCAATCCGTGGACGCATTTCCGCGAGGCGAGCTGGGAGGAGGCGCTGGCGCGCGCCGCAGGCGGCCTTACGCGCATTCGCGACCAGCACGGCGGCGGCGCGCTGGCCGGCTTCGGCTCGGCCAAGGGCTCGAACGAAGAGGCCTATCTGTTCCAGAAACTGGTGCGCGCCGGCTTTCGCACCAACAACGTCGACCACTGCACGCGCCTGTGCCACGCCTCGTCGGTGGCGGGCCTGCTCGAAGGCATCGGCTCGGGCGCGGTGACGGCGCCGTTCATGGCCGCCGAGAATGCCGACGTGATCGTGGTGATCGGCGCCAACCCGGTCGAGAACCATCCGGTCGCCGCCACCTTCTTCAAGAACGCGGCGGAGCGCGGCGCCAAGCTCGTCATCATGGACCCGCGTGGGCAGGCTCTGAAGCGGCATGCCACGCATATGCTGCAGTTCAAGCCCGGCCGCGACGTCGCCATGCTCAACGCCATGCTGCACACGATCGTCGAGGAGCAGCTCTACGACCGGCAATACGTGCAGGCCAACACGGACGATTTCGAGAAGCTGGTCGCCAACGTGCGCGATTACCCGCCGGAGAAGATGGCCGAGATCTGCGGCATCCCGGCCGAAAAATTGCGCGAGGTGGCGCGGCTCTACGCGCGCGCCGAAGCGGCGATCATCTTCTGGGGCATGGGCGTCAGCCAGCACATCCACGGCACCGACAACACGCGCTGCCTGATCGCGCTGGCGTTGTCGACCGGCCAGATTGGCCGGCCCGGCACCGGCCTGCATCCGCTGCGCGGCCAGAACAACGTGCAGGGCGCCTCCGACGCCGGGCTCATCCCGATGTTCTTTCCGGACTACAAGTCGGTCGAGGATCCTGAGGTGCGCGGCTTCTACGAGGAGCTGTGGGGCACGAAGCTCGATCCCAAGCGCGGGCTTACGGTCGTCGAGATCATGGACGCGGTGCATGCCGACCAGATCCGCGGCATGTACATCATGGGCGAGAACCCGGCCATGTCCGACCCGGACGTGCAGCACGCGCGCGAGGCGCTGGCGAAGCTCGAACACCTCGTCGTCCAGGACATCTTTTTGACCGAGACGGCGAAATACGCCGACGTGATCCTGCCGGCCTCGGCATGGCCGGAGAAGAACGGCACGGTCTCGAACACCAACCGCCAGGTGCAGATGGGCCGCAAGGCGCTGCCGCTGCCCGGCGAGGCGCGCGAGGACTTGGCGATCATCGTCGACCTGGCCAAGGGGCTCGGGCTCGACTGGACCTACACGCATCCGCGCGAGGTCTATGCCGAGATGATGCAGGCGATGCCGTCGCTGGCCAACATCACCTGGGATCGCCTCGAGCGCGAGAGCTCGGTCACCTATCCGTGCGACGCGCCCGACCAGCCGGGCCACGACATCGTCTTCGGCGACGGCTTTCCGACGAAGAGCGGGCGCGGCCGCTTCGTGCCGGCCGCCATCGTGCCGCCGGCCGAGGAGCCCGATGCCGAGTTCCCGTTCGTGCTCACCACCGGTCGCCAGCTCGAACACTGGCACACGGGCTCGATGACGCGCCGCGCCAGCGTGCTCGACGACCTCGAGCCGGAGGCCGTCGCCTACGTGTCGTCGGCGGACCTGCGCCGGCTCGGCCTGAAGGCCGGCGACGCCGTGCGCGTCACGACGCGGCGCGGCGCGATCACGCTCAAGGCGCGCGTCGACGGCGCCATTCCCACGGGCCTGATCTTCATCCCCTTCGCCTACGCCGAGGCGGCGGCCAACATGCTCACCAACCCGCAGCTCGACCCGTTCGGCAAGATCCCCGAATTCAAGTTCTGCGCCGCGCAGCTCGAGCCCGCCACGTCGGAGGCCGTGCCGGCGGAGTAGTTCCCCTCCCCTCGTATCTCGGGCTTGCCCGAGATACGCATAAGAGGTGGCGCAAGTCGGGAACACCCGACTTGCGCTGGGGAGCGTGGAGTCGGGCGCATGAGCGCCCGACCCGGGTGGGGGTCGCAAAGTCAAAGCGCTTCGCCTTGCGCTTGTCTGGAACGCTGATACCAGCGTGCCTTATCCGTTCGCCCCGGCGCTCTACGCCGACGACCCCACCCCTACCCCTCCCCGCAAGGGGGAGGGGAATGAGCTGCACCCTTGCCCCTTACCCTCGACCTCCTGTGGCTGACGCTGGCGCTGCTCGGCGCCGGCGTGATCTCGGGCTTCTTCGCCGGCTTCTTCGGCGTCGGCGGCGGCGCCCCGGTGGTGTTCGCGCTCTACGAGACGTTCCGCATCGTCGGCGTGCCGGCCGAGGTGCGCATGCACATGTCGGTCGGCACGGCGCTGGCCGTGATGATCCCGACGGCGCTCGTCTCCTATCTCGCCCACCGCAAGCGCGGCAGCGTCGACGAGCGCATGGTCAGGGCCTGGGCGCTGCCGGTCGTGCTCGGCGTCGTCGCCGGCTCGTTCGTCGCCGCCGTCGCCAACCAGATCTTCCTGAAATTCGTGTTCGCCGGCCTCGCCGCGCTCACCGGCATCAAGATGCTGTCGAGCCGCATGACCTGGCGCCTCAAGAGCGACGATCCCTCGCTGCCGGCCACCTATGCCGCCGGCCTCCTCACCGGCCTGTTGTCGAGCCTGATGGGCATCGGCGGCGGTGTCTTCGGCAACATGTTCCTGAGCCTCTACGGGCGGCCCATGCACCAGATCGTCGGCACCTCGGCGAGCCTCGGCGTCCTGATCGCCGTGCCGGGCATGATCGGCTACATGGTCGCCGGCCTCCCCTACTCCGCCCTGACGCCGCCCGCCTCGATCGGCTACGTGTCGCTGCTGGCGACGCTGATCGTGGCGCCGATCGCTGCCGTGTCGGCCCCTTTGGGCGTGCGCGTTGCGCACGCCTTCACGCCGCAGCAGCTCAAGCGCGCCTTCGGCTACTTTCTGCTGGTCCTCTCCGCGCGCTTCTGGGTGTCGATCCTGGTGGGGATCTGAGATGGCGAAGGGCGGGTGGCGAATGGTGGGTTAATCCACGCGCCATTCGCCACTCGCTATTCGCCCAGCTTATGCCGCCGCCTGCAGCTGTGCGGTCGTGCGGCGCACGTGCTCGACGGCCTCGCGCAGCGTCTCCAGGCCGGCGCCGGGCTTGCCGGCTTCGGTCGCGAGGTGGCGGCGGAAGAGCCGCGCGCCCGGCCGGCCGGCGAACATGCCGAGGATGTGGCGCGTCATCTGGTGCAGGCGCACGCCTTCCGCCAGCCGCGCCGCCACATACGGCGCGAAGGCTTCGACCGCCGCGAACGGGTCGGCGACCGGCGGCGCCTCGCCAAACAGCTTCGGGTCGACGGCGAGCAGCAGCTCCGGATTCTGGTAGGCGGCGCGCCCGAGCATCACGCCGTCGACATGCTCCAGCTGCGCCCTGGCGTCGTCGATCGTCAGGATGCCGCCGTTGATGGCGATCGGCAGCCCCGGATGCGCGCTCTTGAGGCGGTGCACGCGCGCATAATCGAGCGGCGGCACGTCGCGGTTCTCCTTGGGCGACAGCCCCTGCAGCCACGCCTTGCGGGCATGCACGACCAGCGCGTCGGCGTTCGCCGCGACGACCGCGTCGGCGAGCCTGTTCAGGGCGTCTTCCGTGTCCTGCTCGTCGACGCCGATGCGGCACTTGACCGTCACCGGGATCGTCACCGCCGCCTTCATGGCCGCGACGCAATCGCCGACCAGCGCCGGCTCGCGCATCAGGCAGGCGCCGAAGCGGCCCTCCTGCACCCGGTCCGACGGGCAGCCGACATTGAGGTTGACCTCGTCGTAGCCGAGGTCGGCGCAGATGCGCGCCGCGGCGGCGAGGTCGCGCGGGTTCGACCCGCCGAGTTGCACCGCCAGCGGATGCTCCTCCGGGCTGAACCCGAGCAGCTTTTGCCGCGGGCCGTGGATCACCGCCCCCGTGGTGACCATCTCGGTGTAGAGCCGGGTCCGGCGCGACAGGAGGCGATGGAAGAACCGGCAATGCCGGTCCGTCCAGTCCATCATCGGTGCGACGGAAAAGCGGATGTCCTCAGGCGTCATGCGGGGGAGATAGACGCCCGGAGGCCGGGGGGCAATGGCGGGGCGCCTGATCCGGTCGAAGGCGCAGATGGTCACCAACGCCTTGCTGACAAGCGCCCATGGCAGGGCCGAGCCGCGTCAGGGAGGCATCTCCCTTACCACCGTCGGCATCTTTGGGGGCTTTCTCCGGTTGCCCCAGGGAGGCCGTACAGGCTCCTCGGACGACCTGATCCGGTCAGGGATGGGGCGCGCATATCTCATCGGCGAGCTCCAGGCCATGACGTCGCTCGCGGGCTGGCGATGCCGATTTTCGCCGTCGGCACGCAGCGCGACCACGTCGCCCCGTTGCGGTCGATTTACAAGAACGCCACGGGCGAGGGCCCCGATCATGCGCCGGTCGGGAATTGCCTTCGTGCCCGCCGTCTCGCGGTGCTGCCGATGCACAGAACAAAGCCCGACAAAGCCAGCAGGGTGACGACACCGCTCCATTGCCGCGCAGCCTGCCATTGCAGCACGTCACCGAGAACGCGCAGCGCCACGGACGCGTGAAGCAGGACAAGCGGCCCGTAGAGGAAGGGGGTATAGGCGATGCGCAGGCGCGCCACGGCCGGCAGGATGATCAGCGCATGTCCGAAGACCATTGAGAATACGAAGCCGATGAGGAGAGCATGAAGCACCGCATCGTAGCCGAAGACCGAGGTCTCGACAGCAGAGGCGATCAGCATCGCACCAGCGCAGCCCGCCCAGAGATAGCCGGAGAGCATGCTGACCGCCATGAATCGCGTCTGTCCCACTCGGCGGATATTCGGAAGCGCGATGTCATGACGGAGAAGCCATGTCGTCAGGGTCAGGAGCCCGGTCCCGAAAAGCAGCGCGCCGCTGATGGTGGTGAGGCGGTTGTGAGCGCCGGCGCCCATAAGCCCGACCGCGACCACGAACGTCGCCTGGCTGCCCCATTTCGCAAGCAATACGCGGCTGAGCTCCAGGCGCTCCGCGGCAATCGTGAGGATCAGAAACGCGAGCCACCAACCGATCACATCCGGCACGGAGTCGGCCATCATCCAGAGAATGTTGCCCACCATCCATGCGAGGGCGCCGGACACCAGTGTCCCCGTGAACAGCGCGGGCTGCTGGGCCGCGATCGACAATGACGCCGCCGCGAGCGCGGACGAGGCGCCGGCGTAGAGTCCGGCGCCAATGTAGGTCGGCGCACCCGCCAGCAGCGCCAGCGTGCCTACCCCGGACAGCAGCGGAGCCGCATGGGCCCAGCGCTGCCCGAGCGCGACGGCGCGTTCGAGACCGATGAGCGTTCCGAAGAGTCCCGAGACGAGGAGCGGCCCGTGTACGGCTGCGAGGGAGGCTCCGTGCGGGGGCGTCCATCCGATGCGCCACATGCCGCCGCATAGGCCGGCAAGCATCGCGACCGCACCGAATGCCAGCGCGGGAACGCGAAGCGCCATCCCGCCGCGCGCCACCGCGCTCCGGGTTGCCACTGCTTCCGACGGCGCTGCAGCCGATGCGGGCGCGCTGGGCATGAGGGTAATTTGCTCCTCTCGTCTGACCTGATCTTGCGTGGCGGTCCGCGGTGAAGTGCTTCGGCGACGGTTCGGATCGCTATCGGGGACGAGCAAGATCATTGTCTCGCGCGTCTGGCGCATGATCACCGGACGATGACGCTCAGATTTGACCTGAGCTGGATATCAGGCAACCTCCCCGCGAGGATTGCGCAGACGCTTCAGGCCGCGGCTGCTGATGCGCCCCGGATGCCAGAGCGGCTCCCAGACGAGATTGACGTCAATACGGTTGACGTCCTGAAAGCGGGCCGCGAGACGCTCCCGTATATCGTCGAGGATCATCTCGCCGATCGGGCACGCCCGTGTGGTGAGAGTTATCGAAACCTGAATCCCTTCTGGCGTCCGCGCCGCCCGGTAGACGAGGCCGAGATCGACGATGCTCAGCCCGATCTCTGGGTCGATCACCGTGTCGAGGCACACCAGAATGTCAGGATCGAGCGTCGCAAGCGTTGGCTCGTGGTCGTTCATGGGGCCCTCACCGATGGAGCATCCTTGCGTGAGCAGGACGATCCCTCTTTGCCCCGTCACAAACAGCAGGACGAAAAGCGTGCGGTGCAAGATCTTGCGTGTCGGTCGCGGCCGGGAAGCGCGTGAGCCTTCAGCCCCGGCGCGCCTCACGTCGCACCAGCGGGAGCACGCTCGAGCGCCAAAGCGAAAGCCCGCCGGCGGCACCGATGACGTGATCGTTGCGGATCACCAGCCACAAAGGCACGCCGCGTGCGCGCTCGGCGCTCGCTCTATAGCGGCGGAGGTCGGCGGGCCAGACCGGCTCCTCGAACGTTTCTGACAGGCGCGGGGCGATCACCTCCCGGTAACGCACCCGCTCATCGTCGATGCCAGCGAGGAACGCGGGTTTCTGGTCTCGGCGCCAGGCTCGGCACGGCCCGCAATCCTCCGCGCCCACGTAGAGCAGCAGGACCGGATTGCTCGTTCGGGATCCGGAATCTTGCACCGCATCGGCCGCCAGCCCGATCGCCATAAAGCCGGCGAGAGCAAGCGCCGCCTTCATCGGACAAGCTCCTGGCGTCATGGTCGCATGATTAGCAGAGCGCTGCGACAGCCAGTTTGCGCAAGATCAAGGACCGGTTCTTCAACTTGGGCGAATCTGTGGCGCCAATGAATGAGGCGCCGCCATGCCGCCAACCACCATCGAACCGGTCGAGACTGACGCGCAGGAATCCGAACCGATCCCCTTCATGCAGCGGGTTCTCGATGACCCATTCCTGTTGCTGTTCCTCGGGGTGGTGATTCCAACGGTCCTTTATATCGTGTGGGGGGTCATGGAGATCGCGTCCATCCCCCTCGCCAAGTGATCGGATCGAGGGGGGAGCACCATGGCCATCACGCCTCCGGAAAGCCGTATCTGGTGGAAGGAGCCCATCGAACGGGTCGAGCTCGTCTGGGTCGGGGTCGCGTTCCTCTGGGGCCTGTTCATGTTCTTCTTCATGATCGCCTGGCATTTCATCGGACAGCAGAACCTTTCGAACGAGACCTACAGAATCGCGCCGAGCGCCTACGAGCAGAAGGTCGACGCCTTCGCCACGGCATACCAGGTCAGGGAGGAATCGGGCGTTCCGGTTGCACGTCCGCCGGCCGGAGCGGACGTCTTCCTGCTCGGCCGGCTGTGGCAGTGGTGGCCGATCCTGGAGCTTGAGAAGGGACAGAGCTACCGCATCCACCTGTCGTCGATCGATTGGCAGCACGGCTTCTCGCTGCAGCCGACCAACATCAACATCCAGGTGCATCCCGGCTACGAGCACGTGTTTACCCTCACCCCGACCGAGACGGGAGAGTTCGGCATCGTCTGCAACGAGTTCTGCGGCATCGGCCATCACCAGATGACCGGCAAGATCATCGTCAGGGACAGAGAACGCGCGGCGGAGGCGAAATAACATGGCGATCGGCGCAACCACCACCACGGCGCCGGCGGCGGCGAGCTGGGATTACCGTGTCTGTCGCTACACCGGCCTCAAGGTCGACGTCGCCGCACAGCGGCTCATCAAGGCCAACGCGGTCGCGGCCGTGGTCTTCCTCGCCGTCGGCGGCCTGATGGGGCTCCTCGTGGCCCTCACGCGCTGGCCCGCCGTCCACCTCCTCTCCGCCGAGACGTTCTATCTCGTGCTCACCGCGCACGGCGCGAACGTGCTGCTGTTCTGGATCATCTTCTTCGAGATCGCGGTGCTCTACTTCGCCTCCGCGATCCTGTTGAATTCGCGGCTCGCCGGACCGCAATGGGCCTGGGCCGGGTTCGTCCTGATGGTCGTCGGCGCGATCACCACGAACGTCGCCGTCCTGCAGGGCGAGTCGACGGTGATGTTCACCTCCTATCCGCCGATGATGGCGAAGCCGCATTTCTACCTCGGCATCATCCTGTTCGCCGTCGGCGCCCTGATCGGCGTAGGGGTGTTCTTCGCCACGCTCGTCGTCGCCAAGAGCGAGCGAACCTATCAGGGCTCGATCCCGCTCGTGACCTTCGGCGCCCTGACCGCGGCGGTGATTGCGGTATTCACGATCGCTTCCGGAGCCATCATCCTCATCCCGACGATGCTGTGGTCCTGGGGGCTCATCAGCAACATCGACCCGCTGCTCTACAAGCTCGTGTGGTGGGGCATGGGGCATTCCACCCAGCAGATCAATGTCTCGGCGCACGTCGCCATCTGGTATGCAATCGGGGCGCTCGTCCTCGGCGCGAAGCCGCTGTCGGAAAAGGTCAGCCGCACCGCCTTCTTCCTCTACATCCTGTTCCTTCAGCTTGCCTCGGCGCATCATCTCCTGGCGGAGCCCGGCCTCAGCTCGGAATGGAAGATCGTCAACACCAGCTACATGATGTACCTCGCCGTGCTCGGCTCGATGATCCACGGCCTGACTGTGCCGGGCGCGATCGAGGCGGCCCAGCGGCGCAACGGCTACGACAAGGGCGTCTTCGAGTGGCTGAAGAAGGCGCCGTGGGGCAATCCGGCCTTCGCCGGCATGTTCCTGTCCCTCGTCATGTTCGGTTTCATCGGCGGCATCTCGGGCGTGGTGCTTGGCACCGAGCAGCTCAACGTGCTCATGCACAACACGATCTACGTGCCTGGCCACTTCCACGGCACGGTCGTCGCGGGTACGACGCTCGCCTTCATGGCCGGCACCTACCTCGTGCTGCCGCTCGTGTTCCAGCGCGACATCGTCTGGCCGAAGCTCGCCAGGATCCAGCCCTATCTGTTTGGCGTCGGCGCCGCCGGGATCTCGCTCTTCATGATGGGCGCGGGTACGCTCGGCGTCCCGCGTCGCCACTGGGACATCACCTTCAGCGACGCCATCATCGGCTTCCAGCATTCGCCGGGCGCCTTTCTGATGATGGGGCTCAACGGCATCAGCGCCGTGCTGGCCTCGCTCGGCGGCGCGCTGTTCGTGGTGATCGTCGTGGCGACCGTCGTGTTCGGCCGCAAGGTCGAGGCCGGGCAGCCGCTCACTTTCCCGTTGCACGCGCGCGCCCGCTCGGTCGCGCAATACGGCAGCCACATGACCGTGAAGCTGCCGGGCACGATCATCCTGGTTGCAATCTTCTTCCTGTCCTTCGTCCTCTACTACTTCGTGAACTGGAAGTACCTGTCCGACCTGTGGCTGTTCCGGTGACGCGAGAGACAAGGCCCAGACCATGCTCGCCGCGCTGCAACTTGCATCGTCGCTCCTGAAGCTCAGGATCGGCGTGGCCATCGCGGCGAGCGCCATCGCCGGCGCCGCCGTGGCCCAGGGTGAAGGCATCGCAGTCTGGAAGCTGGGCGCCCTGGCGCTCGCCGTCCTCGGCGCTGCCGGCGCCGCCGGCGCCTTCAACCACTATTACGAGCGGGATCTCGATACGAACATGGCACGCACCCGCTCGCGGCCTTTCGCCAGCGGACGGTTGCGGCCCAGCCCGTTTTGGCTGCTCGCCTTCGCGACGCTGTTGCTCGCCGCGTT
Source organism: Beijerinckiaceae bacterium (assembly GCA_036556825.1). GTDB lineage: Bacteria > Pseudomonadota > Alphaproteobacteria > Rhizobiales > Beijerinckiaceae > JAJKJG01. The sequence goes on from DATBIR010000100.1 coordinate 94,140, forward strand.
GGCGCTCGCCGGCGCCGTCGCAGGAGCGACCAGCGCCGCCTATTCTCCTCGCCGTCGTCATGTTCCTGTGGACGCCGCCGCACTTCTGGAGCCTGGCGGCAGCAAAGCGGGAAGACTACGCGAGGGCGGGGTTTCCGATGCTGCCCGTCACGACGGCGGAGCGGACCTGGACGTTGGCGATCCTCGCGCATGCGGTCGCCCTCGCGGCGCTGTCGCTGGTGCCGATCGGATTTGGCCTTGGCCTTGTCTACGGCGTCTGCGCGGCGGGCGGCGGCGTCTATTTCGTCCATCGCAGCTGGCGCCTTTACCGCGCGCCCTCGAAGGCGACCGCCATGGCTAATTTCGGCGCTTCCCTCGTCCAGCTCGCACTCATGGTCGCCGGCGTGCTGCTCGATCCGCTTCTGGGGGGAATTGCATGATCCGGCGGGCGCGAGCGCCGGTGCGCGCGGTGGCCCTTTGCTTGGCCGTCGCGGCCTTGTTGCCGGTATCGGCCCGCGCCGATGCCGGGCCGGCCGATCCCCGGCTCGATCCCCGCAAGGTGCTCGAAATGAGCGAAGCGGCGCTCGGGCGCGAGGTCGGCGCCCACCGGCTGATCGATTCGCAGGGCCGCGTCTTCTCGCTGGCCGCATATCGCGGGCGTCCGCTTGTCGTGAGTCTCGTCTACACCAGCTGCAGCTCGGTCTGCCCCACCGCCACCCAGCACCTTATTGGCGCGGTGACGCAGGCGCGGCGCGCGCTTGGGAGGGAAACCTTCGCCGTTCTGACGGTCGGCTTCGACGCCCGCCGCGACACACCGAAGCAACTGGCGAGCTTCGCCAGCGCCCAGGGCATCGACACGGCCGGATGGCGGCTGGCGAGCGGCGACGAGGCGTCGCTGGCGGCTCTCCTCGCCGATCTCGGATTCAGCTATGTCGCCGCCGCCGGCGGCTTCGAGCACATCACGCAGACCTCGATTCTCGACGCCGACGGCCGCGTCTATCGGCATGTCTACGGCGATGATTTCCCTATTCAGGTCTTCGTCGAACCGCTGAAGGAGCTTGTTTTCGGCGTCGTCACGCGTTCGCTGTCGATGACCGGGCTGGTGGATCGCCTGAAGTTCCTGTGCACCATCTACGATGCGAATCTCGGACGCTACCGCACCAGCTATGCGATCGCGCTCGGAATCGGCATCGGCGGCCTTTCGCTTGTCGCCACCGGCGCGGTGCTGCTGGCCGCCTGGCGCCAGACGCGGCGCCAGGAACGGCGCCCCGCGTGACGCCGAGCCGGACATCTCTCTCGCTTCGGCAAGGGCAACGGCAATTTCATGGACCAGCCGGAGCCGAGGCTGCCGTGCTCGCGCGCGTGCAGAGGAGGTTGAGGAGAGGGTTCGATGCCGTGGAGCGCGGCCTCGACCGCCTGTTCGGGCCAGCCCTCAATCCCCTGGCGCAGCTCGGAGCGCTGGGCTTTTTCCTGTTCTGGATCGTCGCCGTCAGCGGCGTGTATCTCTTTGCCGTCTTCGACACCGGTGTCGAGAACGCCTATGCCTCCGTCGCGTGGTACACGACGCGGCATTGGTGGCATGCCGGCGTGATGCGCAGCTTCCACCGCTACGCCTCCGACCTGCTCGTCGTCGTCATGGCGCTGCATCTGGCGCGCGAGTTCTCGCTCGACCGCTATCGTGGCACGCGCTGGTTCTCCTGGTTCGTGGGGGTGCCGATCATCTGGTTCGTCTACGTGTCGGGCATCACCGGCTACTGGCTCGTCTGGGACCAGCTGGCGCAATACGTCGCGACCACCTCGACCGAGCTGCTCGACTGGCTGCCGATCTTCGGCGAGCCGATCGCGCGCAATTTTCTCACGCCCGCGAGCCTCTCGAACCGGTTCTTCACGCTGCTGGTGTTTCTGCACATCGCTGTCCCGCTGATCCTGCTCTTCGTCTTGTGGATCCACATCCAGCGGATCACCCGGCCGCGCGTGAACCCGCCGCGCGCGCTCGCCGCCGTCGTGCTCGTCGCCTTGCTCGCCGTGTCGCTGTGGAAACCCGCTGTGAGCCAGGGACCGGCGCATCTCGGGCGGGTCCCCTCGCCCGTCGGCCTCGATTGGTTCTATCTCGGGCTTTACCCGCTCGCCGATGACGCTCCAGGCATCCTGTGGGGCCTGCTCGCGGTCGCCTCGCTCGTCCTGGCCGCCATGCCCTGGCTGCCGCCGCTGCGACGGGCCGCGCCCGCCGCCGTCGACCTGGCGCATTGCAACGGTTGCGGGCGCTGCGTCGAGGATTGCCCTTACGAGGCCCTGCAGCTCGTGCCGCGCACCGACGGCCTGCCGTATTCCGCCGAGGTCGCGGTCGATCCCGACAAGTGCGTGAGCTGCGGCATCTGCATGGGCGCGTGCCCATCGTCGACGCCGTTCCGCCGCACCGAAGAGCTGAAGACCGGAATCGACCTGCCGGATCTGCCGCTCGCCAGCATTCGCGAGCAGGTCCATGCGCTCTCGGCGGCGCTGACCCAGCGCCCGCGCATCCTCGTCATCGGCTGCATGCACGGCGCCGCGGCAAGCGCGGAAGACGTGCTCCGCCTGCCGTGCGTCGCCATGACTCCGCCTTCGCTGATCGATTATGCGCTCAGCCGCGGCCTCGCCGACGGGGTGGCGGTCGTCGGATGCGCCGAAAGCAGGTGCTACAACCGGCTCGGCGTCCAATGGACGAAGGAGCGCGTGGCCGGCGAGCGCGATCCGTATTTGCGCCGGCGCGTGCCGCGCGAGCGGCTTGCCCTGATCTGGGCCTCGCCATGGGAGCAGGACCGCCTTGCTGCCGAGATGTTTGCCTTCACGACCAGGCTCGAGGCGATCGGCGGCGGGCCGGCGCATGCGGGCGAGACCGAGACCACGCCGACCACCGAACCGGCGAAGGCGGTGTTATGAGCGGGCTGCCCCGATACGCCGGATGGGCCGGGCAATTCCTCGTCATGGCCGCCATCGCCGCCTTCGCTGCCGCCTTGTCCGACGGCCCGGCCTATCGGCAGATCCCGGACGATGCCGCCGTGGTGAAGCTCAGCTTCACGCATGGCGCCGACCGCTCGGCCGAATGCCGGCGCCGGACGCCGGAAGAGTTGGCCAAGCTGCCCCCCAACATGCGCCGCCCTATGGAGTGCCCGCGGGCGCGGCGGGCGGTGCACGCCGAGCTGTCCATCGACGGCCGCACCATCTACGCGGCCTCCCTGGCGCCGAGCGGCCTGTCCGGCGACGGGCCTTCGCAGGTCTACAAACGCTTCACGGTGCCCGCGGGGGAGCATGTCATCGTCGCGCGTCTGCGCGACACCCCGCGGCCGGACGGGTTCGATCACGAGCGCACGACGAAGGTCACGCTCCTGCCGCGACAGAGCTTCGCCATCGATTTCCGCCCTGACCTCGGCGGATTCGTGTTCCGATGACATCCCGGAGATTGACCATGCTGATCGAATGGAAGGACAGCTACCGCACCGGAATGGACGAGGTGGATCACGAGCATCGCGAGCTGATCGATCTCATCAACCGGCTTCACGCCCGCCTCGACCATGCCGAGGCGCCGCTCTCCGTGCCCGCGTTCTTCGGCGACCTGAACAGGGCCATCACGGCGCATTTCGCCCTGGAGGAGCGTCATATGCGCGAGCGGGGCTACGATCAGCTGCGAGACCACAAGCGCGACCACGAACGACTGCTCGACGAAATCCGCGACATCATGGACGGCTACGAAGCAATGCCGGCGAACGCGCGCGCCCCGTTCCTCGGCCAGGCGCTCGACGACTGGTTCACGATCCATTTCCGCTCGCACGACGCCCGCCTGCACCGCGCGCTCGGCCCGCATCCGCATGGTTGACCCGCTTCTGCCCGCATGACTTTGGCTGCGGGTCGAGAGCAGCCCGCGGCAGTTCCGGCAGGAGGGCGGCGTGCCCAGACGCTCATGCGATCGCAGGCGATTGCGCCGGCATCCCTGCCCCGTATTCGCCGGCGACGCGAAGATCATGCGAGTGGGTCACACCAATTATTCCCACGCCATGCTTCAGCATTGTGCGGCCGCAAAGAACGCCCTCAAGGGGAGGAGTAACGTCACGTATCCAGGAGAATGACCATGGAGCGACTGGACAGTCTTTTGCACCGGCGCGGGTGGCACTGGCCGATGGCGAAGCGGGTCGAATGTCAGGCCCGCCTCATGGGTGAGATGATGGACCGTCTCGGCGTCGACCCCGCGGCTGCCGCGCGCGAGGGCCGTGGGGCGGCGTTCGCGTCCGCGAGCCGCGCGTGCCTGCTGTGCAGCCACGCGACGGAATGCCGGCAGTGGCTCGATGAGCCTGGCAGGACGGCACCGCCATTCTGTCCGAACGCGCCATTCTTCGCTCGCGTTCGGCCACATCAACAGTCGGACCCTATGTGACCGACGCCGGCACGAATTCGGTGATCGTTGCCGACCTGCAGAAGATGAGCGTTGCGGCGCGCATCCCGGCCGGGTCGTATCCGCATGGGCTCAGGCTGGCGCTCACGGCGTTGCCGTGGCGCCGGACGGCGCCACCGCGTACGTGACCAACACTCATGCCCATACGGTCTCGGCGGTCGACCTCGCGACGCTGTCCGTCACCTCGACCTACGCGACCGGAAAGACGCCGAATGGCATCACCGTTCGCTGAACCCGCCTGGCGGTCCGCGGCGCCGGGGCCGCTCGCGGGAGACCAGCCTTCGCCATTGCCGGAGTGACCCACGGGCGTTGCGAGCGTTTCCTGTCAACTCGCTGACGCCTTCTGTGAGCGGCTGGTCAGGGCGTTGTCGCCATTCTCCGCGCATCGACCGCTCCCGGTCGACGGAAAAGGAGAATCCCCATGACCAGGATCGCCACCACGTCTGTCATCCTTATCGGCCTCGTCGCCGCCTCGGCCGCGCAGGCCGGCAGCTTCGGCAAGCCGTGCACGTCGGCGCCCGCAAGCCAGTGGCTGTCGATCGACGCGCTGAAGGCCAAGGCTGAGGCGCAGGGCTACAAGGTGCAGAAGGCGAAGCTCAAGGCCGCCTGCGGCGAGCTCTACGCCCTCGACAAGAACGGCGCGCGCACCGAGCTGTTCGTCGACCCGACCTCGGGTGAGATCGTCGGCCAACTCTGAGGGGCCCGCCGTGACCTTCCGTATGGACACGGCCGAAGCCGGCGGCGCGATGCCGCCGGCGACGGCCACCAGGCCCAGGGATGACGCGCCGACAGTGCGGGTATGGGACCCCTTCGTGCGCATCTTCCACTGGAGTCTCGTGACGCTGTTCGTCGTGGCCTTTGTCACCGGCGACGAGATCGAGAGACTTCACATCGCTGCCGGCTACGCCATTGCCGCGCTGATTGCCCTGCGCATCGTGTGGGGATTCATCGGCCCGCGCCACGCGCGCTTCAGCGACTTCGTGCGGTCCCCGACCGAGACGCTCGGCTACGTCCGCAAGGCCCTGCGGCGACAGGCGCCACGCCACATCGGCCACAATCCGGCCGGCGGGGTCATGGTCCTCGCGCTCCTCGCCATGCTGACCGCCATTTCGGCGACCGGGTTCATGATGACCACGGACGCGTTCTGGGGCGCGGAGTGGGTGGAGGATCTGCACGAGGGACTCGTCTACGCGACGCTCGGCCTGATCGCCCTGCACGTCGCCGGCGTGATCGTCAGCGGCTGGGAGCACGGCGAGAATCTCGTCAGGGCGATGATCACGGGACGGAAGCGGGCCTGACCGGCCCGCTTTCACGGTCCCGGGGGAGCCGCACGGTCGCGGCAAGACCGCCGAGCGGCGAGCGTGCGAGACTCAGCGAGCCTCCATAAGCCTCCGCGAGATCGCTGACGATGGCGAGGCCGAGCCCGGCCCCGGGCCGGGCCTGGTCGAGCCGTCCTCCGCGTGCCAGCGCGGCATCGATGCGATCGTCGGGTATTCCTGGTCCGTCATCCTCGATGGAGAGGGTGACCGCGCTGTCTTCGAGCTTGCCGGAAACATGCACCTTCGTAGCTGCCCATTTCGCCGCGTTCTCGGCAAGGTTGCCAAGGATCTCGGTCGTATCCTGGATGTCGACCGATGACGCGAGATCAGGGGCGAGATGAAGCTCCCACGCGAGATTCTGTCCGCGCGGGGTGCGGCGGAGAACGTCGATGACCCGTTCCGCAACCGGACGGATCGGGTGGACCCGTCCGCTTCGGGCCGAGAAGCCGGCGCGTGCCCGCGCCAGCTCCCGCTCGACGTGCCGGCGCATATTGTCCGTCACGGAAGCAATGTCATCGGCGAGTCGGCTGTCGCCGCGCGCGCGCAACTCGTCCGCGGAAGCCGCAAGAACGGTAAGGGGCGTCTTGAGGCCATGCGCGAGGTCAGCCGCTCGCGCGCGGGCGCGCTCCAGGGACGCCACCTGGGCATCAAGCAGGCTGTCCACCTCCGCGGCGAGCGGGCGGACCTCGTCCGGGAAGGCCGCGCCGAGGCGCGCGGTGTGGCCGGCGCGCACGTCTGAAAGCCGCTCGCGAACCGCCTCCAGCGGATGCAGGCCGACGACGACCTGGAGCCATGCGGCGGCGATCAAGAAGGCCATCAGGATCGCCAGCGCGGGCGCCAGGTCGGCCGCAAAGGCTCGTCCGGCCGCATGCACCTCGGCGCGGTCCACGGCAACAGCGGCGCGCACCTGACCGGCGCCGAGGGTTGCCGGCAACGCCACTGCGCGCTCGACGACGAGGAGGGAAGCCCCGCCGGGCCCGCTGGCGGAATGCTCGTGCACCTCTCCATCCGCGAGCCGGTCGGGCGGGAGCTCGAGAACGGCGTCCCACAGCGAGCGTGAACGCAGCAGCGCGCCATCCGGCATGCGGAGCTGCCAATACAGGCCGCCGAGCGGCTCCTGGAAGCGTGGCTCGGCCGGTTCCCGTGCAAGCCGGAGGGATCCGTCGGTGGCGCGCTCGAGCCCGCTGACGAGCTGTCGCAGGTGCGCCTCGAGCTGCCCGGCCATGTTCCGCTCCACATGACGCTCGAACAAAATGAGCAGGCCCACCGCCGCGATCACGAGGGCCGCGACGATCGACGCGGCGCCGGCCGTGAGGAGACGGATCTTGAGAGAGCCCTGCCTCATGCGGTCGCGCGTTCGGGAACCGTGTAGCCGAAGCCGCGGCGCGTCTCGATGACATCGACGCCGAGCTTCTTGCGCAGGCGCCCCATCAACACCTCGATGGCGTTGGGGTCGCGGTCATCGTCGTGCCCGTACAGATGTTCGATCAGTTCGCTCGTCGTGACCACCCGCCCGGCATGATGGAGCAGGAAGCTGAGGCAGCGGTATTCGAGCGGCGACAGCGGGACCGGGAGGTCGTCCACGGTAATCCGCATCTTGCGCGTGTCGAGCGTGACGGGGCCGGCGGTCAGGACAGGAGTGGCGCGGCCGGCTGCACGCCGCAGGAGCGCACGCACCCGCGCCAGGAGCTCCTCCATGGCGAACGGTTTGGTCAGGTAGTCGTCGGCGCCCGCATCGATACCTTCGACCCGCTCCGCCCAGGCCCCGCGCGCGGTGAGGATCAGCACGGGGAGGTCGCGTCCGCCGGCGCGCCACTTCTTCAGGACGGCGAGGCCGTCCATCTTCGGCAGCCCCAGGTCGAGAATGGCGAGGTCGTAGTCTTCCGTGTCGCCCTGGAACCAGGCCGTCTCGCCGTCCATGACGCCGTCGACCACGTAGCCGGCGTCTTCGAGCACGGCCTTGATCTTGCGCGCGATGCGCGCGTCGTCCTCGACAAGCAGAATGCGCATCAGTGCTCCTCCTCCCTCACGACCGCAGCGGAGGCCGCGTCGACGTAAACCTCGACGAGCGTGCCGCCGAGGCGGATCACCTTGAACTCGTACACCCAGCGCCCCTTCTTCCGCTCGAACGAGACGCCGACGACTTCGCCGCCGAGTTTCGGCCGCACCCGCGCGAGGATGTCCGACAGGGGCAGGGCTTCGCCGCGCTCGACCGCGCGGCGCGCCCTGTCCTGGTCGCGCTCGTGCTGGGCGAGCACGGACGCCGGCGACAGGAGCACGGCAAGCCCGATGACGAGGGACCGGCGGCTGATCATGCCGCGACGGTCGCATTCCTTCGCTGACAAGTCGCTGACATGGATCAACAGCACGCGGACAGGGCGCCTCTCGTAATTTGCGTGCATCGGGCTGGACGACGGGTTCGGCCCAAGCTGGGAGAACGACCATGCGCAACATGCTGATCACCGCCACGGCTCTTGTTCTCGGCGCCGGTTCGGTGCTCGCCGAGGAAGGCCGGCGCGTCACCGCAAGCCCCGCCATGAGCTCGGAGATCCGGGCAGGCCTCGAGAGCACGGGTTACCGCGTCGACCGTATCGAGGTGGAGCACGGGACGTTCGAGGTCCGCGCCGTGAACGACAGCGGCTTCCCGATCAAGGCGACCTACGACGCCCGGGGCGAACTGATCCGGGCCGCCCTCAGGTGAGGACAAGGTGAGGACTGCGTCGCGGCGTGTTGAGCCAGGTCAAAGCCTACCAAGGCCGGACGTCTAGGCTCTTCAGGTTGCGACGCC
>DATBIR010000101.1:0-41493 GCA_036556825.1 Beijerinckiaceae bacterium
GGTGAACGACCGCGGCGTTTTCGTTTCCGTGGCGCCGCCGACCGAGGGCAGCGGCCTGCGCACCGCTGCGCGCCAGCCCACCGGCGAGGATGAGGAAGACGAGGAGGGCGGCGGCGTCCCGCTCTACAACAGCCTCTACGAGACGGCGCTCAAGCACGACCTGCCCCGCCAGACGGTCGAAGAGCTGATTCGCATCTTCGGCTACGACGTCGACTTCCAGAAGCGCGTTGCGCCGGGCGACAATTTCGAGCTCTTCTACGCGCTCGACGAAGAGGCCGGGGACCGGCCGGAAATCCTGTATGCGGCGTTCACGATCGGCGGCGAGCCGAGGCGCGTATTTCGGTTCCAGTCGCCGGACGACGGCTCGGTCGACTATTTCGACGAGGGCGGACGGTCGCTCAAGAAATTCCTGATCCGAAAGCCGATCGCCGGCGGCCAGCTCCGCTCCGGCTTCGGCGTGCGCCGTCACCCGATCCTCGGCTATTCCAAGATGCACACGGGCGTCGACTGGGCCGACCGGCACGGCACCCCCATCGTCGCCGCCGGCAACGGGACGGTGATCAAGGCGGAATGGGACTCCGGTTACGGCCGCCGTATCGAGATCCAGCACACCAACGGCTACGTGACCTCGTACAATCACCAGTCCGCCTTCGCGCGCGGCGTCGCGCCCGGCGTACGCGTGCGTCAGGGCCAGGTGATCGGCTTCGTCGGCTCGACCGGCCTCTCCACGGGCCCGCACCTGCACTACGAGATCATCGTCAACGGCCGCTTCGTGGATCCGATGAAGATCCGCGTGCCGCGCGGGCGCGAGCTGGACGGCCGCCTGCTGGCCGAGTTCAAGCGCCAGCGCGAGCAGGTCGAAGCCCTCATCCAGCGCTCCGGCGCACCGAACCGCTTCGCGCAGCGCGACACGCGCTGATCCGCGCGCCGGCTTTCGCTGCTAAGGTGATCAGCCGGGCGCCGGCTGCGGCGCCAAGCCGAGCGCCTGCCTGACCTCGGCGGGCGTGACGCCTCTGGCGCGCAGGTCCGCCAACGATTCGGATTTGAGGCTCTTCGACAGCTTGCCGCCTTCCTGAGCCTCGATGAGGCGGTGGTGGTGGTAGCGCGGGCTGGGCAAGCCGAGCAGATACTGCAGGAGCACGTGCAGGTCGGTAGCGGCCTCGAGATCGCGGCCGCGCACGACATGCGTGACGCCCTGCACGGCATCATCGAGCGTGACCGACAGGTGGTAGCTTGTCGGAGTCTCCTTACGCACGAGGACGGCATCCCCCCACCGCCCGGGCTGGGCTGCGACGGTGTCCTCCTCGCCGGACAGGGCAAAGCGGCGAAGGCGATGCGGTCCCGGAGCCTGCGCCAACGCCGTGGCCATGTCGAGGCGCAGGGCATGCGTAGTCCCGGCGGCGAGCCGGCGCGCCATCTCGGACCCGGTCAGTCTTCGGCACGTGCCGGGATAGACGGCGGCGCCGTCCGGGTCGCGCGGCCAGGGGGCGTGCCGCTCCTTCTCGGCGACCGCGGCGGCGATCTCCTGGCGCGTGCAGAAGCACGGATAGAGCAGCCCCCTTCCCTTCAGGCGCTCCGCGGCGGCGCGATAGGCGTCGAGGTGCTCCGACTGGCGGCGCACCGGCTTCTCCCACGACAGGCCGAGCCAGGCGAGATCGTCATGAATGGCGGCTTCGAATTCCGGCCGGCATCGGGTGACGTCGATGTCCTCGATGCGCAGCAGGAAGCGGCCGCCGGAGCGCGCCGCCAGGTCGGCGTTGAGGAGCGCCGAATAGGCGTGGCCGAGATGGAGGCGGCCGTTCGGGCTCGGCGCAAATCTGAAAACCGGTTGCGTCATCCAGCGTTCAGATATCAGAAACGGAGCTCGGACAGGGGGCTGGCCCCCTGTCGAGCGGCGAATATCTCGTCCTTGAACCCTGGCTTCTGGTCCCTGGCATGCTCATCCTCAATTCGGAAGCGGTGCTCGCGCGCGGCCTCAGGTCCATCGTGCGTCGTGACCCGGTCATGAAACGCATCGTCGCGGAAGGCGCCCGACCGCCTCTGCGCAAGCGCGAGCCCGGTTTCGAGGGCCTCGCCCGGATCATCGTGTCCCAGCAGCTCTCGACGGCCAGCGCCGGCGCCATTTGGGCGCGGCTGACAGCGCGTTTCCCCGAGATCACCCCGGCCGATATCGCCGCCGTATCCGACGAGGAGTTGCGCGCCGCGGGTCTCTCCGCGCCCAAGATGCGCACGTTGCGCGCCATCGCAGCCGCCATGACCTCCGGTGCCTTGCCAATCGACAGCCTCGGCGACATGGGCGCCGACGAGGCCCATGCCATTCTCACGGCCGTGAAGGGGATTGGGCCTTGGACGGCCGACATCTATCTCCTGTTCTGCCTCGGCCATCCCGACGCGTTCCCGGCCGGTGATCTGGCACTGCAGGAAGCGGCACGCCTCGCCTACGGACTGGGGGTCCGTCCCAAGGAGCAGGAATTCGTCGCCCTTGCCGAGCGGTGGCGGCCGTGGCGCGGCGTCGCGGCCAAGGTGCTGTGGGCCTATTATCGCCTCGCCAAGTCGCGCGAGGGCGCGCCGATGAGCACGCGGTAATCTTTGGACAGCAAGATCTTTTTCCGGCGAAGCGGTGCTGCCGTCGCCGGTCGTGCCGTCATTGGTTGATGTTTGTCTTGGTGGGCTTGACCGGCCGTTGCAAACCCGCACAGGAACCAAGACCCCCTGACCGGATCCCGCCCGGATGAAGGAAGCCATGCCCCCTACCCTCGCCGGCCCCCGCCTCGCGCCTCGCTCGGGCGCGGCCAAGCAGCTGGTCGTGTTCCTTCACGGCTATGGCGCCGACGGCAACGACCTGATCGAGATCGGCCGACAATGGCAGCGCTGGCTGCCCGACGCCGCCTTCGTGTCGCCGCACGCACCCGAGCCGTGCAGCGGCGCACCCATGGGCCGACAGTGGTTTCCCCTCACCTTCCGCGATCCGGACGAGCGCTGGCGCGGAGTCAACCACGCGGGGCCGGCGCTGGACGCGTTCCTGGACGCTGAGCTCGCCCGTCACGGCCTCGACGCCGCGAAGCTCGCGCTCGTCGGCTTCAGCCAGGGCACCATGATGGCCCTCCACGTCGGGTTGCGTCGCGAGCGCGCCCCGGCCGCCATCATCGGCTATTCCGGGATGGTGGTGGCGGACGAAGGCGGCGGGCCAGAGAGCCTCAAGGGCCAGGTCAGGTCGAAGCCGCCAATCCTGCTGCTGCACGGCGATCACGACGATATCATCCCGGTCGACGCGCTGTTCCTCTCGGCCGATGCGCTCGCCGCCGCCGACGTGCCTGTGCAATGGCACCTGTCCCGCGGCATTGCGCACGGCATCGACGGCGAGGGTTTGCGCCAGGGCGGCCTGTTTCTCACGCGCGCCTTCGGCCTTCCCTACCCGGCCGCGTAAGCGCACACCAGGACGCGGCAATCCATGTTCCGACGCCTCTACGACTGGACTCTGGCCCTCGCCTCCCGCCCTGCCGCCCCCTGGGCCCTGGGCGCCGTGTCGTTCGCCGAAAGCTCTTTCTTCCCGGTGCCGCCCGACGTGATGCTGGTGCCGATGGCGCTCGCCCGTCCCGACCGGGTCTGGAGCTACGCGCTCATCATGACGCTGACCTCGGTGGTCGGCGGGCTCGCCGGCTATGCCATCGGCGCACTGCTTTACGAATCGGTCGGGCAATGGCTCTTTCGCATCTACGGCCTGAGCGAAGGCGCGGAGGCGTTCCGGGCCGCCTATGCCGACTACGGCCATTGGGTGATCCTGCTGAAGGGCCTGACGCCGATCCCCTACAAGCTCGTCACCATCACCTCGGGCTTCGCCGGCTACGACCTTTTCTGGTTCGTGATCCTTTCAGTGATCACGCGCGGGGCGCGCTTCTTCGCTCTTGCAGCGGTGCTCAGGCGCTTCGGTGGACCCATCAAGGACGTGATCGACCGCCACTTCACCATCGTCGGAACGGGGGCCGTTGTCGTCGTGGTTCTCGGCTTCGTGGCCTTCCGTTATTTGTTCTGAACGCGCAGATGCCCCACGCGATGGCCCGCCTCGTCCAGCCCCGAACCGCTGCCGCCCTGATCCTGCTCGCGGCCGCGGCGACGATCGGCGGCGCGCTCGTGTTCGAATACGGCTTCGGTCTGGCGCCATGCCCCCTTTGCCTCTTGCAGCGCAAGCCGTATTACGCGGCCTTTCCGGTTGCCGTTGTGGCCATGCTGCTGCCGAGCCGCAGCGTCTGGGCGCGCGGTGCGCTCGGCCTGCTGGCCGTCATCTTCCTGGTGAGCGCGGGGCTGGGGGCCTACCACGCCGGCGTCGAATGGGCGTGGTGGGCCGGCCCGAGCGATTGCAGCGGCGCGCCTGCGCCGCAGGCCGGCAGCATGGACGACTTTCTGAGCCAGCTGCAGAGCACGCGCGTCGTGAGTTGCACGGAAGCTGCTTGGCGTTTCCTCGGCTTCTCGCTCGCGGGATGGAATGTTCTGATCTCGTTCGCGCTGGCGGCTTTCGCAGCGCTGGCCGCCGCCATGCAAGGTCGGCGGGCTCACGGCTCGAGTTCGGTATCCCAGTAGAGGTAGTCGAGCCAGCTGTCGTGCAGGTAGTTTGGCGGAAACAGCCGGCCGTTCTGGTGCAAGTCGTGCAGGCTCGGCGCGAACGGCATCTGTTTCGGCCACATCTCGACCTCGCGCGGCAGGCGGTCTCCCTTGCGCAGGTTGCACGGCGAGCAGGCGGCGACGACGTTTTCCCAGGTGGTGTGGCCGCCCTTGGAGCGTGGGATCAGGTGGTCGAAGGTGAGGTCCTCGCGGTCGCCGCAATACTGGCAGGTGAAACGGTCGCGGAGGAAGACATTGAACCGGGTGAAGGCGGGGTGGCGCGAGGGTTTGACGTAGGTCTTGAGCGAGACGACGGAGGGCAGGCGCATCTCGAAACTCGGGCTCCGCACCGTCCTGTCATATTCCGAGACGATGTTGACGCGATCGAGGAACACCGCCTTGATCGCGTCCTGCCAGCACCAGATCGATAGGGGATAATAGCTCAGCGGCCGATAGTCGGCGTTCAGGACCAGCGCCGGACAGGCGTCAGGACGAACGACAGGCTGAACGTGGACCGTCACACCACCTCCTCCCTGAGGATGAAGGGCAGAATCCTCTTTCGCCTATCAATCTACAAGCTCTGTGACGGAGTTGTGAAGGTTGCGGCGCAGCATTGATCGCCGCACCCACAGCCAATCGTCAGACCCGGATGTCGATGCGAGTGCCCTGCCCTTCAGGCGCTCTCCGCGGCTCAGCGGACTTCTCGGCGACCTCCTCCGGCTTCGTCGTTTCCTCGACCGGCTGATCGGCCGTCTCGGCTTCCGGCGCCGGCGCGGCCGTAGCCGGGGTGGGTCTGGTGGCGGTCCAGGCGGGAGCGATCCCGGCCGAAGCGGTAACGTTCATGGAACAGGCTCCGTTATCGCGGCAAGCCTACCCGATCAGGTCTTGTCCGCCGGTGAGCCCGATTGCTCGAATTTTACCGATTCCGGTCGCGGTCCGCTAAGCATCTGCGGACAGGCCTGGCGCCATCGAGAGGCACCCGTGCCCTGGCGGCTCTTGCGTCGACGGGGGCAGTCCGCCACCAGGAAGCGATGAGGCTGCGTCAGCGCGTCGGGACGGGCTTTTCGCCGCGGTAGTCGTAGAAGCCGCGCTTGGTCTTGCGGCCCAGCCACCCGGCTTCGACGTATTTCACGAGCAGCGGACAGGGCCGGTATTTCGAATCGGCGAGACCCTCATGCAGCACCTGCATCACCGAAAGACAGGTATCCAGGCCGATGAAGTCAGCGAGTTGCAGCGGCCCCATGGGATGGTGCGCGCCGAGGCGCATGGCCGTGTCGATCGCTTCGACCGAGCCGACGCCTTCGTAAAGCGTGTAGATCGCCTCGTTGATCATCGGCAGCAGAATGCGGTTGACGATAAAGGCGGGAAAATCCTCGGCCACGGTCGTGACCTTGCCGAGCTTGTCGATGAAGCGCTTGGCGGAGTCGAAGGTTGGCTCTCCGGTCGCGATACCGCGGATGAGCTCGACCAGCTCCATCAGCGGCACCGGATTCATGAAATGAATGCCGATGAACTTCTCCGGGCGGTCGGTCGCCGCCGCGAGGCGCGTGATCGAAATCGACGAGGTGTTCGTTCCGATGATGGTGTCGGGCTTCAGCGCCGGGCACAGCGCCTGGAAGATCTTGCGCTTGACCTCTTCCTTCTCGGTTGCAGCCTCGATCACGATGTCGCAATCGGCCAAGGCTTCGTAGGTGGCCGCGGGCTTGATGCGTGCCAGCGCCGCCTGCCGGTCGGCCTCCGTCAGCGTGCCCTTGGCGATCTGGCGGGCCATATTGCCGTTGATTGTGGCGAGGGCCGCGTTGATGCGGTCCTCGCTGAGATCGTTCAGGCGCACATTGAACCCGGCGCACGCGCAGACATGTGCGATGCCGTTGCCCATTTGCCCGGCGCCGATCACGCCGACGGTCTTGATGTCAATGCTCATTGAGCGTGCCCCGCGTCGTTCCGGTCATGCCTTTTTCGAGCGGGACGCTTCGTGCCGAAGCGATCCCACCCTCTCCTGTTCGAGTTTGCATGATGCTTCGGCACAGCGCTGCCGCGGTGCCGGATCATGCTCTAAGCGGGATCGCTTCGATCGATCCCGTCCTGTTCCACTTTAGGCCGCATGATCCCGGATCAAGTCCGGGACAGCGACGTGGTGTTCGCTCCGCCGGATCATGCGCTAGCCCGCCTGCGCCTTGCCGAGTTCGCGCTCGAGTTCAGGCAGAATCTGAAAGAGATCGCCGACCAGGCCGTAATCGGCCACCTGGAAGATCGGGGCCTCCTCATCCTTGTTGATCGCGACGATCACCTTGGAATCCTTCATACCGGCGAGATGCTGAATCGCACCTGAAATTCCGACGGCGATGTAGAGGTCGGGCGCCACGACCTTGCCGGTCTGGCCAACCTGCCAGTCGTTGGGGGCATAGCCCGCATCGACGGCGGCGCGGGACGCGCCGACGGCAGCGCCGAGCTTGTCGGCCACCGGCTCGATCACCTTCTTGAAGTTTTCCGCCGACCCGAGCGAGCGCCCACCCGAGATGATGATGCGCGCCGACGTGAGCTCCGGCCGCTCGAGCTTGGCGATTTCCTCGCCCTTGAACGACGACACGCCCGGATCGGCCGCAGCGGATGCCGCATCGATGGTGGCCGCTCCGCCCTCCCCGGTCGCCTGGAAGGCCGCCGTGCGCACGGTGATGACTGTTTTCGGGTCGCTCGCCTGCACGGTCTGGATGGCGTTGCCGGCATAGATCGGCCGCTCGAACGTGTCCGGCGCGACCACCTTGATGATGTCGGAAACCTGCATGACGTCGAGCAGCGCGGCGACGCGCGGCATGACGTTCTTGCCTGTCGTCGAGGCGGCCGCGACGATCGCGTCATAGGGGCCGGCCAGCGACGCGACCAGCGCCGCCGTCGGTTCGGCGAGCAGATGGTCGTAGCGGGCGTCGTCGACGAGCAGCACTTTCTCGACCCCGTCGAGCTTCGCGGCGACTTCCGCCGCGGCCCTGCATCCGCGCCCTGCAACGAGGACATGCACCGGCGCGCCCAGCGCCTTCGCGGCGGTCAGCGCTTTCGGCGTCACGTCCTTGAGCGCCTGGTTATCGTGTTCGGCGATGAGCAGCGTGGTCATTGCACAGCAAATCTTTCAGCGAGTGGCGTGGGTCACAGGACGCCCGCCTCGACCTTGAGTTTCTCCACGAGTTCGGCGACGGAGCCCACCTTGACGCCGGCTTTGCGGCCGCTGGGCTCGGCCGTCTTGAGCACCTTGAGGCGCGGCGCCACGTCGACGCCGAGCGCCTCGGGAGTGGTTTCATTGAGCGGCTTCTTCTTCGCCTTCATGATGTTCGGCAGCGATGCGTAGCGCGGCTCGTTGAGGCGCAGATCGGTCGTCACCACCGCCGGCAGCTTGAGCGACACAGTCTGCAGACCGCCGTCGACTTCACGCGTCACGTCGATCGAGCCATCGCCGAATGCGAGCTTGTAGGCGAAGGTGCCTTGCGGCCAGCCGAGCAGCGCTGCCAGCATCTGACCGGTCTGGTTGCTGTCGTCGTCGATGGCCTGCTTGCCAAGGATGATCAGCTGCGGGCTCTCCTGCGCGGCGACAGCCTTGAGGATCTTGGCGACCGCCAGCGGCTCGACCACCTGGTCGGTCTTGACCAGGATGCCGCGGTCGGCACCCATGGCGAGGGCTGTGCGAATGGTTTCCGAGGCCTGCTGCGGGCCGATCGACACGGCGACGATCTCGCTCGCCTTGCCCTGCTCCTTGAGGCGGATGGCCTCTTCGACCGCGATCTCGTCGAACGGGTTCATCGACATCTTGACGTTGGCAAGGTCGACCCCGGATCCGTCCGGCTTGACGCGGATCTTCACGTTGAAATCAACGACCCGTTTGACGGGCACAAGGATCTTCATCCATCAGTCCTTCGGCCAAAGCCCTTCGGCCGGTTGCGCGGCCGATTGCGTCGGCCGGATAGGTTGGCCATGTGCGCTGTTGCGTGCGAACGGCGGCCCGTTGGGACCGGCGTCAAAAACGCTGAAGCGAGCGGACGTAACGATGCCGCTCCGCAAATGTCAACGTGACCGGCATGCGCCGGGTCGGAGGCGAGCTGCGGGGCGTTTACCGGTTCTGGCCGGGCACCCAAAGGACGTCGCCGTCGCCCCGCTGGTTGGCGTGGCGCGCGGCCACGAACAGGAAGTCCGACAGGCGGTTGAGATATTTGATGGCGGCCGGCGAGACCTCCTCGTCCGGCTTGTCGTTCAGCGCGACGACCAGCCGTTCGGCGCGGCGGCATACGGTGCGGGCGAGGTGCAGCGCCGCCGCGGCCGGCGCACCGCCCGGCAGGACGAACGAGCGCAGCGGCGAAAGGGCCTCGTTGAGCCCGTCGAGCTCGTGCTCGAGGCGCTCGACCTGGGCATCGCTGATGCGCAGCGGCACGCGCCGCTGCGGCTTGCCGTTCTCGGGGGTCGCCAGATCGGCGCCAAGATCGAACAGATCGTTCTGGACGCGCGCGAGCATCGCGTCGAGGACCGTGTCCTGGCCAGTGTGGAGACGCACCAGGCCGATGCAGGCGTTGGTTTCGTCGACGGTTCCGTAAGCCTCGATGCGCAGATCGTGCTTCGGCCGGCGCTCGCCGGTGACGAGCCCGGTCGTGCCGTCGTCGCCGGTGCGGGTGTAGATGCGGTTCAGGGCAACCATGGTCAACGCTCACGTCTGCAGCAGTCTTGCGGCGGCTCCGCGGCTCGCCTTGGACAGGGGCGGAGGAGGCTAGCCGCGATCACGCCTGAATGAAATCATGCCCATGCATCGTCTGGCAAAGCCCGCCCATACCCGCCCCCCGGGCCAGCTCGGCCAGTCCCAATTCGCCGAACAAAATCAGAGTTCTAGAAGCTGTAGCCGATGCGTGCGCCGATGTTCGTCAGGCCTTTGTCCTGGCTGCACAGGCCGTTGTTGGAGAGGCGCTCGACGGTCGCCATCACGCTCCAGTTGGCTGACAACCTGACGCCGACCGAGCCGGATTCGCGGAACAACGGCGAGCAGCCGAGCGCGGCGCGGTCCGGCGGCACGAACTGATCGCGCGTCTCGCCGGTATGGATGGCGCCGCCGAGGCTGCCCTCGACGAAGAGCCGCGGCGCGAGATCGAACGTCCAGGTCAGGCCGGTATAGGCGAAGCTCGTCTTTGAGCCGAGGCTGACGCTGCCGCCCACATGCGGGCGCGGCACGAAATAGCTGGTGAAAAGGTCTGCAGGCGTGAACGGCTTGTTCAGAAGAATTTCGCCCGAGAGGCTGGGAGAGCCCGCTTCAGGCCCCCACGGGTCGTGGGCGAAGCCGCCGATGCGCAATTCCGAGAAAGGCCCGGATGGGACCGGCCGCGGTGTCGGTGCCCCCGCCGCGAGGGCGCCGTTCGCGCCGGCCGCAAGCAGGACGCAGCAAAATACCTTCAGACGATACGGCATCGGACCGAAGACAGGTCAATGTCTGCAAAATCGCGCGCTGCTTGAACCATAAGCGTTCGCAACCTTTTTTGGCCGAGCACAACCGTGCCGCGGCTCGCATAGACGAGCCGCGGCGGAGCTCCCGCCAGGAATGTGAGAATCACCAATTCACTTCGGCTACAGGCGCGGCGCCGAAAACACAAGGCGCGAACCCGCTGCGGCTCCGCGCCGCTGTGCACGCCCGTGGCACGATGTTCCTCGACGAAGGCGATCGCGCGCCCTTCACGCGCCGGGATCGTCGTCTATGCCGCCGCGATGACCCTCCCCGCAGTGTTCATGCGGCAGTCGACCGTCGCGCTGCGCGTTTCGAGCCCACCCCGGCGCGAATAGACCATCCTGAATTCGATCGGCGCCGAATAGCCGCCGCGGGCCGCACGCATCGGCCCTGCCGCGGCCGCATCGACGCGAACGACGCCATAGCGGAGCGCGGCGGCGACGATCGCCTCGCGACAGTTGCGCACCACATGGGCCGGCAGTCGCGAGCGGGCGCGCAGAGGCCTGCGGAAGTTTTGCAGGTCTTCGCGCGTGCCACTGACCGAGCCGAAGTCCGGGAAGAAGGCGGTGAAGCGACTCTGGCCGATCAGGTCGAGCGGCGCCAAAGATCGCGGCAATGCAATCGATGCCACCGGTCCGGCGCCGAAGCCGGGCGCTGCTCCCGCGCCGCCCGAGATCGAGCCTGTCGTCGCGGGCCCCGACGCCGCTGGCCCGCCGACACCCGCGGCGCCACCGACGCCACCGACGCCGCTGCCACCAAGGCCGCCGGTTGCAACGCCCGCGCTGACCCCGCCGATGCCGGCTCCGGCGCTCACTCCGCCGCTACCGAGCCCGGCGCCGACGCCGCCAACGCCACCCACGCCTGCGCCGACACCGATGCCGGACGATCCGACTCCGGCGGTCGCACTGACGCCGCCGGTTCCCGGCACACCGACCGTGACACCGGTGGAGACACCGCCCGGGCCGACTGTCACGCCCGAGCCGATGGTGCCGCCCGGCACGCCGGGCACCGTGACGCTCACGCCGCTCGGCAGGGCCACGCCGCCGAGTTGCGCCAAAGCCGGATGACTGACGAGAAGGGCTGCGGTCGCCGCCGCTGCGAGAGCTGCCTGTCGCATGTTTCACCTCTGGGAATTGGTGCTACGTCAACTCGTGCTGTTGCAATTCGTTCGTTCCGCCGCGAGCGGCTCACAACGGGCTTCCGGCAGGAGGCCGCGTCGGGCGCAGAGACTCCGGCAGCGGGATGACGGGGACCATCGAGTTGTCGGTCTCGGCGCGCGGCGGCCGCGCACGCACCGGAGCGCGATCCGCCGTCCGCGGCCGCCTCTCGCGCTGCACCGTGGCGCGTGGCGACTGCCGCGGCTCGACCACCGGCGGTCGCGGCAGCGTGACGGCAGGAGCCTCGCGCACCTTGATGCGCCGCGATCGCGGCCGGCTTTGGCGCTCTTCGGCGCCTTTCGTGTCCGGCTCGGCGCGCAGCGGCGGCTCCTCGCGTCGCGTGATGCGTGAACGCGGCTTGACAGGTTCACGCGGCGTGACCGTCTCGTGCTCGTCCGGTGGCGCCGGTGCCTCGCTCGGCTTGCGCGCCCGCGGCGCCGGCGCCGGTGGATGCGCCGCGGCGTCCGGCTCGACGGATCTTGTGACCGGCGGCTGCCGATCGTCCGACAATGCCGCGGTGGGACGCGCTGGCGGCGTGGGAACCGCATCGGGCGTTCTTGCGGACGGCACCTCGGCCCCGGCAGGGACCTGGGGGCGTGACGCCGTTTCGGGCGCAAAGAGTTGCGTCGGCGGCGCCGCTTCCCTGGCTTCGGCCGGCGGCGCGGTGCTCGGTTGGGACGGCGACCGGGTGCCCGGCTCGGGAGCCTTTGCGGCCGGCAGCGCGGCCCCTGCGGGCGCTTGTCGAGGCGGCACCGTCAGCGGTTCCGCCGGCCTGGCGAGGGGCGCCGGTTCGGTCACCTCGGGCAGCGCGGCAGTTGGCCGCGCAGGCGGCGGTGCTGCGACCTCAGGCGCCGTCGTCCCCGGCAATGCGGCATCCGCGGGCGCTTGCGGGCGCGAGGGTGCGGCGGGAGCAGCGGGGATGCTCGCGCCAACCGGCGGCTGGTCACCGGGCAATGCCGCGGTCCGTCCGGGCCGGGACGGCGTCACGGTTTCGGGCGTGGCCGGCGACAGCCGCGTCGCGCCGGGTTCGGCGCGTGAGGAGGGACGAGGTTCGGCCGACCTCGCGACCGTCGGCAAATTGCTTTCAGGCCGGGCGGCGCTCGGCCGAGGCGCCGCCGGCGCGACCGGCCGCAGCGTTGCTGGCCCCACCCCGGCGGGTGGATCGGCGGGGAGGGCTGTTTCGGGCTCTACGGCTCGCGCGGGACCCGCGGGCGTCGCCGGCTCCGTCGGATCTGGCAAGGCCGGATGCGGCCGCACCGACGGCGAGACCGGTGTGCTCGGGCGCGCATCCCTCCCGGGCGGCAGGGCGGCGAGGGAATCGGAAGGAGGCGGCGGCGCCACCGCGGGGACCGGCCACGGGGGAATGCCGACGGACGGAACGACGTTGCGGACCCTGGCCGTCGCGGCCGTTTGTCCGCGCCCAACTTCGCGCAAGGTCCCGGGCGTGCCGAGCGGGCGCGGGTCGAACAGACGCTCAACCTCCGGCTCCCTTTGGACGCCGGCGACGATGCCTTGTGGGATATCCCGGCGCAGGAAACGAGACGAACCGATCACCGGAAAATTGAGCGAACCCGTCGCCAGCGGATCGCTCTCGTCATGTTCCCTGGCACGCTCGGCCAATCCTTTGGCAAGGGCACGACGTGCCTGCTCGACGAGCTCTTCATCACGATCCTGCGTCGCGGGCTGCCTCGCGCGCTCGGCCAAACCTCTGGCGAGCGCGCGTCGCGCCCGCTCCATGAGGTCGTCATCCTGAACAGCCGCTGCTGCCGGCGGAGCATCCGATGGTCCCCGCTCCTCATCGCCGACGCCAGTCTTGGCGCGTTCGGATAGACCTTTGGCGAGCGCGCGCCGGGCGCGATCGATTTCCGCTTGCGTGCCAGCATCCGCCGGCTGCTGTTGCGCGCGACCGCTCGCCGCGATCATCAGGAGAGACGCGGGAATAATGAGGCAAAGGCCCAGCCATAAAGCAACCGCCGAGCCCGGCGGGCCTTTACGGCCACGGCCCTTTCCATCCCGACGCATCTATTGGTGACCTCCGCAGGCTCAACCGTTTGCAAGCGCGACGGTTCCTGCGAAGTCCCAGATCACTGTGGATGAACGAGAAGGCTTTTTCTTACCGCATGATCGCCGAAGGGCTCACCGCTTCGCCGAAAAAGATGATGCGGCTCAAGATGATGCAGACGTGACGGATTCAATCTGAAGGGACCACGTCCTTCGTGTGGCGATCAAAGCATGTCGGGTCGATGGATTTCGCTCGAGGCGCACAGCGGGCCACATCCGGCACGCTACCACGTGAAGCGGATTCCAGCGTAACCCTGGTGCGCGTCCAGGTTGGAGCGAAACTCGCCTGTATATCCGGTGAAGAGTTGCACGTTGCCCTTTACGCCGGTCAGTTCGAACGCGACGAGCGCACCATCCCTGCCCGGCTCCGGGTCACGCAACGTGATCGGTACACCGCCGAGCAGCGCCGGAATCGGCGGTGACGGGTCGATCAGGTGGTGCGACCATGCGGCGCGCAGTTCCGGCCTTACGATCCACCCGTTGCCGGCATCGAGATCGATGCCGATCGCCGCCCCGACATTGACGGTCGAGCGCTCGAAGGTCTTGGAGGGGAAGAACAGCGTCGGCCCGAACGCGCCAAACTCCGTGTAGTCGTCCCGGTCCTGCGCCGTATAGGTCAGCCCGGCGAAGGGTTTGAGGAAAGCCTGGCCGGCCGATGTCGGGATGCGGAAGCGATAGCCGGCATTGGCAAGAGCGGTGAAACCGACGGCGTTCGCATCGCCACTGACCGGCAACGCCAGCCCGCCGAATGTGAGGATGCGCGAGGAATCGATGTCGGAGCGGTTGACGCCGGCCTGACCCTCCAGCTCCCAGCCCGCATACGGGGCCCAGAATGCATAGGCCGAGGCAGACACGGTGTCGCTCTCGCTGCGCACGCCCAGGCCCTTGGTGTCGGCATGCGAATAGCTCAGCGCCATTCCGACCAGCAGCGAGGGATCCACGAAGCGGTCGAGCCCGACCGTGCCACCGCCCCCGCGCGTCGTGAAGCCGGCGCCGTTGGCATCGGTTCCGGTGCGCGACCAGTAGCCGAATCCCGAGCCCCAGATGCGCGTCGCCGCCGCAGTCGTTGGCGTTGCAACCGGTTCGGAGATTACGACACCCGGAACCGCAGCAACCGCGGCACGCGGCACGGCCGCGCCGCCGGCTTGCTGCATGTAGTCGACCGGCACGCGCGCTTCGCCGCCGGCGGTTTGTCGGGCGCGGCTCATGTCGATGCGCCCATCGATCGCCTGCAATGCGGAGAAGGGCGTGCGTGCAAAAAGAATGTCGGAAGCGGTCGCCGGAGCCGTCGCCACGAAGGCGGCGACAAAAACGGCGCTGCGGCCGGCGCACCCCTTACTTGTGCGCAGCAACTCTCGCGCAACAGCACTCAACATTGATGCCCCCGTACGCATTGGGCGAACTTGCGTCTACGATAAGCGCGTCCGCCCACCGCGCCAAGCCGGAAACGTTTGTAGCTCGGCGTGGCGTCCAAGGGCGTGCGATTCTTGCGCACATGGTGCGTCATCGCGGCAACACTCGTGCATCCGCTGGGGCGCCATGGCTACGCCACCTGACGTCGCGTGCACGTCATCCACCTGAGGATCATGCGCGGCGCGGCAAGGTTACAAATATCTTGTGCATTGATAAGCCGACCAGGATCGGCGCCCGGGCTTTTGGGATGATGCCTACATGGCGCGCCACCAGAGCACGCCCATGATGACGATGATGGCGACGAATTGCAGCAGAACGCGCAGGCGCATCAGGCGCTGCGAGGTGCTGGGGCTGCCGCCACGCAGCATGTTGAAAAGACCGAGGAGCAGCACAACCGCCACGGCCGCGGTTGCTATCGGAACAAGCGAACTGATCAGAGTGTCCATCACGCTATTTCACTGCGCGGCAACAAGAAATCACCGCTGCCGCGGACGCGCATCGTGCGCAGCGTGAAACGCCGAGGCTCGCTGTCATTCCGGAACGGCGCTAGTTCCGCCGGAGCAGACGGTCGAAATAGTCGAGTTCCTCGCGCGGGCGCGCCGGATCGCCCAGCTTGCGGCGCAGCTCTTCCATGATGCGGCGGGCGCGCTGCATCGCCGATTCGTCGGCCGTCGGCACACGCACCTGGCCGTCCGAATAATCCCGGCTGCGCGTCGGGCGACCGAGCGGATCGTTATTTCGCGGGCTGTTCTGCGCACGGCCGTTGGGATTGCCCGGGCCCGGGTCGCCACCCGGATCGGTGCCGTCGCCCTGGCCCATCATCTGCTGCATCTGCTGGGCCATGCCCTGCATGCCGCGCTGCAGTCCCTCCAGCGCGCGCCCCTGCGCGTCGACCGCCTGACCTTCCTGCCCCTGCCCGAGCGCGCCCTGCGCCTCGCCCATGGCGCCTTCGGCGTCCTCGAGGCCCTTCTCATTCTGCATGCCCATGCCGCGCATGCGTCGCTGCAGCTCCTGCAGGCGCTCGCGCAAGGCCTGCTGGCGCCGGCCGAGCCCTTCGGGATCCATTTGGCCGTCCTCGCCTTCGCCCTGCTCCTGCCCGCCTTGCTGGCCCGGCTGGCGCTGTCCGCGCTGGCCCTGCTGACGCTGGCCCTGCTGACCCTGCTGCTGGCGCCGGTCGCCGCGCTGCATGCGCCGCTCCTGACCTTGCCGGAAGGTCTCGTCACGCAGGTGCTGCTGATCGCGGCTCAATTGATCGAGCTCTTCCATCGACCGGTTCATCTCCCGCGCAAGGGGATCGGTCATGCGGCTGTTGGGCCGCGCGGTTTGCAGGTTTTCCAGGATGTTGCGCAGCTGATCGAGGAGGCGCTGCGCCTCGGCCATGTCGCCACGCCGCATTGCCTCTTCCATCTGGTTGAGCATGCGGTTGAGATCATCCTGCGAGATCACGCGATCAGGCGTCTGCCCGTTCTGCTCGGCTTGCTGTCCCTCGCGCTGCATGCGCTCGGCGAACTCGCGCAGGAAGCGGTCCATGGCCTGGCGCAGGGCATCCGTGAGCCGCCTGACTTCCTCCTCGGGAGCATTGCGCTCGAGCGCTTCACGCAGGCGTTCCTGCGCGGCACGCAGCTCGCGTTCGGCCTCGGACAGATCGCCATCCTCAAGCTGCACGGCCATGTTCCAGAGGAATTCAGCGACCTCGAGCAGGTCGGCGTCGCCGCGCGCCGATCGCAGCCGGTCGCCGGCGCTGCGCAGACCAAGAAAGACGCCCCATTGCGGCGTGTAGCGCTCGGGCGCGATGAGGAGCGCATCCAGCGCCATCTGCACGCGGCGGCGATCGTCGGGATCGAGCACGAGCTTGCGGCGCTGCTCGACCAGCGCCTTGGCGAGCGGCTTTGTGAACGGGCGCTGCGGCAGCACGAAATCGATCGTGTCGCTGCGCCCTTCCTGGCTGGCCTCGTCCCGGGCGACGAGAGTCAGCTTCACGCGCGCGCCGGCCCAGGGATGCGTGGTGAGATCGACCGTCGTCTTCGTGTCCGCTTCGCCGAGCGCGTCCGGCGGAAGAGTCAGCGCGATGCGCGGCGCCGCCACCAGCGAGCGGCGACCGACGAAGCCCTCGCCCTTCTCGACAACGCCCTCGACGCCGGTGATGCCGTAATCATCCTTGGCGCGATAGCCGACGTTGAAGGTGCCGCGCGCATTGCTCTCGGGCGTGCCGGCAAAGGCGATTTCGGGCGGCTTGTCGGGGATTGCCTCGACGGCGAGCCTGAGGCCGCCCGTCAGGCCGGTGCGGACCGACAGATCGGCGTTGCCGGTAAGGGTAAAGCGTTGCTCACGCAGATCGGACCGCTGGTTTTCCGGAGCCGGCAATGCCGAAAGGCCGTGCCCGGGCGTCACGGTGACGTCGGCCTTGCCGGCGACGCGGATCACCAGGGTCGAGCGGATCGGAGCGCGCAGGCGCTGCTCGCCGGCGGCGAGATCGATCATCAGCGGGGGCAGCCGCGTATAATGCGGCGGGTCGATCCAGCCGTCGACGCGGAAGCTCGGCGCCGCGGGCCCGGGCGAGCGCCAGTCGAAGCCCGCGGCGATGCGCGATCCAACCTCTGGACCGGCTACGAATGCGCTGGCGACGACCGCGATGAGCGCCGCAGCGCGCACCGCATAGCGGTCACGGCGCGGCATATCGGGACGCGGCATGGCGACGCGCAGGCCGGCGAGCGCCGCTTCGGCGCGGCGGCGATGCATCTCCCAGAGAGCACGCGAGCCCGAATCGCCATGCCCAAGGGCGAGCGTGTCGTCGAAGGCCCGGGCTGGGCCATGCCGGAGACCCGAATCGCGATCGAGACGATCGAGAGCAGCGGCGCGGCGCGGACGGCGCAGCCGCACCAGCGGCCATAACGACAGGATCAAGGCTCCAGCGAACAGCGCGAGGCCGATCTGCCGGCCCAGCGGCGATGCATCGAGCCACACGCCCAGCCAGGACACCACCAAGAATCCCAGCACGATGCCGATCGGCATCCACAGCGCCGGCCAGGCCCCTTCCCACCAGAGCGCGACCCGCGCCCGGCCGACCAGCCGTTCCAGTCGCATCTGCAGCGCGCTTCTGGGATTGTCGGGGGCTTGCGAACCCTTGGGCGGGTTCGGGCTGGCGTTCATCAAGCTCTCCTGGAGCGGCATGGCTTCACGTCAAATCCATTCCGCTCTTTTTGGTTTCGGCAGCAGGGCCATCTCTTGATGGCCTGTCGCGCACCGCGCTGCCTGGTGAAGGGTAGCATGGCTGGTTACCGCTGGCAGCCGTCAAATGTGGCCGGCCATCAGGTCAGCCAATGCGGCATACGGTCGAGGGCTATCACATCTTCGTAA
Source organism: Beijerinckiaceae bacterium (assembly GCA_036556825.1). Taxonomy (GTDB): domain Bacteria; phylum Pseudomonadota; class Alphaproteobacteria; order Rhizobiales; family Beijerinckiaceae; genus JAJKJG01. The sequence goes on from DATBIR010000101.1 coordinate 18,055, forward strand.
GACGGCCGCGGCCGCACGACGGCGTAATCGCGCCCGTTGACCATCACCTCGGGAACAAGGCGCCGCGTGTTGTAGGTCCCGGACTGCACCGCGCCATAGGCCCCGGCGGTCATGATCGCGAGGAGATCGCCCGGGTGGACGTCGGGGATGGCACGGTCGAGAGCGAGGTAGTCGCCGCTCTCGCAGACGGGACCAACCACATCGGCAACGATCCGCCCGGTGCCCGCCGCCGGCTCGACAACCGGAAGGATGTCGTGCTCTGCATCGTAAAGCGTCGGCCGGATCAGATCGTTCATGCCGGCGTCTGCGACGATGAAGGTCTTACCCTCGCCGGGCTTCACGTAGATCACGCGCGTTACCAGGATACCGGCATTGCCGGCGATCATGCGCCCTATCTCGAAAATGAGTTTGAGGCCGAGACCCTTGGTGTGACGTCCGATTACATCCGCATAGGCGCGCGGCTCCGGCGGTGGGGCGTCGCCCGCGCGATAGGGAATGCCGAGGCCGCCGCCGAGATCGATGTGGCGCAGGCGGTGACCGTCGGCCATCAGGTCCCGCGCCAGCTCGGCCAGGAGTTGCGCAGCGTTGTCGAACGGCGCCAGGTCCGTGATCTGGCTGCCGATATGGGTGTCGACGCCGGTGACGCTGAGGCCCGGCAGCCGGGACGCCTGGGCATAGACCTCCCGCGCCCGCGAAATCGGAATGCCGAACTTGTTCTCGGATTTCCCCGTCGCAATCTTGCGATGCGTCTTCGCATCGACGTTAGGATTCACGCGGATGGAGATCGGAGCCTGCACATTCTTCGACGAGGCGACTTCCGACAGTGCAGCCAGCTCCGGCTCGCTTTCGACGTTGAAGCACAGGATATTGGCGTCGAGGGCCGCAGCCATCTCCTCGCGCGTCTTGCCGACACCCGAGAAAACGATGCGCTCGCCGGGCACGCCGGCCGCGAGGGCGCGTCTGAGCTCGCCTCCTGACACGATGTCCATGCCGGCCCCGATGCGGCCGAGCGTCCTGAGCACGGCCTGATTGGAGTTGGCCTTCATGGCGTAGCAGACCAGCGCATCCTGTCCGGCGAAGGCGTCGGCGAAAACCCGGTAATGCCGGGTCAGGGTTGCCGTCGAATAGCAATAGAACGGAGTGCCGACTTCCCTCGCGAGGGTGCGCAGGTCGACATCTTCGGCGTGCATCACGCCGGCGCGGTACTCGAAATGATGCATCCCGTGACTCTTAGAGCATGATCCGACGGAAGCCTGCCCGAGCTGATCCCCGGGACCTTACCCGGACGTGATCAGGGGTGAACGCCACTTCGCCGAAAAGACCATGCGACTCAAGGAGAATCGGAGCGGATCGACACGACCCGATCCGGCCGCACCCTAAAGCATGACACGGCGACGTGGTCTCTTCGCCGAAAAAGGTTTGTCCCGGACTTGGTCCGGCCCCATGCGGCTCAAAAGGATGCGGAACGTGATTGGTTCAACCTGAAAGCGATCAGGCGTTAAAGCAGCGGATCGAGAATGAAGGGCTGTTTCGGGACGGTGTAGTCGCGCGCGCGCCGGCGCGGCGGGGTCGGAGCAGGTGTGGCTACCACCTCGTTGCGCAGCTCTTCCTCGTCATCGATGGTCTGGCCTTGCACCTGGCGGGCCGGCTGGGCCGTGACGGCCGGGTCCGGCGGCGCTTCCAGCCCGCCACGCCGTCCGCACGCCGCGAGGGCGCAGATCACGAGCCCTGACACGAGCAAGAGACGGCATGCGGAAACGGACAGCAGACTCATCAAGGGTCTCCGAAGGTGCCGCACCATACCCGCAAGCCTCGCTGGATGCGAGACTTTCGCATCGGCCGGTGGGCAGAGGGCGGCGGATTGTTGCTTTTGTGCCCGCCGTTCTGTTGTGTGGCGCGCCTGAAACGGCCCTGACCGGCCAGTCGCGAAGGATGAATGATGGTTGATGCGCGTGACACCTCGGACACTCTTGCGGAGCTGCGCGAGCGCGGCGCGAGACACATGGCCCTCCTGATCGCCGCCCTGGCGGCGCTTCTGGCGATCGTGCAGACGATCGGCGACAATGCCGCGCAGGACGCGCTCAAATACAATATCGACGCCTCGAACCTGTGGTCGTTCTATCAGGCCAAGACCATCCGGCAGACATCGGTGCGCATCGCAGCCGAGTTGCTCGAACTCGAGCTCGACGCGGTCGCGCCGGAACGCAAGGACGCCTTGGCGAAGCGTCTTGACGGCTGGAAATCGACCGCCTCGCGCTACGAATCCGAGCCGGAGACGAACGAGGGACGGAAGGAACTGGTGGCCCGCGCCAAGGCCGCCGAGGAGGCGCGGGATCGCGCCCTCGCGACCGACAACATGTATGACGTGGCTTCCGCCGCCTTGCAGCTGGCCATCGTGCTGGCTTCGGCATCGGTCGTCGTCGGCGTGAGCTGGCTCGCCTGGGCAGCCGGAGGGCTGGGCGCCATCGGCCTGATATTCGCGATCATCGGTTGGTTCGCCCCGGCGTTGATCCCGATCTAGACGGCTGTCGGCATCAGGCCGCGGGCAGGCGGGCCCTTGAATGGCTGCCGACCGCCGATTGCTACTGCCCCTTGTTGAGCCGTGCCAGCCAACGCTTCGCCTGTTTGCGCACGTTGGCCGGGGCGGTGCCGCCGTAGCTCGTGCGGCTGCGCACCGATTTCTCGACCCCGAGAACGGCGAAAACGTCATCGGTGATGCGCGGCTCGACCTCCTGCATGTCGGCAAGCGATAGTTTTTCCAGGCTGATCTTGCGATCGGCCGCCAGGGCGACGAGCCGCCCGGTCACGTGATGAGCTTCGCGGAACGGCAGGCCGGGGACGCGCACCAGCCAGTCGGCAAGGTCGGTCGCCGTGGCATAGCCGGCGCCGGCCCAGCGCTTCATCACCTTCACGTCCGGCTCCATGTCGCGCACCAGGCCGGCGGTCGCCGCGATGCACAGCGACACGGAATGCAACGCGTCGAACGTGCCCTCCTTGTCCTCCTGCATGTCCTTTGAATAGGCGAGCGGCAGGCCCTTGAGGACGACGAGCAGCGCGTTGAGCGCACCAATGATGCGGCCGGCCTTGCCGCGCACCAGCTCGGCGGCGTCCGGGTTGCGCTTCTGCGGCATGATCGACGAGCCCGTCGTGAACGCGTCCGAGAGGCGCACGAAGCTGAACTGCACCGACGTCCAGAGCACGATCTCCTCGGCGAAGCGCGACAGATGCACGGCGCAGATCGCCGCCGCCGCGACCGTCTCGAGGACGAAATCGCGGTCGGACACGGAATCGAGCGAGTTGGCGGTTGGACGGTCGAACCCGAGCGCCTCGGCGGTCACGAAGCGGTCGATCGGGAACGACGTGCCCGCCAGCGCCGCGGCGCCGAGCGGCGATTCGTTGAGCCGCCGCCGCGCGTCGGCAAAGCGGCCGCGATCGCGCGCCAACATCTCCACATAGGCAAGCAGGTGATGGCCGAAGGTGACCGGCTGCGCCGACTGGAGATGCGTGAAACCCGGCATGACGGCAGCGGCAAATGCATGCGCCTTCTCGGCAAGCGCGGTCTGCAGGTCGATGAGCTGGGTATCGAGCGCATCGATCGTGTCGCGCACCCACAGCTTCATGTCGGTCGCGACCTGGTCATTGCGCGAGCGCGCCGTATGCAGCCGCCCGGCCGCCGGGCCGACCAGGTCGGCCAGGCGCGCCTCGACATTCATGTGGATGTCCTCGAGACCGCGCGAGAAGGTGAAGGCGCCGCTTTCGATCTCGCCAAGGATCGTCCTGAGCCCGTTCTCGATCGCCGCCACATCCTCGGCGGGCACGATCCCGGCCCGGCCGAGCATCCCGGCATGCGCCAGTGAGCCGCGGATATCCTGTGGCGCCAGGCGCTTGTCGAAATCGATGGAAGCGTTGATGTCTTCCATGATCTCGCCGGGGCCGCTCGCGAAGCGCCCACCCCACATCCGGTTGCTCATGGCCTGTTGCCGTCCGTTGAACCCATGCGCCTGAAGACCACCCGTGCGCTCCTTGCCGGAATAGCGGCTGCCGTGCTTGGCCTTGGCGTCATCGCCCTATACGGGACGGACGGCGCCGGCAACAGCGCTGCCGGCCAATGCCCGGCGGCTAAGACGGCCGCAGCCCGCCTCGCGCCTCTGGCCCGCGGCGAGGTGGCGGCAGTGACGGTCGCCAGGGAGCCGAAACCGCTGCCGGATCTTGCCTTCAACGGACCCGACGGCAGCCCGACCTCGCTGGCAGCGTTCCGGGGCCGGACCGTCCTCCTCAACCTGTGGGCGACCTGGTGCGCCCCGTGCCGGCAGGAGATGCCGGCCCTCGACAGGCTCCAGGGCGAGCTCGGCGGACGGGATTTCGAGGTGGTCGCCGTCAATATCGATACGCGCAACCTCGACAAGCCGAGGACCTGGCTCAAGGAAGCGGGGGTCGCGCGGCTGGCCTATTACGCCGATCCGGAAGCCAAGGTGTTTCAGGATCTCAAGCGCGTCGGCAAGGCAGTCGGCATGCCGACCACCCTGCTGGTTGATCCGGACGGCTGCGAGCTGGCCCTGATCAACGGTCCGGCCGAGTGGGCGAGCGAGGACGCGCTCAAGCTGGTGCGGGCCGCGCTCGCACGCTGAACCGCCTCACCGCTCCCGCGGGCGTTGCGCGCGGGCCATGAACGGCAGCAGGAACGCGTGGGGCAGATGCGCCCCCGCAAAGGCGCTCAGGTTTGCCATGACGGTCGGCACCACGAGCCGACGGCCGCGCTTGAAGCCATGCCACGCCCTGCGCGCGACCATCTCCGGCGTGACCTTGGGCAACGCCTTGAACAGCCGCACCTGCCTGGCTCCCGCGCGCCCGAGGAAATGGGTCGTCACGGGGCCGGGCGCGACGCAGGTTACCGTGACCCCGCTGCCGCGCAGCTCTTCCGACAGGGACTCCGAAAAGGAACGCACGAAGGCCTTGCTGGCATAATAGAGCGCCATATAGGGGCCGGGCAGGAAGCTGGCCACGGAAGACAGGTTGATGATGCCACCGCTGCGGCGCGCCACCATCCCGGGGAGAAACCGCAAGGTCAGCTCGGTGAGCGCGCGGATGTTGAGGTCGACGATGCCGAGCTGCTCCGCGCGCGGCAGGGCGGCCGCCGCCCCGAGCAGGCCATAGCCGGCATTGTTGACGAGCACGCCGCACACGAGATTCTGGGCGGCCAGGAAGCTTTCGACCTCTGCGGGCGCATCGGGGAAGGACAGGTCGAGGGCGAGCGTGAACGGCTCGCCGCCGGCCTGACGCACCTCCTCGGCAGCTTCGGCGAGGGCATCGGCGGAGCGTGCGACCAGCACCAGAGGCCCCCCTTCACGGGCCGCCACCTTGGCGATCTCGCGCCCGATGCCGCCTGACGCGCCCGTGACGACGACCGCGGCTCGCGCCTCATGAGGAGAAGGCATGACGTCCTCGCGAAACCATCTTCCGTGAAACTCGTAGGAACGCCCGGCGCCATAGGCTAGATCCGATTTTCCCGACGTGGAAAACGGCTTCGGCCGTCTCTTAGCACGCATTCCCCTTGGAACCGCCAGGCCCCAGTCCGGGGCGGCTTCCGCCGGACATGCTATAGGAAATCCGCTGGGAAACACGGTGGGCGGAGTTGCATGGGGCTTGATTTCGACGGGCGGGTTGCGGCTGTCACGGGCGGTGCAAGCGGCATCGGCCTCGCCGCCGCCACGCGTCTTCGGCGCGACGGCGCGCGCGTCATCCTGCTCGACCGGGACGAGGGCGCGCTGGGCCGCGCCGCCGCCGATCTCGGCGCCACCGGGATCGCGCTCGATGTCACCGACCGGGCCGCCGTGGCGAAAGCCGTCGCGCAGATCGAGGCCGAGCACGGCGCCATCGACGTGCTCGTGACCGCGGCCGGCGTCCTCGACCCGCCGCGTCCGCCGGAGCGCATTTCGGAGAAGGCCTGGGACGACGTTTTTGCGGCCAATGTGAACGGCACGCGCAACATCTGCCAGGCGGTCGGCGCCGGCATGGCCGCGCGGGGACGGGGCAGCATCGTCACCATCGCTTCCATCGCCGGCTTCGAGCCGGGGCCGCTCGTCGCCTATGGCCCGGCCAAAGCCGCGGTCATCGCCCTGACCAGGGCGCTTGCCGGCGCCTGGGGCCGGCATGGCGTCCGCGTCAACGCCGTCGCGCCCGGCTATGTGCGCACGCCGGCGCTCGATCGGGGTTTGTTTTTCGGTCTCGTCGACGAACGCCGCCTTGCCGATTCAACCGCCCTCGGCCGGCTTGCGACCAGCGACGAAATTGCCGCGGCCATCGCCTTTCTCGCGTCCGACGCCGCGGCGGCGATCACGGGCGTCGTGCTGCCAGTCGACGCGGGGCATCTCCTCGCCGGGGGCTGGGCGCCACATGGCGGCTTCGGCACGCCCGAAGCTTGATCACCGCTCCGCGGTGGGCGGTCCGGCGCCAAGCGCGCGCACCTCGTCGGCGACCGGGCCGTTGAGCAAGGTGTCGAAGCGTTCCAGCGCGCGCGCCACCGTGGCGCCGTCCATGACGCGATGATCGTAGAGGATGCGCACATTCACGCAGCCTTGCTCGTCGATCGGTCCGTAATTGAGCAGCGTCGTGAGCGGGGACAGCGGGTTGAACGACTCGGCCCCCAGCCCCGAATAGACCGACAGATGAAAGGTGCCGAAATAATTCGCGCGCTGCCGTCCGAGGTTGAGGCCGAGCCACATTGCCAGACGTCGGAAGGGAGCCGGCGCGCGCGCCGTGCGCAACGCCCTGCGGAAGTCGGCGACCTCGAGCACCGGCTTGGACTGGGCCTCGCGGATGAGCCGGCTGAGCTCCGTGATAGAGCGGCCGGCCGGGCTCTTGATCCGGCTCAGCAGCACTGCTTTCTCACCGCAATGCTCGCGCTCGTAGGTAATGGCTGCGACGCTTTCGGGATATTCGTAGAGCTGGGGCCACGGCAGCTTGACGTAGGCGCGACGCAGCTCCGGCGTTTCCTGCGCGAGAAGGGCGTAGCCCTTGACGAAAATCGCCGTCCAGGACGGCCGCTCCCTCAGCGCCTTCCTGGCGTCGACCAGCGGCGTCAGGTTCATTCGACGCTGCACGGTCACGCGCGGCACGCCCATCGAGAAGCGCATCAGATCGCCGACGAGCCGTCGCGGCAATGAAAGCGGGACGGCGCGGCCGCGCATCGCTACCTCGTGTCAACGTTTGGAAAGACTCGGAGCATCGGTTCCGGATTGAGTTGGAACAGCCACGCTTTTCGCCTGTCAATAGATACCGGGAATGATCCGTTTGGTGCGTTGCATATAAGCGCGGTATTCGTCGCCGAAGGTCTCCCTCATCATGTCCTCCTCTTTGCCCACGCGCAGGAAGAACAGGACACCGAACCCGACGAGGCCGGCCACCCCGGCAAACCAGTTCGGCAGCAGCAGCACCTGCCCCGCAGCCATCAGCCAGAATGCGCTGTACATCGGGTGCCGGACGCGCTGATATACGCCGTTCGACACGAGGCGGTGCTGGTCGCGGATCTCGAGGGTGATCGACCAATTCTTGCCGAGATCCTTGTGCGAGCGCCGGAAGAGCCACAGGCCGGCGCCGTACACGAGCGCTCCAAGGACGACGCTCCAGGCTGGCGCCGCATACTCGGCCCATCGCGGGAAGCCGGTCGCCACATAGAAGCCTGGGATGACGCCGAGCCCGAGCGTCGCTGCCACAAGGCCGACGCGTTCGGAGGCCGAACGTGCACCGCCGACCACCCGCACGCGCTTGGCCTTACGCTCGAACGGGTAGCGGATAACATACCAGGTGACGATGCCGAGCACCCAGATGATTTTACCAGCGAGAGCCATCGGATCGACACGCCAACCGTTATGTCCGGCGATCTGCGGGAGAACCTCTCTCCCGTGGAGTTCGCCCCCGGCTGAACCGGAGCCGAGCCCGCTCGCCGAGAACTGCGTCAGATAAGAATAGAGCCGATTCCAGCGGAGTGGAAACGGCCCTTGTGGAAGAGTGGCGGGTGCCGCCTGGCACCGGGCGGCTTCAGCGCACGATGGCGGAGCCGTCGCCTTGCGCGGGCGCAGCCGACGACCAGGCGGCCTGCGGCGCCGACGAGTTCATCTCCTTGATCTTCTGGATATACTCGGCCGGCGGAAGCCAGTGGAAGCCAGTCTTCAGACCGAGGAATTGGGCGATCTCGCCCGTCCAGAGATTGCAGTTGTAAAGCGCCGCGTGCCACATCGGCGAGTTCGCCTGCTTGTGCCGGATGTGGGCGACAAGCTTCGCATATTGCTCCTCGCTCAGCGTGACGCGGAAGCGGTTGGAGACATATTCTTCTTCGAGATCGCCGTCGCTGTATCCTGTCTCGGCCGGGACCGGCATGACATGCCCGATGGTCCACAGCTCCGCGCCTGCCCCGGCCGGATGCAGCCCGGCGACCATCTCCGGCTTGATCTCGCCCACTTCGCCCTTGGCGTTGAGACGCCCGAACACCACGAAGGTATGGCCATAGCTCAGCGCATAGCGTGAGCGGAATTCGATGTAAGGCTGACCGGCTTCCCTGGTGCGCTTGCCCCTGGCTTGCAACGGCGGCGTCGGCTGGGCCGCCTTGGCGGTGGCTTTCGTGCCGCGGCCCGGCAGCGCCGCCGGAACCTCGGCCGCCGCATAGGCCGCCTCGGGTTCGTGCTTGACGCCGAAGTCGAGCACCGGTCGATCCCCGTCCTGGGCCTGGGCCGTCACGGGCAGAGTCGGGGACATCGCCAGAGCGAGCAGCCCCGCAAGGAAGCCGAGGCCGATCCTGTTATTCCGATTGGACTGCACCTTCTCCTCCTGAAACCCATGCAAGACCGAGCCCGGCACACCGGACCTGGGCGCCGTGCACCGGACCGCCCAGGATGACATTGGAGAAGAATTAACCGTGATTGAAGACCTCGCGGACGGCTGCCGAACGAATCCGCTGCGGTGCGGCACGAGTGCAACGCGGGGCCTTGCACGGCTTGGGGGCAGACGGGTGCAGTGCCGCCGACCGCGGTTCCCGGCGCATGATCCGAACACGGGTCCAGCGCCGCGTCCGGAACGAAAAAGGGCCGGCATAAGCCGGCCCTTTTGATACCGTTCTGATATCGCAGTCTCAGCCGGCGCGGGAAACGACCGGAGCCGGAGCCGGGGCCTTGCCCTTGCCCTTGCCAACGCCTGCGCAAGCCGCGGCGCTCAACACGGCGAGACCTGCAACGGCGAGAATAACGAACTTCTTCATGGTTAAGCCCCCTAAATGGTGCGGCGGATAGCTTTCGGACGACCTAGAATTGGGTCGTCGCAAACCTACGTGGGATGCACGCTGTGCTCTAGTGCATAAAAGCCACACGTCCGCCCGGAATGATCCGAGCTTGGCAACATTTGGGGCGCTGCTGTAAACGAGACCAGCATTTGTGGCGCGACAGCCACACACGGGCAAGGTCAACTGCCAGGCTCTTGCAGTTTCTCCACGGCGATTTTCGAATACGCCCGGCGTTCGGGGACGCCACGGAACTCGGATCTTCGCGTTCCGTGGCGTCAGTCCGCAGTTCGGGACTTGAACTCACTTGACGAGATTGCCGACCTTCTCGACCACAGGCTTGGGCGTCGCGTAGATATCTTTGATCAGTTTCTCGAGCTGCTCGCCGGTCTGTGGTTCGAGTTCGAGCTTCTGCTTGGTGACTTCGGCGATGAACTCGGGGTCCTTCATCGTCGCGTTGAAGGCGTCGCGCAGCATCTTGAGGCGCTCGGCGGGCAGATTCGGCGGTGCCACAAACGGCCGTCCGATCCCCTGCCCCGCATAGAGGAAGCGAAGCGCCTGCTTCTCCTCCTCGGTCTTGGCGAGGTCGAGGATGAACGGCACGTCCTTGAGATGCGGGCTCGGCTCGGCGCCCGCCTGGAACAGCACGTTGACAGTGCCGTTCTTGATCCAGTCGGGCTGCTTGCCCATGACGCTGTCGTAGCTTTCGCAAATGCCCTCGACCTCGCCGCGCTGCATGGCGAGGAAGACGTCGGAGGAGGCCGGGAAGCCGCTGATCAGCTTGAACTTCATGCCCAGGATGCCGGCCAGCGCCTTGGGATAAGTGTAGGTTCCGGTGCCGGGCCCCGTGTTGCCCAGGATGAGCTCCTGGCTCAACAGATCCTTGGCCGTCTTCACCTTGGCCGTTTTGTAGGAGATGCAGACATTGGTTTCGACAGCCGGGCTTCCGATCCACGAGATCTTGGTGGCGTCGAACCGTGCGCCCTGCAACCCTGCGAGTTCCGCCAGCGCCGCGTCGCGGGCGATGATGCCGAGCACCGAGCCGTCCTTGGGCGCAACATTATAGATGTGGTTGGCGGCGAGCAGGCTGCCGGCGCCTGGCATGTTCTGCGGGACGACCGTCGGCTTGCCGGGCAGGTGCTTGCCGATATGCCGGGCCACCGTGCGCCCCCACAGGTCGTAGCCGCCGCCGGTGCCGAAGCCGATCACCATGGTGACGTTCTTGCCCGCGAAAGGCTCGGCGGCCGACTGTGCCCAACCAGGCGCTGCGCCCAGCATCAGCAGCGTCGCAGCGAGTCCGGCGGCTGACGCGAGCCCGGTCCGTGCCTTGATCATGTCGTTTCTCCCTGTGTTTTCGCCGGCGCCCCGGCCTGGCCGCACATTACATGACAAATCCGGGTCCACAATCGCGTCTCCGGATAGGGTTAAGGGAGCCGCTGCCGGCTTCCAAGCGTCTGGGCGGCCAACAAAAAAGGGCGCCTGAGCGCCCCTTTTCGCCGCGTGTCGATGCCGGTCAGGCGGTCTGCTTCACGGCGATGCCCTTGTCGGCGAAAACCTGCTGCAATTCGCCCGCCTGGAACATCTCACGGGTGATGTCGCAGCCGCCAATGAACTCGCCCTTCACGTAGAGCTGCGGAATGGTCGGCCAGTTGGAATATTCCTTGATGCCGTGGCGGATGTCCTCGTTCTCTAGAACGTTGACGCCCTTGTAGGGGACGCCGAGGTAATTGAGGATCTGCACGACCTGCCCGGAGAAGCCGCACATCGGGAATTGCGGCGTGCCCTTCATGAACAGCACGACGTCATTCGACTTCACTTCGTCGTCGATGACCTGCTTGATATCCGCCATATCCTACTCCTGTCGCCCAGCGGTCACGAAGCCGGGTTGTTGAATTGATTGTCGATGGCGACCGTGGTCAGCGCAAGGGCGTGCAGGGCACCGCCCATGCGGCCTTGCAGCGCGGAATACACCATCTGGTGCTGCTGCACGCGCGACATGCCCTTGAAGGCGGCCGAGGTGACGGTGGCCGCGTAATGGTCTCCGTCGCCGGCGAGGTCCTTGATCTCGACCTGGGCGTCCGGGATGCCATCCCTGATCAGCCTCGCGATCTCGCGGGCATCCATCGGCATTCGCGGGTCTCCTTCAGGCCGCCTGGCCGGCCATATAGTCCGGCAGCCACGATTCATGGGCGGCTTTCAATTCCTCGACCGATATGGCCTCCTCCCCCGGCAAGGTCAACAAAGCCCCGCCCGTCATGCCGATGACGGCGATGTTCAGGCCTTTCGGCCCGGCGCTGTAGAGGATGTCGGATGCGCTGTCGGGATCAACCGCGATGACGTAGCGGCCCTGGTCCTCCCCGAACAGGTAGGCATGGCATGGCATGGGGTAAGGGCATTCCGGCAAGGTCGCGCCAATGCCGCCGGCCATGGCCATCTCGGCAACGGCGACCGCGAGCCCGCCGTCGGAGCAGTCATGCACGGTGTCGACCAGTCCCGAACGGATCAGGTGGCGGACGAAATCGCCGTTTCTCTTCTCGGCCTCCAGATCGACGGGCGGCGGCGCCCCTTCCTCGCGGCCGCAGATGTCGCGCAGATAAACCGACTGGCCGAGCCAGCCGCGCATCGCGCCGACCAGCAGGAGCACGTCGCCTTCACGCTTGAAGGCGAGGGTGGCGTGGCGCTTGACATCGTCCAGCACACCGACCGCGCCGATGGTCGGTGTCGGCAGGATGCCGCGCCCGTTGGTCTCGTTGTAGAGCGAGACGTTGCCCGACACGACCGGAAAGTCGAGCGCGCGGCAGGCATCGGCGATGCCTCGGATGCAGCCAACGAACTGGCCCATGACCTCGGGCCGCTCGGGATTGCCGAAATTGAGATTGTCGGTGACGGCCAGCGGCCTGCCGCCAACCGCCGTAATGTTGCGCCAGGCTTCGGCCACAGCCTGCTTGCCGCCCGCGACCGGATCCGCCTCGCAATAACGCGGCGTCACGTCGGTGGTGAGCGCGAGGCCCTTCGGGCCGTCGAGCACGCGCACGATGGCGGCGTCGCCCCCGGGCGTCTGCACGGTGTTGCCGAGGATCAGGTGATCGTATTGCTCCCAGACCCAGCGTTTCGACGACAGGTCCGGCGAGCCGACCAGCTTCTTCAGGGCGTCGGCATTGCTCATCGGCGGCGCGACGGTCTCGGTCGCGATCGCACCCTGGAACTCGTTCGACAGATGCGGACGGTCATAGACCGGCGCCTCGTCGCCGAGTTCCTTGATCGGAAGATCGGCCATCACCTCGCCGTGGTGCTTGACGACGAAGCGCAAGGTGTCGGTCGTCTTGCCGATCACCGCGAAATCGAGCCCCCATTTGCGAAAGATTCCTTCCGCCTCCTTCTGCTTGCCGGGCTTCAGCACCATGAGCATGCGCTCCTGGCTTTCCGACAACATCATTTCGTAAGGCGTCATACCCTCTTCACGACAAGGCACCTTCTCGAGCCAGAGCTCGACGCCGAGATCGCCCTTCGCTCCCATCTCGACCGCCGAGCAGGTGAGTCCGGCGGCGCCCATGTCCTGGATGGCGATCACGGAACCGGAAGCCATCAGCTCAAGACAGGCTTCGAGCAGCAGCTTTTCCGCGAACGGATCGCCGACCTGCACGGTCGGGCGCTTCTCCTCTGATGCATCGTCGAACTCGGCCGAGGCCATGGTAGCGCCATGGATGCCGTCGCGCCCGGTCTTGGAGCCGAGATAGACGATCGGGTTTCCGACGCCTGTCGCCTTGGCGTAGAAAATCTCGTCGCTCTTGGCGAGGCCGACCGCCATGGCGTTGACCAGGATGTTGCCGTTGTAGCGTTCGTGGAACCCGACCGAGCCGCCGACCGTGGGCACACCGAAGGAATTGCCGTAGCCGCCGATCCCCGAGACCACGCCTGACACCAGGTGACGGGTGCGCGGATGGGCGGGCTCGCCGAAGCGCAGGGCGTTCAGGGCCGCAATCGGCCGGGCTCCCATCGTGAAGACGTCGCGCAGAATGCCGCCGACCCCGGTCGCGGCGCCCTGGTAGGGCTCGATGAATGAAGGATGGTTGTGGCTCTCCATCTTGAAGACCACCGCCAGGCCGTCGCCGATATCGATCACGCCCGCATTCTCTCCCGGCCCCTGGATCACCCAGGGCGCGCTCGTCGGCAGCTTGCGCAGGTGCACGCGCGAGGATTTGTAGGAGCAATGCTCGTTCCACATGGCGGAGACGATGCCGAGTTCGGTCAGCGTCGGCTCGCGGCCGATCAGCTGGACGAAGCGCTGGTATTCGTCGTCCTTAAGACCATGCTCCCTGACGAGGTCGGAAGTGATGGGCACGTCGTTGCGGATCATCGAAGTTCCATGACGAAGGCATCTTCCGGCCGGAGCGCGCACCGGATGGAATCCGGAGGTGCCCCCGGACGGCTCCGGGGCAGCCCGAAAGAAGATGCGTCCAAAGGAGGCCCGGGCCGACGCCAAGCGGCAGCGGCACGAGCGCGGCCTTGCCGGCCATAAAGCGAGAGCTCTCATCTAGCAACGCCTGCCCGGGAATACGAGGGTTAACGAAGGTTTCCGTCGCGCCGGCCGCAAACGTGCCAATCCGGGACAGATTCTCTGGCACGCGCCTCGCAGCTTCAGCTGTAAGGCGCCTCCGGGCGCCCGGAGGCGAGCGATGCAGACCGCGAAATGTTTCAAAAGGGACGAGCGCGGCACGACGGCCACACTTTTCGGCCTGACGCTGATCCCGGTCATGGTCCTGCTCGGCGCCGCCGTCGATTACAGTCGCGCGGGCGCCGCGCACGCGCGGATGCAACGAGCCGTGGACGCCGCCACGCTGGCCCTCAGCCGCGACGGCGGACTCTTGAGCGATTCCGAGCTTCAGGCCCGCGCGCAGGACGTTTTCACCAGCGCTTTCGGGGCGGACCCTTCGGTCACGGCTGTCCCCGTGACCGTGACGCGTCAGGGCCGGTCCATTCGAGTCGAGGCGAGTGGCACGGTGCGCCCCGCCTTCATGCGCATCGCCGGCTTTAACGAGATGCCGATCAGCGGGACGGCGGTTGCAGCCAGGAAGAAGATCGAGTTGGCCCTCGTGCTCGACAACACGGGCTCGATGGCATCGAAGAACAAGCTCCAGGAGCTGAAGCGGGCGTCCAGGACCCTGCTCGACAAGCTCGAGACAGCTGTCAGGGACTCGGGCGACGAGGAACTCGTGAAGGTCTCGATCGTGCCGTTCAACAGCAAGGTCAATGTCGGCCGCCACCACAAGGACGCCTGGTGGATCACCTATCGGCCGCACGACGCGAACCCGGCGCTGCGCATGAGCAAGGACGATTGGCAGGGCTGTGTGACCGACCGCGAGCAACTCCAGGATCTCGATGCGCGCGACGACCGCCGGATCACCGGCGACCCGTCCACGCTTCATCTCGCCACCGTCTGCGGCGAATATTTCGGCAACCGTCTCGAAAGGCAGGAACTCGCCGAGATTCGCCCGCTGACCAATGACTTCCAGGCGCTCCGACAAACCATCGGCGCAATGAGGCCGGATGGCTGCACCAACATCACCATCGGGGCGGCCTGGGGGCTCGATACGCTCTCCAACCAAGGCCCGTTCACGGGCGCCGCCGCCTACGGCGCACCGGACGTCGACAAGTTTATGATCCTGCTCACGGACGGCAACAACACGCGCAGCCGCGCCTACCGCAACAGCGACTGCAGCGAGGGGCCCTTTATCAGCGGCCAGATCGACCCACGCACGCGCAAGGTCTGCGACAACATCAAGTCAGCCGGCGGTCAGGGCATCCGGCTCTATACGATCCGCGTGATCGAGGGCAACGCGACGCTGCTGAGCGAATGCGCCTCGACGGACGAGAACGGCACTCCCCGCTACTACGATGTCGGGGACGCGAGCCGCATCCAGGGTGTTTTTCAGGACATCGTTAACGAAATCCTGGCGACGCGGCTCACGCACTGAGGGAACGCCCCTAAGCCGCGCCACGGCGGCCGGCATTAACACGGCGCTAAATTCCTTTCGTGAATTGGATTTAACTTTCCGCAACACCCATGCGGCACCCTACGCCTCATGGACAGGTCACGCGCCTCGATGTGGAAACGGTTCGCCGCGGATGCTGCCGGCGGGGTGGGCTTCATGTTCGCCCTCGCCGTGGTGCCGGTGCTCGGCCTGGTCGGGGCGGCGGTGGACTACTCCCGCGCGTCGCAAGCCCATGCGCACCTCCAGAAGGCGGTCGATGCCGCCGCGCTGGCAGCCGGCAAGATCGCTCTCGAGCAGAACCGCAAGGATGTCGACAAGGACGCGCGTGCCGTCTTCAACGGCGCCTTCCCGCGCAGCGAAGGCGTCACCGTCACGAGATTCTCCGTCACGGCCACGGGCGACGTCCTCACCGTCGTCGTCGATGCCCAGGTGCCGACGATGTTCGGCCGGTTCATCGGCAACACGGTCGCGGACCTCACGGCCACGGCGTCGGTGCCGACCAGCAGCATGTCGCTCGAGGTGGTGCTGGTGCTCGACAACACCGGGTCGATGGCCGCATCGGGAAAGATGGCGGCCCTCAAGGAAGCCGCCAAGAACCTGATCGACACGCTCCAGGGCGCCTCGACGGGTGCCTATGTCTCGATCGGCGTCGTGGCTT
This sequence comes from Beijerinckiaceae bacterium, assembly GCA_036556825.1. Lineage (GTDB taxonomy): Bacteria > Pseudomonadota > Alphaproteobacteria > Rhizobiales > Beijerinckiaceae > JAJKJG01. The sequence goes on from DATBIR010000101.1 coordinate 33,974, forward strand.
TCAATTCCCAGGTCAATGTCGGAATCGCCTCCCGCGACGCGACCTGGCTCACCTTTACGTCTCCCAACACCCCTACCGCCCTCAGGACCGACAAAGCTGCCTGGACCGGGTGCGTCGCCGATCGCGATGACCCATACGACTATCGTGATCCAGTGGCGACGACGGCGGAGACGCTCTACCCGGCTGTGGTCTGCAAGTATCCGGGGCTGCTTCCGATCCAGCCGCTGTCGCGCAATTTCGCCGGGCTCAAGGCGGCCATCGACGCCATGAACCCGACCGGCAACACCAACACCGGCATCGGGCTCGCCTGGGGGATGGCCATGCTCACCCCCAGCGCTCCGCTGAGCACCGCACAGCCGCCCAACGGCAAGCTTCAGAAGACCATCGTGTTCCTGACCGACGGCATCAATACGGAAAACAAGTTGAGCACCGACCCGGTTGTGATCGACGGTCGCACCGATCGCGTCTGCGAGGAAATCAAGAAGACCATCAACCTCTATACGATCCGGGTGATCGAGGGGAACGAGACGCTGCTGCGCAACTGCGCGAGCAACCCGTCGATGTATCATTCGGTGACGACGGCGTCCGAGCTCAACGACGTTTTCAAGAAGATCGCCGGCGAGATCGCAACGCTCAGGCTGTCCTACTAAGCCGTTCTTCCGGATCACATCCGGGACAGCCTTCCCGATCAGGCCGCGGCGCGGGAAGCGGTCGCGACCAGGCTCTCGAACATGCCGCGGCCGTCCGTGCCGCCGACGAGATCGTCGATCAGGTTCTCCGGGTGCGGCATCAGGCCGAGCACGTTGAGCTCGTCCGAATAGATTCCCGCGATCGAGTTGAGGGAGCCGTTGCGATTGGCATCGGCGGTCACGTGGCCGGCCGCGTCGCTGTAGCGGAAGGCGACAAGGCCCTCCCCTTCGAGCCGCCGGATCGTGTCCTCGTCGGCGAAGTAGTTGCCTTCGCCATGCGCCACGCACACGTTGATCACCTGCCCTTGCGCGTAGCGTCGCGTGAAGGCCGTGTCGGCGCGCTCAACCCGCAGCGCCTGCCGGTGACAGATGAAGCGCAGGTTGGCGTTGCGCACCAGAACCCCCGGCAGCAGCCCGGATTCACACAGGATCTGGAAGCCGTTGCAGATTCCGAGGACGAGTCCGCCGCGTCCGGCGTGGCGGCGAACGGCGTCCATGACGGGCGCGCGTCCGGCGATGGCGCCGCAGCGCAGATAGTCGCCGTAGCTGAAGCCGCCCGGCAGGACGGCGAGATCGGTGTCGGCAGGCAGCTCCGACTCGGCGTGCCATACACTGCTGACGCTGGCGCCCGCCTGCTGCAAGGCCCGCGCGACGTCCTGGTCGCGGTTGGAGCCTGGGAAGACGATCACGGCGGCTTTCATGTCGGGTCCATTGCGGTAGGTCTCGCGGCGGCGTTGTCTTAGCGGGTCCGCCGGGTCCCCGCAAATCTGGTGCCTGTCGGCTTGGTTGCCCAGATTCGTCTCGATGATCGGGTCGTCGCACCCGCGCACGCGCCGAGGTTGGTGCCCGTCTTCGCGCCTTGCTCTCCCCGGTTTCGAGGATCATGCTTCACATGGCCTCGAAGAAAATCGCGGCCAATTCAGCTTGGGAGGAATGCATGAAGCTCATCGCCACGCTCGGCGTATCCATGCTCGTTGCAAGCGTCGCGCTCGCTCAGACTCCGTCGTGGTCGCCGCCGTTGGAGTCGCAGCGCTGCCCCTCGAAATGGGGGGCGCAGGACGAGCGCGGCTCCGCCAACCATCAGAAGCCCGCCGCGGTGATGAACGCGGCCAAGCTCATCAAGACCGGTGAAGTCATCGAGCTGGGGCACCTCCTCTCCGACAAGATGCCGTTCTTCGGGACCCGCCGCTTCGACGTGCACATCAAGCGCACGTTCATGAACCAGCCGTCGAACCGGCGCGGCTCGAACGAGGAGATTGTCATCTCCGAGATCGGTCAGGTCGGCACGCAATTCGACGGCTTCGCCCACCAGACGCACGAAAACAGCTGGTACAACTGCTACAAGGTCGACGAGAACGCCACCCGCACGGGCTTCACGAAGCTTGGCGTCCACAATGTGGGGGCACTGTTCACGCGCGGCGTGCTGATCGACGTGGCGGCCTACAAGGGCGTGGACATCCTGCCGGACACCTACGAGATCACGGTCGAGGACCTCAAGGGTGCCCTCGGCAAGCAGAACGTCTCGCTGCAGCCCGGAGACGCGGTGCTCATCAACACCGGCTGGCACAAGCTCTGGGCCAAGGACAACGCGCGCTATGTGAAATCCTGCCCGGGCATCGGCGTCCAGGCCGCCGAATGGCTGGTCGCCCAGGACCCGCTCCTGCTCGGTTCCGACAACTGGCCCGTCGAGGTGAGCCCGAACCCGGATGCGCAGCTGTCGCTTCCGGTCCATCAGATCGCGCTGGTGGTCAACGGCGTGCACCTTCTCGAGAACCTGAAGCTCGACGAGCTCACCCAGAAGCAGGTCTACGAGTTCGCTTTCGTGATGCAGCCGCTCAAGATCCAGGGCGCCAGCGGATCCACGGTGGCGCCGATCGCGGTGCGCTAGCGCATGATCCGGTGAAAACCCGCCCCGGACTTGTTCTGGGGTGGTCATCGCGCCAGTCGGCAACAGCCGGCTCGCGTGCCGCAGGTTTTTTATGCGATCTCGACGCGATAATTCTCGATGACGGTATTGGCGAGCAGGCGTTCGCAGGCGTTCTTCAGCTCGGCTTCGGCCTTGGCCTTGTCGGCGGTGCCGAGTTCGATGTCGAAGACCTTGCCTTGGCGAACGCTCGCAATGTCCTCGATGCCGAGGGATTTGAGCGCGCCCTCGATGGCCTTGCCTTGCGGGTCGAGCACGCCGCTTTTGAGGGTGACGGTGACGCGGGCTTTCATTGGCTGACCTTGTGAGATCGGCGGGACGCCGTGATCGTCGCGTGCTTTTGCCTACCGCGGCGGCCCGGTCAAGCCGTGCGGCGACGCGGACGGGGGGCGAATGCGGCACAACCACGGCCGCGGACGCGATCGCCGCTCGCCATTCATCACGCGGCGTCACCTCTCCGGAACCGTGCCGTCCGCCGCAACGTTGACGACCGTCCGCGTCAAGCTCCGGAGCGCAACATGGCTGTTCGTCTGAAGGACCTCGCAGATCAGGTTATCGTGCTGACCGGGGCCTCCAGCGGCATCGGCCTCGCCACGGCCCGCGAGGCGGCCGAACGCGGCGCCAGACTCGTGCTCGTCGCCCGCAACGCCGAGGCGCTTGAGGACCTCGCCAGCGAGATCGGCTCGCATGGCGGCAAGGCGGTCGCGGTCCCGGCGGACGTGGCGAAGCAGGCGGATCTCGAGCGGGTCGCCCGGATCGCAGTTGAGAGATTCGGCGGCTTCGACACCTGGATCAATGGCGCCGCCGTGACGACCTATGGCACGGTGGAGGAGGTGCCCATCGCCGACCAGCGCCGCCTGCTGGACGTGAACTACTGGGGCGTCGTGCACGGATCGCTGATCGCCGCCAGGCATCTCAGGCAGCGTGGCGGCGCCGTCATCAATATCGGCAGCATCCTCAGTCACCGCGCGCTGATGCTGCAGGGCCCGTATTCTGCTTCCAAGCACGCCGTGAAGGCCTTCACCGAGGCTTTGCGCATGGAGCTCGAGCAGGTCGGCGCACCGATCTCGGTCACGCTGATCAAGCCGTCGGCCATCGACACGCCTTATGTCGAGCACGCGCGCAATTACCTCGATTCGCCGGGCGTTGCCCTGCCGCCGCCAATCTATGATCCGCACGTCGTCGCCCGCGCCATCCTGCACGCCTGCGAGCACCCCAGACGCGACCTGGTGGTCGGTTTCGGCGGCTGGGCCCTGGCCATGATGGGCCGCATCTTCCCGCGTCTCACCGACTACGGCATGGAGGCGACCATGGCGCCGATGCAGAAATCCGATGATCCCGGCCGACGGGAACGGCGCGACAATCTTTACGCCCCGCGCGAGGACGGCGCCGAGCATTCGTCGCTGCCTGTGAGCTCGCGCAAGACGAGTTTTTTCCTCGAAGCCCAGATGCATCCGGTGGCGACCTTCGCGGCAATCGCCGGGCTGGGACTGGCGGCCGCCTGGCTGCTGCGCCGGCGGCCGGAAGACCGCCACGAAACGCTGCAGCGGCGCCAGCGCGCCGCCGGCATCATGGGCGACGGTCAGGAGTGGACGGCGGCCGACGCGGCCCAGCTTGGCCGCTGGTCCAGCGGCGAGCGGCGTCTTTCGCCGGCCGGGATGTGAGCCTGTCCTGCTTGCAGGCGAGCCTCGCACGCCGGGGAGTTTCGCAACAGGCCGGCACGCGATAGCTTGCGCGCCATGCCTCTTGTTCGCGCCATCAGCTTCGCCCTTGTGCTTGTCGCCGCGACTGCCGCGCAGGCCCAGGATCCGGGCACCCTCAATCCCAAGCCGCTGCCCCCGCTCGCCAATCCCAACGCGCCGGGCACGCCTGCCAAGGAGCTGTTTGGCCGCAAGCGCGAGCCGGCCCCCCTCGCCGCCCGCGCCATCGGCGGCTACGCGCGCGGCTGCGTGGCCGGCGCCGCGGCGCTGCCGGTCGACGGCGACACCTGGCAGGTGATGCGCCTGTCGCGCAACCGCAATTGGGGCCATCCGCGGCTGATCGCCTTCCTCGAACGGATCGGCAAGCGCGTGCCGGAGATCAATGGCTGGCCTGGCATCCTGGTCGGCGACATCTCGCAGCCGCGCGGCGGCCCGATGCTGACCGGGCATGCCTCGCACCAGCTCGGGCTCGATGCCGACGTGTGGCTCACGCCGATGCCCGACCGCCGACTGTCACGTGAGGAGCGCGAGATGATGTCGGCAACCGATATGGTGCGCGCGGACCGGCTCGACATCGATCCGTCCGCATGGACGTCGAAGCACACGGCGCTGATCCGCGCCGTCGCCCGCGAGCCCGAGGTGGCGCGCATCTTCGTCAATGCCGGCATCAAGAAGGCCTTGTGCCGGGAGGCGGGTAGCGACCGCGGCTGGCTCACCAAGGTGCGGCCTATGTTCGGACACAACTACCACTTCCATATCCGCCTGTGGTGTCCGCGCGGCGAGGCCGGCTGCGCCGATCAGGACCCGCCGCCATCCGGCGACGGCTGCGACGCCGAGCTCGATCGCTGGTTCACCCACGCCATGCGCTTCCCGAAGCCGGGCAAGCCGCGCCCGCCGATGACGATGGCGCAATTGCCGGCAGAATGCCGGCAGGTGCTGGTGGCGGAGTAACCTGCGCCGGTCAGCGCACGGCAGAGCCCAGCCGATCTGCCCGTGGCGGCGGGCCAAGCCGCCGCGCCGCTCACCCGGTCTCGGCCGCCTTGTCGACGGGGCGATGCCCGCCTTCGCTGATGCGGTCGGTCAGGGCCAGGACGAGGCCGGATCCGACGAACACGAGATGCAGGATCACCAGCCAGGTGAGGTCGCGATCCGGCACATTCTTTATGTTCATGAAGGCCTTCAGCACCTGGATCGCCGAGATGGCGACGATCGACGACATCAGCTTGAGCTTGAGACCCGTGAAGTCGATCTTGCCCATCCATTCCGGCCAGTCCTTGTGCTGGTCGGCGTCGATGCGCGACACGAAATTTTCGTAGCCGGAGAAGATCACGATGACAATCAGGGACCCGGTGAGGGCCAGGTCGATCATCGCCAGCGCACCAAGGATCACGTCGGCTTCGGTCGAGCCGTAGGATGCCACCACGAAATGAACCAGCTCCTGCATCGCCTTCATCACGAGGATGAAAAGCACGATGACGAGGCCAAGATAGAACGGGGCCAGCAGCCAGCGGCTGGAGAACAGGATCCGTTCCAGGATGCGCTCGATCATGACGGGCTCGCCAGGTGGAGGTCGTCCGAATGCGGGTTGCCGTTCCGGCCAACGCTTGCCCGGACTTTGCGGAAGCCGGAGGGTCCTACTCGGCCGCGATCCCCGTGCTCGCCGGACAGGCGATGCCCGTGCCGCCGAGGCCGCAATAGCCGCCCGGATTCTTGGCAAGGTATTGCTGGTGGTAGTCCTCGGCGAAATAGAAGGGCGGCGCGTCGGCGATCTCGGTCGTGATTGGTCCGTAGCCGCGGCCCGCCAGCGCCTTTTCATAGGCCTCCTTCGAAGCGACGGCCGCTGCCCGCTGCGCCTCGTCATGCACATAGATGGCCGAGCGGTATTGCGTGCCGACGTCGTTGCCCTGGCGCATGCCCTGTGTCGGATCATGGCCTTCCCAGAAGGCCTTGAGCAGCGTCTCGTAGCTGATGCGTGCCGGATCGTAGACGGCGAGCACGACCTCGGTGTGGCCCGTGCGTCCGGAGCACACCTCCTCGTAGGTCGGGTTGGGCGTGAGCCCGCCCGCATAGCCGGCCGCCGTCGCCCATACGCCGTCGAGCTTCCAGAACAGCCGCTCGGCGCCCCAGAAGCAGCCGAGCCCGAACACCGCCTGCCGCATCCCGTCCGGATACGGCCCCTTCAGGGCATGGCCGTTGACGAAGTGGCGCTCGGCGGTCGGGATCGGCGACGTGCGCCCGGGCAGCGCGTCGGTGGCGCTGGGCATCGCGGTGCTCTTGCGGAACAGGAACATGGCTGGCTCCTCGTGGGCTATCCTTATGTAGGCATCCGACCGGCTCAGCGGGAGGCGTCGCACATGTCAGCGTCCTCTCCGCCCTGGCACATTCCTAGCGTCCGGCCGCGAATCCGATCGGTTCCGGCCTTTTCTGCCCAAGCCAGAGCAGCAGCACGCCGAGGGCGAAGCCGAGCGCCGACGCCGGAAGCAGCGTCAGGTTGAGCAACACCGGGTCCCACAGCAGCGGGTGGACATGGCGCTCGATGGCGGGTTGCAGCAGCAGATATTTTTCGCCGAACACCCGGAATCCGACAGCCCCGACCGGCGTGAACATCAAGGTGCCATTGGCGATCGAGCGCGTGCCGTCGATGACCAGCCCGACGAAACCGGCGGCGATCAGGAAAAGGCCGAGCGCGCGGGCAATGAAGCGAAGCATCCGGGTCTGAACCTTTGAGGAGAGAGAGAGTCGCAGCGGCTCTCGGCACGCCGCGCCCCGCTTTTAGCAGGAGCCGCCACGACTTGCACGCCCAGGCGGTCCGCTATACATGACCCGTCCGCGCCGCCGAGCGCCCGAGGCTGCTCGACCGACGCGCCTTCACGGTTTCTTTTCGGATGCACGGATGGCGCCCGGCGCACAGCTCGCCTTCGGCGAGCGTCAATAGATGTAGACTGCGTGCGCTTCGGCGCACACGACGGAGGGGTGGCCGAGTGGTTGAAGGCGCACGCCTGGAACGCGTGTATACGGGAAACCGTATCGAGGGTTCGAATCCCTCTCCCACCGCCATTTGAGCCGCCAGGCTTCAGGCCAGTATCAGCCCAAGATGGTTCCGCACGGCCGGAAAGCCTTCCGGCGGATGCGGGATGGACTCCACGCCGATCCAGTCGCCGAGCGCGCGGGTGATCGCGTTGGCCGCCTGCTCGTTGCAGCCTCCCC
>DATBIR010000102.1:0-35775 GCA_036556825.1 Beijerinckiaceae bacterium
GGTCGAGAACCTGACGCTCGTCGGATCTGCCGCGACCGGCACAGGCAACGGCCTCGACAACAGGATCACCGGCAATGGAGAAAACAATGTCATCAGCGGCAATGACGGCAACGACGTGCTCATCGGCCTCGGCGGTGGTGACAATCTGAGCGGCGGCGACGGCGCAGATATATTCTCCTACCGCAGCGTTGCCGACAGCCCGGTACAGACGGTGGCAGGGCCGACCGTCACCGACCTCATCGCCGACTTTACGCGGACGCAATCGGATCTGATCGATCTACGCGAAATTGACGCCGATGCCGGCACCTCCGTGAACGACGCCTTCAGGTTCATCGGGGAGACTCCCTTCACCGGCAGCCCCGGCGAATTGCGCTTCGAAATCCAGCGCATCCCGGTCGTCGGCAACTTCACGTTCGTACGTGGCGACATTGACGGGAACGGCGCCGCCGATTTCGCGATCGGCTTCTTGGGCGAGATCGCCTTTACGGCGGGAAGCTTCGTACTGTGAAGGTGCGGACGCACCGCACATCGTGGCCGATAGTTTGACGGTCGCGCGATGACGCGCTGATAGCCAACGGCGCCAAGCCCAGCCGTTCAGCGGCCGGCCCGATCCGCACGTGGCCGGTGGCGCGACGCGCGTCGGGGTGGGCGGCCGCGCAGCATCGCGTTTGTAACAAGCATCTGCTGCGCGTGGACCGAGAGACCGGCGGAGCCCTGCGTTACTGCCGGGTTGGGATCCGTTGCACTGGTGCGCAGACTCTGAACGGCGTCTTGCAGGCGATTGCGGGCAGTCTCGAAATCGTCGAGCGCGCCGAGCACTGCCGAGACCCCGTCCGGGAGCGGCTGCTCGATGAGCGATCCGTAAAGGGCCCGCAGTTCACGGCCGATCCTGTCCTGGGCGAGACGGCCGATGGTCGGCTCAGGTTGCTTGTTATCATCCACGAATCAGACCCCCAGGCGACCACTGGATATGCTGCTTAACCAAGGTTAACGAAAGGTAACTGGACATGCCCGGTTGCCATCCATCGGTCCTGCCACGGCAGCGAGGGGGCGGCCCGAAAGCGGCAGCGAATGTGCGCGGGTTCACAGACCGACCCGTCGAATTGGCGCACTCTCATGTCATGCGCAAAAGCTTGGGCGCGATGGGAGGCGATGACCATGACCTCGAGGAGTCAGCCGTCGCATAGGCGGGCGCAGGCGCGGGCGTGCTTCGCCGAAGCCTACCCGTTTCCGGTCGGCGCCGTCGTCGTGATGCTGCTTACGGGTGAACTCGCGCTCGTTATCGGCATGCTCGCGCTGGCGATCTGAGCGCTGGCAACGCAACGCTAACGCGGAGCCTCCGAGATGAACGTCGACACGGCTTCACATCTACGACCGGTCGGGCGCGTCTCGGCCCGCCCCACCGTGCATCGCCACAGGCGGCGCCGACCCACGACCGGATTGCGTCAGGCCGGCACGATGCGACGACTCGCCATGCTGATCGCGTTGATCGGGGTCGGCGCGCTGCTCGTCGGCGGCACCGGCCCGGTGATCACCGGCGGCGCGGGGCCGCAGGCCTCAGGCTCCAACGCGATTGGCGGGACCGATCGCTGTCAGGGCGGGACAGAGGTGTCCGCCTTCGTCTGCCGCAACACATGGATGACCTGGACGCGGCATGCGGTGCGCTGAGGGTGGTGGCGATTAGCCTGGCCTGTCCGCTCCCATTCACCGCTCGCCGGCCTTCGCGCATTGCGAATTGCCATGCCCGCGCGCTGCCGCTGCCAGTTCAAACCAGGGCTGGGCGCTCCAGGTCCAATTGGCGGCCGGGGACGGTGACGGCAAGACCCAGACGCGCGTCGGCCCGATCGTCTCATCCTGCACGCCTGGCCTGACCACCCGCCGCAGAAAGCTCGAGCCACCCTTCAGGCTGGTGAACGCAAGAATACGCGGCGCGGACGCGCCGATGCGATCCCGCAAAGCCTCCGCTGCTGCCCGGCCGAGACTGCCGCTCGGCAGCTGACTGTCCATACCGAACGTGTGCTTGGCGATATCGGTCAGACCGATATCGTAGGTCAGAAGCTCGTGATACTCGTCGGGCCTTAGCCTCCGCGGCGTCAGACCGGCTTCGTGCAGAATGCGCCAGAACTTGTTCTGCGGATGGGCGTAGTAGGCGCGCCTCTCGGCCGAGAGGCGCCCGGGTGCCGTGCCGCAGAACACGACGTCCAACCCGGGCCGCAGCAAATCGTCGAGAACGACCGGGATCTTGGTCATGGCTTCGTCGTGATTTTCCTGAGATCTGGCACGACACGACACCGACGGGCTGCAAGGTTATTACGCCGGACGGCGGGGCGGGTTCCGTTGTTGCGCCCGCTCCTCTCCCTCGGGAAAAGGATGCGTGCGAGTCGTTGCCATTGGAACGAGGCGGGGAGGAGGGCGAATGAGGATCTCGCAGGTGAGCGTTGCAACCATGACGCTGGCACGAACGGTGGAGGAGGAGCGTGCGCTGCGCGCCGCGCTGCGCAGTCTGGCCCAGCTGGGCGCGCCGGTGTTCGTCAGCGACGGCGGCTCGAGCGAGCATTTTCGCGCGTCCCTGCGCGCGCTGCCGAATGTCACCGTCTTGCAACCGCCACGGCCGGGCCTCGTCCCGCAAATCCGTGCCAGCCTTGAGGCCGCGTCCGCCCGCAGGACTCCGTTCGTGCTCTACACCGAGCCGGACAAGCGTCAATTCTTCGAACGGGACCTGGAGCGCTTCATAGCCGACGCTCCTGACCATCCAGGCCTCGGCGCGAGCATCGTCGCGCGCACGGCGGCGAGCTTTGCAACCTTCCCCGCAACGCAGCAGCTGACGGAAGGCACGATCAACGCGTTGTTCGGTGCAGAAGTCGGCGTTGCCGATGACTTCTGCTACGGGCCCCTGATCCTGAATCGCGAGCTGGTCGGCCGCATTCGCGACGTCGAGGACGAGCTCGGCTGGGGATGGCGCTTTTATGTGATCGGCGCGGCGCAGCGGCTGGGCTACCCGCTGCACGCGTTCGCGACCGACGTGCCATGCCCGCCCGATCAGCGCGCCGATGACGTCGGTGACCGTAAGCACCGCCTGCGGCAGCTCGTGCAGAACCTGGAGGGCGTGCTCCAGGTGATGGATAATTGGGAGCCGTCGTGATCTGCTTCCTGCCACGCCGGCGAGTTGCTGATAAGATAAGCTTCTTATATTTCGTTCTGGTTTTGACAAGGAGGCGCGGGCCAGCCGATCGTCGGATCGTGATCGACCGCCTGCCTCGAGACCCAGGTGCCCCATCACGCGCCTGTCTCAAGCTTAACGGTTGGTGAAGCTCGCGCCCGCTCCTCTCCGCTCTCCTGACCGGGCAGCATTGATCCAGCATCGTCGACCTTTGCGATCCGGCGCGCGGTCACGGGGAACAGAAGAGTTGCGGGTAAGAGAAGATTAGCATGCCGGGCCTAGATTGCTCCTGTTCAGCAGCCGGCAGCGTTGTGTGGCGCAACGCCTGCGTCGATCGGCCTTTGACGTTTTGGCAATCCGCAAATTCAGATTTCGTGGAGTGTAGACGTGCGTAAGGACGGGGGAATGAATCGCCGGATTTCGCCGCGCCATCGCGTGCTCGGCCATGGCCAGATCATTGCGCGGGGTATCGTCACCAACTGCGTGATCCGCGACCTCTCGGATACGGGTGCCAAGCTTGGCGTATCGCACAAGGTGAGGCTGCCGGCGGAGTTCCACCTCTTATTCGTGAAGCGCAACTTGAGACTGCGGGTTCGGCTCGTGCGGCGGGAAGGGGATATCGTCGGCGTCTCCTTCGTTGACATGGAAAACGCCGTTCACAATCTGCGCCGTGCTCTCGCCGATGCAGGTGAGGACAGGACGCAGGCAAGGTCGAGCGGTTATAGGCGGTCCTGATCCCCCGGCCAGACCTGGTGCGGTCGCGGACTCGAAGCGTGGCGGGATTGAGCGCGCCACTCCATCCGCACGACCGGTCGTCTTCGGCCAGCTTGGCTGTGACCAAGAGGACACAAGCCGCAGCATTCGGAACAGAGCTCTCATCTCCTCGTTGTCCTGGAGAGCCAAAGGAGGAGATGAACATGGCTACTCGGACAACAGATGCGCCTGGCGTCCTCACAGGCAAGCCGCTGATCGAGAGTGACCGAGTCGAGGGGACGACCGTCTACGACCCCAACGGCAACAATATCGGCTCCATCAAGCGTCTGATGATCGACAAGCTGAGCGGCCGGGTCGCTTATGCGGTGATGTCCTTCGACACTTTCTTCGGCCTGGGCGGCGAGGAGCATGCGCTGCCGTGGAACAAACTCAATTATGACACCGGCCTGGGCGGCTTCCGCACCGACATCACCGAATCGCAGCTTCGTGGCGCCCCAAGCTTCTATCGCGATCGTGATTACACATGGAATGATCGCACCCGTGAGCAGGAATTGCACGACTATTGGCGCGCTCCTTATTACTGGGGCATCTGAGCGCGAGAAAGCTGGAACGGAACACCACCTGATCGAAAAACATTGCCCCGGAGTAGTCCGGGGCAATTTCATTTTCGTACGCTGAGAGCCGAGTTGTTCAGCAAGCATTCAGGAAGTCCTCCTTCCACCGATTCTGTCGCAAATCACGCATTCAGGTGGCATGAGCGTCGGGGGAACCGGCTCATCGTGTCGAACGTTCGCTCCACTCTGACGGCGAATTCCTCGCTAAGTTCAGGGAGGATTCAAGGAGGTACACGATGCGCAATGCATTGCTGAGTACAGTCGCCGTTGCGGCGCTGTCTCTGAGCGTGGCCGTTGGCTTTGCCCAGACTGGCGGCGCGGGCGGCGCCGGGATGGGCGCCGGAACCCCGTCTGCGGGCGCCGGTGCGGGTGGTGGCGCTGCTGGTAGCGGCGGCGCGGGCGGCGGCATGACCACCGCGCCTGGCGGCGCCGGTGGAGCTGCGACTGCACCCGGAGCGGGCGCGGGCCGTGGCACCAGCGCCGGCGCTGGCGCAGCTACCACTGGGGGCGCAAGCTCCGAGCAGCGCGGCAGCACGGCAGGCGCGAGTTCCGGGCAGCGCGGCAGCACGGCAGGCGCGAGTTCCGAGCAGCGCGGCAGCACGGCGGGCGCGGCCGGCAGGACCGGCGGCACGGCCGGTGCAGCGGGCGCGGCTGGCGCAGGCGGAGCGGCGACGACCGGCTCGATCAACGTGTCCTCGGAGCAGCGCACTCAACTCCGGCAGCACTTCACGAGCGTCAACGTGCAGCCGCTGACGAGCGTCACCTTCGATATCAGGCCAGGGGTTGTTATCCCGACGGAAGTGACGAGCCTGCATACATGCCCGGCCGACGTTGTGCGCATCCTGCAGGGCCTGCCGGAATGCCGCTTCGTGGTCGTGCGTGACCAGATCGTGATCGTCGAGCCGCGCACGCGGCGCATCGTGACGGTAATCGAGCGCAGCGGCTAATTCCGACCGATACGGCTGCACGCCAGTCGGGCGTGCCTGGTCTCGACAACTGCTCCGGATCACTCCGGAGCAGTTTTCATGATCAATCGGCTCCAGAGACTTGCTGCCACCGGCGGCTCCGCCCGGCCCGCTAATGGCGGAGGCAGCCTGCCGGCGACGCGAGGCGGCCCGGCGCCCCGTTGACCACCGCCATGTAACGGATAATATTCCCCAGAAATAACCCGCCGCAACCGGGCTTAGCGCCAGGTCTTGTTCTTGGCCCGAAAGAGGCACCGGCCGCGAAGGCTTGATGGTGCGGGCGGGTAGGGGATGGTGGACCGGCGGCGATCGCTGCCAGAGGTGAAACACGATGGCCACCATTACCGGCACGGGCGGCAACAACACGCTCGCGGGGACGTCCCGAAACGACATCATCCGCGGCCTCGCCGGCAACGACACGCTGTTCGGTCTCGGCGGCCACGATCTCCTCGACGGCGGGATCGGCAACGACGTAATGCGCGGCGGCGCCGGCCATGATGTCTACGTCGTCACAAGCATCAGAGATGTGGCGGTCGAGAGCGCCGGGCAAGGCCTCGATCTCGTCCGCAGCTCGGTGAGCTACACCCTTCGCGCCCATGTCGAGAATCTCACACTGACCGGCGAGGCGCTCAACGGTACGGGCAACAGCCTGAACAACGTGATTGTAGGCAACAGCGCTGCCAACCTGCTGCGCGGCTTCGCCGGCAACGACACTCTCAACGGCAACGGCGGCGCCGATCGCGTCGACGGAGGTTCCGGCTCTGACCGAATGTTTGGCGGCTCCGGCAATGACATCTATTACGTCGACAGCACGCGGGATCGGGTGATTGAAAGCTCGGGTCGTGGCACGGATACCGTGATGAGCTACGTCACCTTCACGCTGGGGTCGCATGTCGAGAACCTCACGCTGACCGGCAACCTGCCGACCCATGGCATCGGCAACAATCTCAACAATGTCATCACGGGTAATGGCGCCACCGGCAATGTCCTGCACGGCCTCGGTGGCAACGACACCCTCTTCGGCGGCGACGGCAAGGACACGTTGTACGGCGGAGCGGGAAACGATACGTACATCGCGACGTGCCGCTGCGACACATTCGTCGAGAATGCCGGCGAAGGCACCGATCTGGTGACGAGCTCCGTCAACTTTTACCTGTTGCCGACGCCCAACATTGAGAACCTGACACTCACCGGCGCGGTCGCGATCGAGGGTTTCGGCAACGAGGCAACCAACGTCATCACGGGCAACGTTGCAGATAACCTGCTGCAAGGCTTTGGCGGCGACGACACCATCAGCGGGGGCGTTGGCGACGACATTCTTGTCGGCGGCGCCGGACGCGACCAGCTCGGCGGCGGGCTTGGTGACGATACGTTCCGCTATGATGGCGTCGCCGACAGCCCGGCAAGCCCTTTGTGGAACCTCGCCGACATCATTCTCGATTTTACGCACGACGACAAAATTGATCTGTCTGCGATGGACGCCGATGAGACGAGTGTGGTCGATAATGCCTTCACCTTCGTCGGGGTGGAGGACTTCAAAGGTGTCGCGGGGGAGCTGCGCTACGAATCGCTCACGATCGGCGGGGTCGAGTACAGCGTCGTCGAAGCCGACATTGACGGTGACGGGACCGCCGATATGCAAGTGTTGGCCGCAGGCAACGTGACGTTTGTGGAAACTGATTTCGTGTTGTGATCGCGAGCCGCGAGGCTTGCGCCCACGCTGGCGGGCGGGGCACCGGGGATTAGCAGCGAGCGCGGCCGGGGCTCGGGGTCTTCATGCCGCGAGCTTCTCGATCGGGTGAAAAAAAGAAGCTGTCGAGACGGGCGGTCCGGGAGCAGATTTCGGCGGATCCGCGCTGCATGTCTACCTGGACGATGAACGCCGGCATCGCGCGCGACGCACGGCAAGGTCGCGCTCTCGCCCGGCGGCAGTCGCTGCAGCGCAAATCTTCATTGACTGCCACTGCGTAAGAAATAGTATTCTCCATAAACTGCCAAACGAGGCTGCCGTTGTTGCATCCCCGACCTCGCGTCGGGGTTCGCATGGACGGAGGCACGACCTCACGGGTGAATGCTATTCACCAAAAGAGACTGGTCCCGGCCTGATCCGGGGTCATGCGGCTCAAGAGCAAAAGACAGGGCGGGAGCAATTCCATCTGACGCGAACCCGCCTAAGGGGGAGCATGATGGCCACCGTGACCGGCACGGGCGGCAACAACATTCTCGTTGGGACAACGCGCAGGGACATTGTTCGTGGCCTTGCGGGCAGCGACACTCTGTCTGGCCTCGGCGGTAGCGATTTCCTCGACGGCGGTGTCGGCAACGACGTGATGCGCGGCGGCACCGGAAACGACGTCTACGTGGTCGGCAGCCCCAAAGACTTGGTTGTCGAGAGCGCGGCGCAGGGCATCGACCTCGTCCGCAGTTCGGTGAGCTACACCCTCCGCAGCCATGTCGAGAACCTGACGCTGGCAGGCGCAGGCGCAATCAACGGCACAGGCAATGCCCTGAACAACGTAATTGCCGGCAACAGCGCTGCGAACCTGCTGCGCGGCTTCGGCGCTCGTGACACGCTCCACGGCAATGGCGGCGCCGATCGTCTCAACGGAGGTTCCGGCTCTGACCGCATGTTCGGCGGCTCCGGCAACGACATATATTACGTCGACAGCACGGGCGATCGGGCAATCGAGGGGGCGGCCCGCGGCACGGATAGGGTTGTCAGCACCGTCACCTTCACGCTCGGTCTGAATGTCGAGAATCTGACGCTGAGCGGCAACCTGCCGGCCCGTGGCATCGGCAACCATCTCGACAACGTCATCATCAGTAACGGCGCCGGCAACGTGGTGCACGGCCTCGGCGGCAACGACATCCTTTTCGGCGGCGACGGCAAGGACACCTTGTACGGCGGCACCGGCAATGACACCTACATCGCGACGTGCCGCTGCGACACGTTCCTCGAGAGGGCTGGAGAAGGCATCGACCTCGTCAGGAGCTCCGTTGATTTCGACCTGTCGCCGACGCCCCATATCGAGAACTTGACGCTCACCGGTGCGAGCGCGGTCGCAGGTTTCGGCAATCACATGGACAACGTCATCACCGGGAATGCTGCCGCCAACCTGCTGCAAGGTTTCGGCGGCGACGACGTCATCGGCGGCGGCGCTGGCTCCGATATTCTGGTCGGCGGCCGGGGACGCGATCAGTTGAGCGGCGGGCCTGGTCACGACACATTCCGCTACGAGCACGTCGGCGACAGCCCAGCTGCCGATGCATCGGCGGGCGACATCATTGCCGATTTCGCGAATGGCGACAAAATCGATTTCGGGGTGATCGACGCCGATACGAGCGATGCTGGCGACGATGCCTTCACCTTCATCAACTCGGCCGCCTTCAAGGGTGCGCCGGGCGAACTCCGTTACGAAGCGGTCATGATCGCCGGCGTCGAGTACAAGCTCGTTGAAGCCGATGTTGATGGCGATGGCGCCGCCGACATGCGCGTGCTGGTCAAAGGCAATCTGGCTTTGGCAGGCAGTGATTTCGTGTTGTGATCACGAGCCGCGAGGCCTGCGCCACCCACGCTCGTGGGCGGGACGCAGAGGATCGGGCCGGCCGAGCGCGTGCCAGCTCAAGGTCTTCACGCGGCGAGCTTCTCGATCGAGAACGGGTGGAAGATGAAGAAGCCACCGAAACGGATGCTTTCCGGTGCAGACTTCGGCAGGTGATCCTCGCCGCATTTCTCGCTGAATTCCCAGCTTTCGCCGACGATGAACGCCGGCACGGGCTGGTCCTCGGGAACGGCGCAGTAGATGCCCTTCTCGCGACTTTGGAATACGTTGTAGGCGATCATGGTTCCCGTTCTGGTCCTGTATTGTCTTGTTGCCGGTGCAAATAGCATGCGGGCTTAATCATTGTAAGTCCACCATAGGCAACGGCCCTATGACTTTCGCGTGACTGGCCGACCTTTCCGTAGCCGCACGACAACTTGGGCGTTACCAAGGCTGGTCTCCCTGCGCGCGGCGGTTGCTGCAGCGTGCCCCACCGACGCGCGCGTGTGCGGCCCGTAATTCAATCACTTTTATCGTTCCGCCCCCGTTTTTCTTTGCTGCACTCAGAGGTGGAGGCCGGCGGAAGTCAACAATGGTTAAGCTTCTACGGTCAGAGGCGCCGTGCCTCCCTGTGAATCTAGTGCACAACGTGGATAACTGCACAAACCCCGAGCGTCTGTCACCACTCGGGCAGCGCCCGTGGAGGAGTTGTGCTTGCATTCCACAGGGGCGGCCCGCGGCCGCCGGGCGTGTGCCAACGTCGTTCAGGCTTTGTGATGGTTCCGTATATCGTGATCATGTCGGGTCTTGTAATGCTCGCCGCCGCGTTCATCGGCAACGTGGGCTAGCGCGTTACCCGGCCGTTCCGCGGAGCAATTCGCGGCGCCAGCCAGTTCGCCGAAATTGGCCATGCAGGAGGAGAGGGCGGGGCGGTTCAGCCCGGACCCGCTCGCGTGGAGTTGGTCATGGCCAAGCATTTTTTCCATTGCACAAATGGCATCGACCTCGTGCCTGACGGACGAGGACAGCACGCCGACTTTTACAATATCGATCTCATTGCCCAGGAGATCGCCGAGCGCATGATTCACGCTCTGCCGGCGTCCTTCGACTGGTCGGCGTGGATCGTCGCCGTCCATGACGCCGACGGCCATCAGGTTGCCGTCGTCCCATTCGCGGCGCATGTCCGCCGGGCGCGAGGCGGGCGCCACCGCCGCGACCAGCACGAGCTGCGGGCGCGCTGAGGCAAGATCTCATCGACGACGGCCCGCGCTGGTCGCGGACCCGAATTGCGCGGACATGTCTCGACTTGTCGTGGTAGGCCGATGCGCGTGACGCGTCCGAGGCTTCGCGTTGTCGCCCCCGCGACCGACAGGTCCTGTTTGTCCGAAAACTCCCGGCGGGGGCTTCGTTCTTGCTCGGTGCAGGTTCTTGACCTGAAGGCGCGCACGCAGCGGCCAATGGCGCTTTCGTCTAAGAAACGGCCCGCCAAACTGGCGGGCCAAGGTCCGGATGGGTGCTCCTGAGGGAGCGAATCAAACTTAGCATTGCCGCGCTTGATCGAAGCGCCCAAATAACGGGCAACAGCTTGCGCATCGGCTCGCCGGAACCGCGTGTAACGACCGCTCACGGTGGTTTGTGCAGTCCGCACACGCCCTTAGTGCAGCCGTCGACGCCTATGTCCCGCGCGATCACTTTTTGGATCGCCCGGATTCCCACGCCTTGGTGCACGGTCCAACGGCGCCACTTGCCCTCTCCGCAGGCAACCGTGGCACAAATGCGACACCCGGAAAGACAAAGCACAGGAGGTCTTTGGTGCAACTTGCAATGTGCTGCCTGAAGAGTCCGCGTCGCTGTATTTAGAAGTATTCGGCGTGATTCGCCGCGCGGGGGTCTGTCATGGTCCCTTATTCGTTCTCCCATTCGGGCGCGACATACGACCTTCTTTTCACCCGGTCCGATGGTCGCTGGTTCGCCGCCTTGTGGCGGGTCGGGGACAAACATGCCCGCCTGTTGCCGTCGCTGCAGGACGAGTTCGGCGGGCGCTTCTCGGATAACGCGATCCGGTCCGGCTTCATAACCCTCGCGGAGTGGCTGATCACAAGTGGCCGCTGGGCAGCCCGGGAACGCGAGCAGGAGTGCCAGGAGTTTGCTTCGCTGGCTTCGTGACAACGGCGAGGGGAGGGCATGGTTAGCAGCGCGTTTCTGTCTCCTGGGCCTTTTCCGCGAAATCGAGCGACATTTCTCAACATCTTTCTCGGTATGATCGCGTCCCAGCATGGTTTTCTTGCATGCAGACCGTTGAAATCATTGACGACCTTTACGAGGAGAGACGGTCCGCCCGTCGGGCACTGACCTGCCTGAAGGGTCGTGTCATTCTCGACGACGGCTTGGCCGTGGACTGCCTCGTGCGCGATTATTCCCCGAAGGGGGCGCGCATCGAGGTCGAGGCCGCTCCGGCCCTCCCGGACGCGTTCCGGTTCTACTTTCCGTTGCTGGAGAAGACCTTCTCGGCAAACGTGCGGTGGCGCCGCGATAACGCCGTCGGAATGATCTTCACGGACGTCTGACGCCGGCGGTGCTCGATCGGCAAGGCCGCACAGCACACCGCAATCGCGCTGCCTAATGCCGCGAACATCTCTCCTGTCCTGACATCACCTCACGCCCGCGACGCCAGCCAGCGGCCGGCGCAGCCGAGCATGGCGAAAAGCGCCACCGGCCAAGCCGGCACGATTCTAGCGACGGCGCGTCTGTCGGGCGCCGGAACAGCACACGCGAGGCCCAGCCGTCAGCGGCGAAGCGCCGAACGCGCAGCGCGGTCGGCCCGAGATGATCTTGACCCAGGACCTTTTTCCGAAGAGGTGACCCGCCCTGGACCGAGGTCCGGGGCAGGCTTTCGCCGCATTCCGTCGAGCCTAGTGAATCGTCCTCAGCACGGTGACGCGCAACGTGCGCTCGTGCAGATCGGCGAGGCGCAGCACCAGCGGCTCGCGGTCTCTGCGGTGCAGAACCTCGCACTCGTCGAGCAGGATCTGCTTCTCGGCGTCGGGGCCGGTCCAGTCGTGAATGAACTTGCGCCTCTTCTCATAGAGATGCTCGACATCGGCCAACGTCGCGAGCGTCTGCTGGATCGCTGCCGCAAGCTCTTCGGGATACACAGGCACCACGTCGAAATCGCGAGCGCTCGAGGGTTTCGGGACAAGACTCCTTGGCATGTCCGGCCTCCCGTTATTGCTGTTCCCGTAACTATAAGCTTGGCCTTAAGCCTCGCCAAGACGGTTGTCTCGCACCGCAACCCGCCGTCAACCCTACTCCGCCGCTTGGGCAGTCTCGTCCTGCACGTGGAGAGGAATTGTGATCTCGCAAACGAGGCCTTCCGGTTCGAACCGCAGCTTCACCTGGCCGTCCAGTTGCTGCGTGATGCTCTGCTCGATGAGCCGAGAGCCGAAACCTCTGGCGAGGGGCGCCGCCACCGTCGGCCCATTGCGCTCGGCCCATCGCAGGTTCAGGCGTCGCGAGCGCGTCTCGTCCGTGACAACGGTCCACACGATCTCGACGCGGCCGGCGGGCGCGGACAAGGCCCCGTATTTGGCAGCGTTGGTCGCGAGCTCGTGAAAAGTCATGCCGAGCGCCAGGGCCTCTGGGGCGGTGAGATCGACGTCCGGGCCGCTGGTGCGCACCCGTCCCGCGCGCTCGCCGGCATAGGGCTCGCTCTCGATGGCGATGACGTCCTTGAGGGAAGCTCCCGTCCAGCTGGTGTTGTTGAGCAGGTTGTGGGTTCGTGAGAGCGACATCAGACGTGCCTCGAAACGTTCGCGCGCCGTCGTGGGGGACTCCGCATGCCTGAAGGTCTGGAAGGCGAGTGATTGAACGGTTGCGAGCGTGTTCTTGACGCGGTGATTGAGCTCTTCGATCAACAGCCGCTGCTGGGCCTCTGCATCCTTGCGTTCGGTAATGTCCTCCACGACGCGCACGGCATAGACGAAATGACCGTGGGAATCGCGCACGGCGGTGCTCGACACGCGCACCCAGCCGATCGATCCGTCGGCCCTGGCGTGCTGCTTTTCGATCGTATAGCCATGTAACTCGCCGGCGACTTGGCGGCGGAACAGGTTACGATCGCGATCAACGTCGGTCGCGAGCGTGGAATGGGCGAACTCGCGGCCGACCAACTCCGCGCGGGAGAGTCCCGTCACCTTGCACTCGGCTTCGTTGACGTATTGAATCCGTCCGTCGCGATCGACTTCGATGATTCCAACAGCGGCATTCTCATGCGTCGCGCGAAGCCGTGTCTCGGTTGCCCTCAGGGCAGCCTCGCGGTCGCGCAGCTGGACGGAAGCCGACGCAAGCGCCTCGCTGACCTGATCGATCTCCTTCAGGCCGGACGAGGCGGCCTTGACCGTTTCTCCACGGCCGAGATGGATGGCGGCCATCGAGAGCTCGTCTGCCGACCGCGCGATGCGTCGGCCGAAGGGAACGGCGAGCAGGTAGGAAAGCCCGAGCGCCCACAGGCCAAGCGCGCCGATCAGCCACAGCGAGCGCCGCAACGGCCCTTCGGCCGTGGCGAGCGGCACGCCGACGAAGGCGCGCCATCCGGCGAGCGGCGAACGTTCGTAGGCGCCGAGTACGACGGTGCCATCGAGGTTAGGGCCGACCCAGACGCCGCGGTCACCGGTCTGCGTCCTGCGAAATTCATCCGGGGCGAGGCGGGCGACGAAGCGTTCATGGTCTCGCGACCGGGCGACGACGCGATCGCTTTGATCGACCAGCGTCAACACCCAGTCCGGCGACAAGCCCTGCCGTTGCACAAGGTCGAGAAAGCGGTCCGGCTCGATAGCAATCGACAGGACATGCGTCACCCCGCCATTCCTGAACACCGGCACGCGGATGCTCGCGATCGGCTGTCCGGATGTCGCACCGACGAACAGTCCCTGGATCACCGCCGACCCCGTCCGCTCGATCTCTTGATCGACGTTCGGGTTCGACCCTCGCGGAAGCGGTTGCCCCCACGGCACGCGCGTGTTGACGAGCTGCTGACTGTTCAGGTCGCGCAGAACGATGGCGAGCTTGTTCGGGGCGTCCGGCGACCAGAGCTGCAGGGCCTCGCGCGCCTGGCCATGGAAGGATTGGTAGTCGCCGCTGTGGATCGATGGTGACGTCCCGAGAGCCTCGACCGCGACCTGCAGCTTCGACAGTTCCAGGTCCACGGCGGCAATCAGGGTCTGAGCGGCGCTCTGCGCCTGCTTCTCGAATTGCGCGCGCTCGGATTTCGCATAATTCCACAGAAGCACTGCGGCGAAACCCAGCACCGGCACGAGGAGCGCCGTGGCGAAGGCAACCAGGAATATGCGAACCGATGCGCGCGCGCGTGCCAACATGCGTCTGCTTCACCCCGCTGGAACACTAGCGCGGGGTGAGCAAAAGTGCACCCCGGACCCGATCCGGGGTGCGTGCCGACAACGAAACTCCGGACGGGCGAGTGGTCGGCTTAGCGCGCGCCGCGCTCGGTAGGCGACAGCGTGTGCGTGACGGCCGCGCCCTGACGCAGCACCTGCACCGCGACGTCGCGGCCGATCCGCTCGCCGTTGAGCAGCCGCACCAGATCATCGACGCCGGTCACGGCCTCGCCGTCGATGGCGACGACAACGTCGCCGAGGCGCAACCCCGCCCGTCCGGCAGGCCCGTCGGCCTCGACGCTGGCGAGCAGCGCCCCTGCGGCGTTGGCGAGGCCGGCCCGGCTGGTCAGCCGGCGCGGCAGCGGCACCGTCTGGGCGGCGACTCCGATATAGCCGCGACGGACGCGCCCGTGCCGGACGAGTTCTCCGAGCACGAACTGCGCGGTGTTACTGGCCACCGCGAAGCAGATGCCCTGCGCACCGCGGATCACCGCCGTGTTGATGCCGACGACATCGCCGGACGACGACACCAGCGGTCCACCGGAATTGCCCGGATTGAGGGCCGCGTCCGTCTGGTCATCGATGAGGCGCCCCGTGCTGGCCCGCAACGAGCGCCCGAGCGCCGACACGACGCCGGCCGTGACGGTCGACTCGAAGCCGAGCGGATTGCCGATGGCGACCACCAGCTGCCCGCGCTTGAGACGCTTCGAATCGCCGAGAGGCGCGAACGGAAGCGCTCGGCTGTCGCTCGCCCGCAGCAGCGCGAGGTCGGTATCGGCATCATCGCCGAGCACCGTCGCCTCAAGCGTGAGGCCGTCGGGCGTGGCGACGCGCATCTCGCGCGCACCCTGGACCACATGGCTGTTCGTCAGCACGAAACCGTCCGGCGAAATCACGACGCCGGAGCCAAATCCGCGCGGCTGCTGGCCGGCGGCAGGCTTCGTCTCGACGCGCGCGACGGCGGGGCCGACCCGGTCGACCACCGAGGTGACGGCCTTCGAGAAGGCGTCGAGCAGGACGGCCTCGTCGGGCTCGCTGGTTGAGCGGGCAGGGGAGATGGACGCGGAATCGGAATCGAGAATAAAAGAAGGTGTACGGTCAAGCATCGGACAGATATGGGGTCGCGGCCGTTAGCCGAAAACCCCGCGCTTGGATATGCCGAAGCAGGATCGTTACGCCCTTCCACATCGTCGCAAGTGTCGGAAGAAGTTGCGTCGTGTCACCCGGCGCCGACGATTCCGGGCAAATCGGCGAGCGTGCGCACCTCGCGGTCGGGAGCGCCAGGCAGGCGCTCGCGCCGCTGGCCATAACGGTTGCACCAGACGACGCGCATGCCGAAGGCGGAGGCCGCATGCGCGTCCCAGGCGTTCGACGACTGGAAGCTGATCGCCTGCGGGGAGACGCCAAGCCGATCCACGGCGAGCTGGTAGACGCTCCGATGCGGCTTGAAGACACCTGCCTCTTCGACGGACAGCACGTGATCCAGGAGGCCACGGATTTCGGCGTTGTCGACTGCCGCCTGCAGCATCCGCGGCGAGCCATTCGACAGAATGGCGGTCGTCATGCCGGCGGCCTTGAGGCGTGCCAGCATCTCGGGCACCTCGGGAAAGGTGTCGAGACGAAGATAGAGGCTCATCAGCCTGTGGTGCAGGGCGGTACCGTCAATGCCCAGTGTCTCAAGCGCGAAGTGGAGGGCGTCGCCGGTCACCTGCCAGAAATCGGCATGCCGGCCCTGGGCGGCACGCAGCCACGTATATTGCAGCTGCTTGTCGCGCCACAGTGCTGCCAGGCGCTGCCAGTCCTCGCCGAGGATGTCGCGCGCCCCTGCGGCCGCCGACGCGTAGTCGAACAGCGTGCCGTAGGCATCGAACACACAGGCACGTATGCCCGTAAGAGGCGCTTCACTCATGCGGCGTCGCAGGTGCTTCCGAACAACGTAGCCGCGGCACCTGTCGCCCCACAAGGTGGCCCCGGCAGGTTCTCGACACCGCGGCGCGGACGGTGCGGCGAGGCAGGCGGCGCATGCGCCCGCCTCGGTGGCGGGTCGCCAAATCAGGTTTGCCCGGCTACCGGCGCCCACCACGGCAGAGGACCGTTAACAAATCCTGCGGTACACCGGAAACGAATCGAATTCCGCAGGGTGGACGATCGTGTTCAATCGATCAGATGATGTGGCGCTTCTCGCCGGCCGGCTGCTGATGGCCTCGTTGTTCCTGCCGTCCGGCCTGGGCAAGGCAATGGATTTCGGCCGCTTTTCCGCGTCGCTCGTCGGCAAGGGGCTGCCCTATCCGGAATTATGGGCCTTTGCGGCCGTCGCCGCCGAACTCGGTGGCGCCGTCGCCCTCGTGCTCGGCGTATGGCCGCGTTGGGCGGCCGCCGCGCTGATCGCCTTCATGGCCTTCACGACCTGGACGACACAGCGCTTCTCCTGGCCGCTTCCCGGCGCCGCGCGAGGGCAGGAAGCGTTCTACAAGAATGTCGCGATCATCGGCGGCTTGCTGTTCTACTATGTCAGCGGGCCCGGCAGCTGGAGCTGGCGGCGCGGCGGCATGGGCTAGGGAACGCCCGTCCCCTTCGACGGCGGTTCTGCGCCGAGAGGCGGGCCGAAGCCATCGGTGCGGCAGGCACCGGCAACGAGCGCGACGCCTGCGGGCCAACTGACCGACGCGCCGGGCGCCGCCGACTATGACGACCGCTGCCGCCGCCGGCTCCATTGTGGGCAGGCATCTCACCTAGCCGGGCAAGTCGGTCCCGTAGTCTTCGACGGAGGTCTCGAAAGCGACGCCCATCTCGTCGGTATTTCGCCATGCGACCCGCACCATGGGCCGCTCGCCGGTTTTCACCATGAGAAGATCGAACTGATCAGGTAGCGTCTCCATTCCGGGCTCGGAGAACTGGAGCCGAGCCCCGGTTTTCGAAATGTCGGTGATCAGACACTCGACCGGCGAGTCGTCCGGCCGGCAGATCGCCCGTGCTCTCATGAAGGTCGAGACGCGTGGAGCGGAACGCTTTTCCATGGTTAGACCGGGGTTGGATGCTTCTCTCGGCTCTTAGCAGAACTTTTCTGACTTGCAGCCTATTTGTGCGCCTGCACAACCCGATCAATCGGAGGAGCGCCATCGCTGCGAAGCAAACCTCATGAGATCGTCGCCGCTGATGGTCCTGATGGTCTCCCCGAAGCGCAGGGTCCCGCATCACATCAAATGAATTCGGAACGAGTGCATGACCGCGGCAAGGGGACTGTCCTCGTCGACGGGCACCGCAGACCTGGCAACTGACGCAATCATCCCGCCGCCCTGACCGGCGCCCGCGTCCGCCGGCACATTGATATTTCGCAAGATGTGGGGCGGCAGCAACCGGTAGGTTTCGACGCACGATCACGACCATCTGATCAGAGAGCCGAGCATGGGTCATGTGAAGCTGCTTCTGGGCGCCTCCATCCTGGTCGCAGGCAGCATTGCTGCGCCCGCGGTCGAGATGACGCGGCCGTTCGAGGTGCTCGAGCAAACAAGGCGCGCCATGGCCGCGTTGGACGCGCGTCAAAAGCGCGAAGACATCGAACGGCAGAAACAGGAGAAGCAGCAGGAAGCCAGGCGCAAGCGCGAGGACGCCGAACAACGCAAACGCGACCGGGCGGCGAAGGCTCAAGAAGAGGCGCAGCGCAAGCGCGACGCCGCGGCGGCAAAGGCAACAGCGGGCGCCGGGGCCCCGTCGACGAGCCCGCCGCCCGTACCCTCGGCGGCGCCGCCGCGCGCTGAATCCGGCGTGGGGGTGACGACGGTGCCGTCGCCGGCGACCGGGCAAGCGGCCGCGCGTGAGCCGCCGGTTGCGGAACTGCCTGCGGTCCGGACGCAGGTCCGCGCGCCGTCTGCGGCCGCACCGTCAGCATCGCCCCCGACATCCGTGCAAGCCGACGAACGCCCAGTGCAAGGCCGCCCCGAGCGGGGCGACTCCCGCGTCGCAACGAGCCAGGCTCAGGTCGCGCCCAAGCAGGACGCCCAGAGCAGACATTCGCCGGCCGCCGCACCGAATGCATCGCCCGGCAACGACGCGGCCGCACCCGAGATGGACAGGCAGACGATAGCGGTTGGGCGCCTGAGACGGATGAACCTCTATAACGATCGGGGCGACAAGCTCGGCGACGTCGAGCGGGTCCTGCAGAGCGCGGACGGAAACTTCCATATCGTCATAGGCGCGGGCGGGTTCCTCGGGATCCGCGAGCGGGACGTGCGTATCCCTCTCGCACGGGTGACGATCCGGGGTGACCGGCTGATGACCACTGGTTTGACCGGCGACGAGGTGAAGACCATGCCGGTCTTCGACCGCAAGGATCGCACCTACCGCGACCTTGCGCGTAACACGACGGTGCCGATCATTCGCGATCCCTCCGGGAGGTAACCTGGACGAGCGACTTGCGCCCACATCGCTTTCGGCCCCTCGCGTCCTCGATCGGTCAACGGCTCAATCTTTCTATCGCAGGCCCATATAGTCCAACCCTTGCCCAGCGACGGGCCGTCCACCTGGCCGGATCACGCTGCAGCCTCGATTGGATAGGCGCGCAGACGTTCGCCTGCCCGGATCGCTCACAGCACGAAATCGGCCGCCGTCAAGGTGATCGCGCCGGTGAATTTGATGAAAAGGTCGGCGACGCCGTCGCCGTTGACGTCAGCTTCCACTTTGGTGTCGGAAGGACCAGTGGCTTCGAATCGCAACTGCCCGGCGACGCTGCCGAAGATGGCGCTCCCGATGAAGGTGAAGGTGTCGTTCGCCGGCGTGCCGGTGATCGCGTCGATGGCCCGCAGATCGACACGGTCCGATTGCGACTGGGTGAAGTCGACGACGATGTCGAAGGCTGCCGGGCCAGGCCCGACACCGACGCTGTCGGCTACGTTGCGATACAGGAAGGTATCGGCGTTGGCGCCGCCGGTCAGGGTATCCTGGCCGGCGATGCCCACTAGCGTGTCGTTTCCGCCGCCGCCGCTGAGGGTGTTGTCATCCGTCAACGCGGCCCGACGGGCCGATGATCGGCCGGAGCGGCGCTCGCCGAGGGGGCTTCTTCAAGAAGACCTGGGTGTCGTGATGTCCGTGGCTCGTCGCCGGAGCGGCGCAGGTCAGTTGCCGACGGGACGAAGCGTCAGTTTATACTGCACCGTGCCCGGTCCGCCCGGAATCGCATGCTGCTGGACTGACTGGTAGCTTCCGTCGGCTGCCCGCGTCGGGTTGCGGAGGACGTCGCGGAGGTGCCCCCAGGTATGAATGCTTCCCGCCGAGATCGGAGAACCCCCGTAGGAACAAGGGCCGGGCTTTGCGGGCGTCGAGCGCGCATCGGTGAACTCGACCGACAGTCTCACGTCCGGCGTGTAGGTCCCAAGCAGCCGCGCGGTGAGTGTTCCCGGCGTCAGCGTGGACGAATTGCAGGGTGCGCCGATGAACTGGTTTTGCGTGCCGCTCAGCGTTCCGTGCAAATTGCCTTGGCCGTCGTAGGTCAGCACAAGGTCCATGTGGCCCCAGAAATCTCCTCTGCCCCCGCCGCTGACTTGCTCGGCTTTCCACTCGAGCCTTCCCGCCCAGTCGCCTTGTGTCGGAAACTCGCCGGCATCCGTGTCGGTCAGGCCAACGAAGTCCTCCGCGAGCGCGGAGAGCCGCACGAGCGGCGGTGGGTTGTCGGGCACCGTGTAGCTCGCCTCCACGCGCCGCTCGGGCTGCAGTCCCGCGCACGCACGTGGGACGCCGATGAAGTTTTCGGAAGCGACGAAACGGCCGCCCTCGCTGTCGGCGACGAGCTGGATCGTCTTGATGCCGGTCTGCCAGGCGTTGGCCTGATCGCGGCCGACCATCGTCACCCTGATCACGTCGCCCGGTTTCACCTTCGTGCCCTTGCGCGGCACCGAGTTGGTGTCGAGCTTCGGAGGTTCGCGGTCGGGCCTGGTGTCGGCCGTAACGTTGACCGCGTTGACGATGCGGGGCTCCGCGCGGACGCTGTATTCGACGTTGGGCAGGTTCAGGGCGCGGAGCGCGTCTTCGAGCACTTCTCGGCGCACCTCCCCTATAGTGCCGCCCCAAATCTTGTCGGGATGGTACCACATGACGGTGACGTCGACCTGGGTGGGGCATTCGAATCCCGGCGGCTGGGCGCGCTGGATGACATCCTTCAAACGGTCTACTGCACCCGGCTTGGTTTCTATGCTGTCAGGTCCGGTGAAGAGCTCGTCCGCGGAGAACAATTTCGCTTCGGCGGCAACCGGGCCATCCGCAACCGTAATACCGCCGGCCATTGCGACGATCGCCGCCAGTATCGGATGTCCGCGTTTGCTGACGTGCCTCACCCTCATCGCGGCTCCCATGGGCGGAGACGGCCACCCTGCAGGGACTGAAACGAGGGCAGGCTAGCAAACAAAGCTTGGCTTTGCCAGCTTCGGAAGCCTGCGCGGGTCGCCGGGCCGGCAAGAGCTTCGACCCGCATGAAAGCGAATGCAGGGCTGGGAATCCAAGCGCACGGCCGGCCGCCCCGACCGCGCGGGCATACATATGCTGGTGAAGCGACAACCAAGCGATGCAAGACGTGGTGCGGTCGACCGGGCGGCGGCTCGGCGCGGCCGTCGCTTTCGGTTACTTCCGCTCCTGCGCGGCGGCTGCAGGCGACAGGACGAACTCCACGCCGGCGAAGTCGCCCTTCCTCCATCTGAGCATGACGTAGCGCGACGAGTTCGTTTTCAGCAGCAGCAGATTGAAGGCCGGGGGCAGCTTAACCACCGCCGGGACCTCCACCCTGGCGCCGGTCGCGGACAAGTCGCGGATGATGCAGCTCACCTCGAGCTTTGGACCGAGGATCAGCGCGGGGCCGGTCACCCTTTGTCTCGGCGCCCGCCGCTTGTCGGGACCGGTCTTGCTGGCGCGCGGTTTGATCGTTCCCGTCATTGCAGCGTGCGTCTGTGTTGCTCCCGCAGCGTTAGAGCTTTTTCCACGACGCTGCAGCTTCTGAGCTTGGCTTCGATCACGTCCAGCGAGCGCTCGATCGCCGCGATAAGGATGTCGAGGCGCGCAAGCGAGGCGGCTGCGGCGGCCTTGATCTCGGCAACTCGGTTCAAAGGCATGGGTGCCGCCTTGGCTCGGGACCGGCTCAATTCTTGCCACGCAATATATTTCAGTTCTCTTAAATGGCCAAAATTTGCGCTCGACCAAATTTTATGATCACGAGTATTTGCTGGAACAATAAAGGGCAGCAGCGTCGGTGCAGAGTTGCAGAGCTGGTGTCTGAGCGTGCGGGAATCGTTCCTCCCATCAGTCCGGGCTGTTGGCGGTCAACGACTTGAAGGTTCTGACGAGTTCGTGGGGATCGACGGGCTTGCGCAGAAAGATCGAGTTGGACGCGGCGCGAGCTTGCGAGTCCTCCTCGACGCCGGACATGAAGATGATGGGTCGAAGGGGATTGGCGAGGCTGAACTCACTCCCCACCACCCAGCCGTCCACCGCGCCGCCCAGGCGGATGTCGGTCAGGAGCCAGTCCACCCGCTGGCCGGGATCGCGCAGGATCACGAGCGCCTCCTCGCCGGAATAAGCGGACACGGCGTCGTATCCTGCCCGCCGCACGACCTTGACGATCAGGGCGTGGAGATTGTCGTCATCTTCCACGACGAGAATGCGCGGCGTTACCGACAGCGTGTTGTTCATTGCACCCCGTGCCCCAAGATGAGATCGGTGTCATTGCATCGTCGCAGTGACTTCGCCACCAACTGCTGCGCGAGGCCCCTCCCAGCCGACCGAGGGCGCCGGGTTGGTCGAGCCCCTTCTGTCCGATCCGCAGCACGGCACAAGCTATGCCAGGCGTCGCCCTCGCGTTGGTGCTTCGTCGTTCAAGTGACTGCGGAAAGACCGGGATCCGCGCGCGGCAGCTCGGGTGCGGGTTGCATCCTGGCCGCCTCGGCGCTTGCGCCTTCACGCGCGGCGAAGGCGAGTGCCAGGCGGCCGAGCGCCAGCGCGAGGTCGCCACATGTCCTGCGCGAGACGAGCACCCGCACGGGCCGGGCTTCGGGATAAGGTCCTTCCGAGACGAGCCCGAGGGTCAGCGCGACCGCATTGTCCGCCTCGGGAGCGCACGCATATCCGACCAGAAAATACTCCGGCATGTTGGGGCGCGACAGCTCGGGGTCGCTCTGTGCGGAACGCGGGATACGCCACTCGTGGTCCATGCCGAAATCATGCGGGAAAAGCGTCAACCGCCGGTTAAGCGTCCTCCGTCCAGCTTTCGCCTCAAAGCCGGCATGGGATGTGGCATGCGCTTCGCCCGTCTCGCAGTCGTCATCGGCACCATATCCTGCGCGGCATCGGCCGCGGCCCAGACGCCCGACACGCGCCGGCGCATGTATCCGACCCGGGACGGCTTCCTCGAGGTCGACCCGCGCATGGGCACGATCACCGAGTGCAGGCGCGCCCAGGACGGCTACCGTTGCGAACCCGTGACGGAAGAGGACGCTCTCCCGAAGGAGGATGGCGCGCCGCGCGCGCAGATCCCGGCGCCGCCCCCGCCCGCGGCCGAACGGCGATCGTCAGGTCCGACCGACGAGGAGGTCGATCGGGCGCTCGACGTCATGGAGCGGTTCCTGCGCAGATTCATGGGCATCGTGCGCGAGGGACGCGGCGAGCGGACCTGAACGGTCGGGAGCGAGATGCTCTCGTGCGCGTGTGCTCCCGGGCTGCGCAGGGCTGCAGCCCGTCACGGATCAAAACCCCGCAGCGGCACTCTCGCCGCGGGACATGCGTCGCTTGCAGGCTCGTGCCGCCGCCCCTGAGCTCAATCATGTCCGCGGTGGCGTCAATTTCATCCGCTTCATTCGCTCGTCGGGTAGTTCGGCAAAGATAACAGGCGCACGAGCTCAACCTGTCGATTGACTCCCGTCTTGGCGAAAATTGATTTGAGATGCGCGCGGACAGTATTCACCGTCACCGCTGTCTGCGTGGCAATCACGGAGACGCTCTTGCCCTCGAGGAGAAGGCGCGCGATGCGCGCCTCGGCCGGGCTCAGGTCATAAAGGGCCTGGAGGATGTCAGGGGCGAGCCCGGCCCTCGGCTCCAAAGGCGTCATGAAGAGCAGCCAGGCTGCGCCCGAGAACACATCAAGGGCGGCGCCGCGCAAGGGGACCACGTGCGCGACCAGAGGGCCATTGTCTCCGGCGGCGGCGACCGGGAGCGACCGCGAGGCGTCCGGTCCGGCGGGCCCATGGGCGATGACATTGGCGAGCAGGGCTTGCGACGTCGAATCTATGAAGCCGAGCTGGTTGGCCGCGCCGATAAGCACCTGCCCGGACCGCGCCTCGAGCAGTGGGTTGATTGCCAGGGCAGCGCCCGTGCCTGTCAAGACCGCAGCGGGCAGCCCGAGCATCTGCAGCGCATCCACGCTCGCCCGGGCACGTTCGAGACCGAGCCGCCCTGACAGCAGCGCAGCACGCGCCAGGTGTGGGCGCAGCCGGTTCAGCCGGACCACCGCCTCGACTTCGACCGGACCTGCGGCCGCGAGGCGCTCGGCGCTGAAGACGAGGGTATCTCCACTGGGGGCGCGTATCGTCGTTCCCACGCACCAGCCCAACCCTCTCGGCCGCAGAAAGTCGGTGTAGAAGGGCTCGCGATCGAGTTCCTCCCGGGTGAACGCGTCGAGATCGGTCAGGAACGCCGGGTCGGTGCGTGGCACCAGCCGGGCGCCACGCGCGTTGTCGCCAGCCCAGCGGCTGGCGAAGAATTAGGCGGCGATGGGTGTGATGGCGGCGGATGCGATCCACCGGCCTGGCCCGGGCGCGGCCGCAAAGAGCATGGTCCCCTCTGCCCCCGCGATGCTCGCAATCGCATCGAGAACGCCGGTCCAGAGAGACGGGACTGCAGCCGCTTCGTAGATTCGGTCGATCAGGTCCTCGGACGACACCGCCACCACTCGGCCGACATTGGAGCGGGCAGATTGGCGCGTCTTCGGGCACAAGTGAAGAGGCCTGACGAACGAAAAGCGCCCTGAGCCGCGAACGGCGAGGAGATCGATGAACGCTCGTTCCGCGTTTGCCCAACCGAGCCCCATCCGACAAACGCAGATGCGTCCGTCAGGGCCGACCCTTATGGCGTTACGCCTCTGTCCTTTTCGCCGTCCCACCGCCGCATTCGTTGCCCCTTCGGATCCGTCCGAATTCACCTCTGCTTCACTCGGTGCGAGCGCGGCGCGGTGACTGGAACGGCTCACGCCGAAGAACGTTGATTAAATTCCGGATATTGCCCGGATCGAAGCAAAGCGGTTAGTTGATGTCGAGTATCTTCTGCCCAGATCCCGCCGAATTCAACCGGTGCGTCAGTCAGCTGTGCTTCAAGATCGAATCCGTTGCCACCCGAGCAGGCGTATCGGAGGCGGATTGCACGGATCTGGAGGGCACGCTCGCGGCGATGCCGCCGCTCGTTCGTGAGCGTACCGAAATGATGCTCAACAGCATTCAGATCCAGACCGAATACAAAGATCCGACGATGTCCTTTGCGGCACGATATGTGCTTAAGCTGGCAGCGGACATCTGGGAAGAAAACCCGCACGCCATGGTTCACGGCACGTCGCAAGCGGCTGCGTTGCGCAAGCGGGGCTGATGGAACAACCGCCGGCTCCCAGTCTTGGATGACTGGTGACCGTAATGGCAGAGCGTTTCCGACCCGATCCGACCGACTTTCAGCGCTGCGTCAGCTATCTCTGCTTGAAGCTCGAGACCATCGCGCATGGCAGCGACGTTTTGCACGCCGAGCGCCCCGACCTCGAGGCCCTGCTTGCGTCCATTCCGCCTCGCGCACGCGACCGCGTGCTGGCCATGCTGAACGATGTGGCCGGCCGGGCCGAACACACGGATCCCGCAATGATCTTCGCAGTCCGTTACGCGACGCAGCTGGCTCAGGATATTTGGCGGACAAGCGCGAAGCCGAGTCATGCGGATTGAAGCATCGATCAGGCCGATGCGTAGCCGCGACAATGCGCCAGGCCGAACGACTTTGCGTTCTATGGGTTGGTTCAGACCGCCGATCGCTGAGAATTGCTGCCATCGTCGGTCTGCGGCCGGACCTTCGGCTGCCCAGGAGGAGTTTGCGATGGAACGCGAGGTTTTCGAGGAGACAGCCCTTCCGGTCGGCCTGTGCACTGCGGTCACCGCGACGCTGTTCCTGCTCTCTCTCGTGCTGTAGTCGGCCGATTACCATGACGCCGACGACGCCAGCACGCAGACTCGGCGCCGGTTCCGCCCGGTGCGGCGGGACCGCCGCTGCCGCGGGCAGCTGGCGCTTGTAGCCCCATCAACTTAAGAGTTGCGCGGTAGCGTGAGCGACCGAGAGGGTCGAACACACCTCGTTTCCCGTCGCTTCGCCGGGTCATGCTCCAGCCTGAGCGAGTTCTTTCAGGCCATCCGTCACGTCGCGGTGTTTCATTCAGTAGTGCATAAAAGTCACGCGCAAGTTCCTCGCGAATTGTGAAAGTTATCCCCGGAATCTGCATGCAGCGTCGCTGCGTAGTTTTCCGGCCTGCCTCATTAATGCCATCCTCCGACGCAAGTGGAATATGCGTGCACCGCGGTTGGCGGTAGCACGGTTCTTGAAACCACTCAGCGCCTCCCGGCCAACGGGAGTCTGAAACTTCGCCGTCAAGCGGAAATAGCCTGACAAAATGCGAAGTATATTGGTGGGGGTATATAAATGCGGCAATGTGGGATGGCGCTGGCGCTTGCCGGCGCGCTGATGACGGGCGTTGCGTGCGGTGAGGCTGCGGCGCAGGACGTCCTCGAGGCGGCTGTGGCGCGCAACGTCACCGAAGTGGCCCTCACGGGGAACGTGGCGAAGGCGGTTGCGGTTCACAGCTTTGCCAAGGCGGTCGCGGCCCAGCACATCGCCAAGGCCGCGGTGACGCCGGACATCGTCAAGGCATTGGCGCAGGACATTGCCAAGGTTGTCGCCGCGCAGGACGTCAGTGACACCGCCGGCCGATCCGATTCCGGCGAGGCCGATCCCAACGAGTTGATCAAGATCGGCGAGCGCAAGGTGGCGCGCTGGCTGGTCGACACCGTGATCCGCGCCGCCAAGGTGACCGGCATCGATCCTGCCTATGCGATGGCGCTGGCGGACAAGGAATCCGGCTTTGATCCGGACATCCGCGCATCGACCTCCTCGGCCGTCGGGTTGTTCCAGTTCCTCGAGGGAACGTGGCTGCAGGTCCTGAACGAGCATGCCGGCCGGCACGGCTACGCCGAGGTGGCGGCGGCGATCGAGGTTGTCGGGGGCCGTCCGACCGTGGCGGCGGATGCCCGAAGCTGGATCATGAGCCTGCGACGCGACCCCTACCTGTCGGCGCTGATGGCCTGCGAGATGGCGCGGGAGGCATCCGAGCGTTTGGCCAAGGTCACCAACGGCTCCGTGCAGGACGGCGATCTCTACCTCGCGCATTTCCTCGGGGCGGCCGGGGCCGAGCGGATGCTCAAGCTGGTCGAGAAGAACCCGTCGCAAAAGGCGCATGCGGCCTTCCCCAAGGCGGCCAAGGCCAATCGCAGCGTATTCGCGGCCAAAGGATCGAAGAAGAAGAAGACGGCTGCCACCGTCGCGCAGGTGCGGGCCCGCATCAACGCCATGATGCAGTCGCGCCTGGAGAGCTACGCCTCGCTGGCCGCGAGCCCTCGCTAACGATTGAGGCGCCAGGACAGCGAGCAAGCTTGACAATAGGCGGGCGCCGGGGTGGATCGAAGGCATGAGACGCCCCGTCCTCGCGCTCCTGACCATCCTGGCCCTGGCCGCCCCCGCGCCGGCGGCCGAGCCGGACTCTGCCGAGATCGCCGAGCTCAAGGCGATCGCCAGGAAGACCCAGCCCACGCGGGACGCCTGGGAGCGCTGCATGGCGACCTACGCCAAAGGGCGGATCACGACCACGAAGATTCCTGCCGCGGAAATCGCCGACAAGGCGCTGGCCGCGTGCACCACGCGCGAACGGCGCTTGCGCGAGGTCTTGGCTGGGGAAATCGGCGCGGCGCGGGCCGGCAACGTCGCCACCGCGTTGCGCGAGATCCACAGGTCCAACCTGATCGCCGCGATCGAGCAGCTCAGGCGCAAGCGCGCCGCCGAGTGATTCCCTCTCGCTGAGGTCCGGAGCGCGCGAACCCGTTGGCCTCGTGGCGCATGTCGTCGTATCATGCCCCGCGACCGCACGGTCCGGAGCTGCTGCCATGCATGACCGTTGGGCAAGCGGCGACCTCTACGAATCCTATGTCGGACGCTGGAGCCGATCGGTTGCGCGCGAGTTCCTCCTCTGGTTGAACGCGCCGCCCGGCGGCGACTGGCTCGATGTCGGTTGCGGCACTGGTGCACTGACGCAGGCCGTGGCCGAATACGGCGCGCCCCGGCGGCTCGCCGCGATCGATCCGTCGCCGGGTTTTCTCGATTTTGCGCGTCTGCATCTGCGCAACGGCGGCGTCGAGCTGCGGCAAGGCGACGCCCAGAGCCTCCCCTTTGCCGCAGGCGAATTCGACCGGGTGGTCTCCGGCCTCGTGCTCAACTTCGTGCCCGACCAGCCGCGGGCAACGGCGGAGATGGTCCGGGTCCTCCGATCGAACGGCGAGGTGGCGCTTTACGTCTGGGACTATGCCGGCGGGATGGAACTGATGCGCCGCTTCTGGGACGCGGCGGTCGCGCTGGACCCGCGGGCGCGCGACCTCGATGAAGGCCGCCGTTTCCCGGTCTGCCGGCCTGGGCCGCTGCACGCCCTGTTCGACGCCGCCGGGCTCGTCGACATCGACACGCGGGCGATCGACGTGCCGACGGTCTTTCGCGACTTCGACGACTTCTGGACTCCGTTTCTCAGCGGCCAGGCGCCGGCGCCCGGCTACTGCATGTCGCTCGGCGCGGAAGCCCGCGCGGCGCTGCGCGAGCGTCTGCGGGCGTCGCTGCCGACGCGTCCGGACGGCAGCATCCACCTCGAGGCGCGCGCCTGGGCCGTGCGCGGACGCAAAGGCTGACGCCGGCGCAATTGCTTTGTGCCACTGCGCAACGCATCGGGCCCCCGCCGCACGCCGTCAACTGATGCCGAGAAAGCGCGCCACCACGTTGAGGCCGGCACGCAGGTTGCCGATCGCTTCGGCGTGCTGCTCGATGTCTTTTCGGTAGAGGATCACGTCGCGCAGGATGCGCGCCGTGCCGCGATAGGTCGGCGACTGCTCGAGATCCGACAACAGGCGGTCCATCTCGGCGTTGCTGCGCTTGATGCGATCGATCGCATCCTGGCGCGCCTTGCGCTCGTCCGCCGTCGCCGCGCCGTCGAGATCGAACGGGTCGTAAGGCAGCCCGCGGCTGCCGCCTTCGATGTCGAGCGGCTTCGGCCATCGGCGCGGAAAGCCCTGCATGAAGGCGTAGTCGTCCCAGATGGCGGCGAGCCGGCAGCCGGCGCGATACTGCCGCGGCGAGATCACGCCCGTATAGGCGAGCCGTCCGAACGGGCTTTCGGCGCGCTCGTCGCTCTGCGGGGGCAGGCCGAGCTTGAGCCGGTAGGCGATCACCGTCGCCTGGATCTCGTCGACCGTCTCCTCGGGCCGACGCTCGCCATGCCTGATCTGCCCGCCGGGATAGCGGCGCACGCCGCCCTTGCGTCGCCGTCCTGCAACTGCCGTCATGATCGTGTTCCTTCGCTTGTTGCGTGCGGCAGATCATGCCGGACTCTTTCGCGCGGCGCGCCGGCGGCGGCGCCGGCCGTCCCCGCATTGCCCGCGTTGCTCGCCTTGCTCGCCTTCCCCGCTTTCCCCTGCTGGCGAACGTTGTCGCCGCGCTGCAGCGCTGCGCCGGACGATGTCGCCACGCTACGCCGCCGGTGATGGCGATCTCGATTGCGCTTGCAACGGCAGATCGCCGATGAAGGACTTGCGCGCGCCGCTGAGAGGTGTAGCTTCGTGATTCGACAGCGCTGACCGTGGGAGGACCAAGGGTCGGCTTTGCCAACGGGAGCGAGCGCGGAGGTAGCGACGCTCCCGTTCCATGTCGGCGCTCGTTCGCCGCATCGCTCTCTTGCTCACGAGCCATTGATCCTCGTTCGGCTTGTCGCGCCTTGCAGGGCGTGGTCCTTTCGCGGGAGCAGAAGCGATGGGGGATCACGTCATGAGGATCTTCGGCGGCCTACAGCTTGCGCTCGCTCTCGGCCTGTCGGCGCTCGGCCCGTCGGCGGCGCTTGCCCAGAGCAATCCGGTCTACATTCCGTTCCAGGGCAGCAGCAAAGGGGCCCTCTACAAGCCCGATACGGGGCCGGCGCCGCATGTCGGCGTCGTCGTCATGCACCGCACCTCGAATTACCTGCGCCACCCGGCCTGCACCGAGCTGTCGAAGCGCGGCTTCATGATGCTGTGCATGACGACGCGTTTCGAGAACAATGAGGTCTTCGTCGACTACGAGAAGCTGCCGCTGGACGTGAAGGCCGGCGTCGAATACCTGCGCAAGCAGCCCGGCATCACCAAGGTGATCCTGTTCGGCCACAGTGGCGGCGGGCCGTTGATGTCCCTCTACCAGGCGGTCGCCGAGAGAGGCCCGGCCTACTGCCGGGGCCCGAACAAGCTGAGCGAATGCGGCGACGATCTCGCCGGGCTGCCGCCGGCCGACGGCATCATCTTCGCCGATCCCAACCCGGGAAATTCCGTCAACACGCTGCGCCGCATCAACCCGGCGGTCGCGAACGAGAGCGATCCGCCCGACGCCGCGCCGGTCGCCGACCTCGACATGTTCGACCCGAAGAACGGATTCAATCCGGAAGGCGCGTCGCGCTATTCCGCCGAGTTCCAGGAAAAGTATTTCAAGGCGCAGGCGGACCGCGTCAATCGCCTGATCGACATCGCCCAAGGCAAGCTCGCGCGCATGAAGAAAGGCGATTATCCCTATCCGGACGACGACCTCATCGTCATTCCGCGCAGCGGCAACCCCGGCGCCGGCGGCGGCGACTCGGAATCCTCGCTCTATGTGACGCAGCCCGACATCGCCTTCTTCAACAGCACGGCGCGCCCGCAAAAACTGCTGCGCAACGACGGCACGGTCGAGAAGCAGGTCATCAACAGCGTCATGGTCGCCAATCCGCGGGTCGCCGAAGCGTCGACCAGGTTCCGGTCCGGCACGAAGTTCTTCACGATCCGGTCATTCCTGAGCGCGCAGGCCATCCGCGCCACGAACTCGAAGGACGGCATCGACTGGTGCTCCAGCAACAACTCGACGGTTTGCGCGCTGCAGTCGATCTCGGTGCCGATGCTGTTCATGGCCATGGGCGGCCACTACTATGTCGGCGACGGCGAGCGTTACCTCGACATCGCCGTCAGCCCCGACAAGGACTTCGTCGTGGTCGAGGGCGCGACGCATTCGTTCACGCCGTGCACGCGCTGCGAGAAGACGCCCGGCCAGTATGCGAACACCGTGAAGAACCTGTTCGACTACGCGGCGGCGTGGATCAACGCCCGCTACTGATCCGGCGCACGGTCTCACTGCCGGCGCGGGGTCGCTTCCTTCGCGTCGACGCCGTCGCCGGTCACATCGGCGGGAGGCGGCTCGTCGCCAAAGATGCTGCGGCCGCCATAGGCGTGCGAATTCCGGCGCTCTTCGCCGAACAGGTCCTCGAGAGGCGCACCGGAGGCGTGCCGCTCTGCCAGCCTCGCCTGGTCGTCGAGCCGCTTGAGGGCGGCGAGCTCCTCGTCGCGGCCGAGCCTGGCATTCTGCACGGCCGATTTCATGACCGCGATGGTCCGGTCATAGACCCGGAGCGGTACCGGAAACGGATGCCGGTCCTTGCCGCCATGGGCGAAGGAGAACCGGGCCGGGTCGCTGAATCGACATGCCGTCCCATGCACCACTTCGGCGACGAGGGCGAGCGCCTCGACGGTCCGCGCCCCGACGCCGGGCGTGAGGAGCAGGTCCGCGTAATCCGACGGTCCGCGGTCGGCCGCCGCCGCGAGATTGGCGTGCAGCCGCCGCACGATCACGTCGCTGGCGCGAACCTCATGATGAGCGGGCATGACGAGGTGAGGCAGCAGGAGCTGGCCGGATGCCGCAGGCTTGTGCTCGGGCGCCGTCATGGCCGCGAACCGCCGGGCGATCCGGTCGGGCCCGACGGAACCGAGGATATCGAGCTGCGAGCGACGCGACGCGTCCGCGCGCCGGTCCGTGAGATTGATGATCTCGCCCTGGGCCGGGCCGTCGATGGCCGTGTGCGGCGCGTCGACGAAGCTTTTCAGCCCCTCCGACAGCCAGTGATAGCGCCGCGCCTGCCGGCGATCGCCGTTCATCCCCTGCTGGACCACGACCCATTTGCCGTCGTCGGTGACGATGAAGCCATGCAGGTAGAGGTCGAAGCCGTCCTGAACGGCGGCGCTGTCGACCTTGGCGACCAGGCGGCTGGCCCCGGCCAATGCGGCGCCGTCGAACCCGACCCGCTCGCCGATGGCGACGAGCTCGGCCGGCGTCTGCCGCGAGTGCTTGCCGCGTCCGCCGCAGACATGGATGCCGAGCTCGCCCGACAACGGCGTCAGCCCGCGCTTGAGCGCGCCGATGACGCTGGTGGTGATGCCCGACGAGTGCCAGTCCATGCCCATCACCGATCCGAACGACTGGAACCAGAAGGGATGGG
The DNA here is from genome assembly GCA_036556825.1 of Beijerinckiaceae bacterium. Taxonomy (GTDB): domain Bacteria; phylum Pseudomonadota; class Alphaproteobacteria; order Rhizobiales; family Beijerinckiaceae; genus JAJKJG01. The sequence goes on from DATBIR010000102.1 coordinate 32,015, forward strand.
CGAGGCGGCGCAGCAGCTCGTCGCGGCCATAGTGATGCACGATGGCCTCGGTGATCACCGCGCCGAGGCGCGTCATGCGTTCGCCGAGCCATTTCGGCACGCGGCCCCCATGCAGCGGCAGATCGGCGCTTCCGGCCCGTCGTGTCATTGATCGCGGTCGTTCCCTGACTGGTTGGGGTCTCCGGGGTGGGCTGTAGCATGATCCGCATGCTTTGGTGACCCGCTTAACGCGGGGGGCGCAGGCCGGCCGCTAAACCCGTTTAAGACCGTCCGCCCGACTGCGTGCCGCGACAGCCGCATCGAACTGGCCTTGCCCTAGGCCGTGGGATCATCCGACCGTCGGCGGCCTGCGCTGATGTCGGGGAGCTCTGCCGCTCCCGTCGACGCGGCGCGCGACGCCTTCTCCCGCTGGTCCGCGAGCTGGTCCCAGGTCGCCGCCATTACCAGAAGCTGCTCGCGCGCGGCCTGGTCCACCTTCTTCGCCAGGGTGCGGCACTCGAGCGCGTGCTTGCGGTAGTCGGATGCGGTCTTCACGTGGTTCTCCGTGACGCGGGCCTCGCACCAGGCCTGAGTGCCTTGTGTCTCTTCGTCAGGGACGCGAGTCGATTGCCGGTGGCGACGCGCTGGAAGAAGCAGTCGCGGCGCGGCATGGCCTACCTGACCTTCTGTGCGTGATAGCCGGGCAGGACGCGCGCGAAATGTCTGGCAACGGCCGCGTGACATTCACAGGCCGCCCTCTCCAGCCCCTTCCGGTTCAGGATGGTGATGCGGCCGCGGCTGAAACGGATCAGCCCCTCCTTCTGCAGCGGCTGCGCGACGCGCACCACTGTCGCACGATGCACCCCCAGCATCCCCGCGAGATACTCCTGGGTGAGCGGCAACTCGTCGGCGTTGACCCGATCATGGATGGTCAGCAGACAACGGCACAAACGCTCGTCCATCGCATGCAGGGCGTTGCACGCCACCGATTGCAGGACCTGCGCGAGCAGCGCGTCAGCGTAGCGGGTGAGTAGGTCGCGCAGGGCAGGGGAGCATTGCTTAGCCTCCTCAATCCGCGCCGTCTCGATGCGCACGGCGAGGCCTGGAATCTGAACGACGGCTCGGGCGAAGGCCGGCTTGTGGCCCGCGCTGACGATTCCGCCGACGGCTCCCTCGCGGCCGATCGTGGCAGCCTCGGCGGCGGTGCCGTCCTTCATCGTCAGGACGAGCGAGGTCATGGCCCGCGTGACCGGAAAATGGGTCTCGACGACATCCTCGCCCGGCTCGAACAGGACCTTGCCGCGCGGCAGTTCGATCACGCGCAGGCGCCGCTCGAGAAGCGCCCGATCGCTTGCCGTGAGCGCCGCAAGAAGGCGATTGTTCCTGAAGGCGCGTGCGACCATCGCCGCGTCCTCCCCCTAGCTGAAGGCGCCCTTCAGCCCTCGATCCGCCCGGGACGAGCTTTGCGGCGCTGAATGCCGTGGCGAGTCATAGAAGGAAAAAACGCCTTGTCTGTCGCACGTGCGACATAGCCGGCAACAATGTGGCGGTCGAAATCTATCGGTTGCTGCAGATTTCGTGGGGCATTGCGGCGGGCGTGCTCATGGCGGCGCATCCGACGTGGAGGCCTCGCCTGGGATCGAACCAGGGTGAAGGGGATGCAGTCCTTCGCGTAGCCACTCCGCCACGAGGCCGTGACGAATGTTGAAGCGCATCGGCCGCGTTAAGGAAACAGCGATCCGGACCGGTGGTTAATCCCCGCGCGCCCGGCGCGCCATCCGGCCGTGCCGCTGCCTGGTGGCAAGGGGCAGCAAGGCAACCGGCACGGCAGAGTACCCTTACTGCGCCCATGCCATCCGGTGCAGGCGTACCTGCAGGCATCCCGGCCGATCCCGTCGCGCAATTGCGTCGGATTGTCGGCTTTCAGACAGATCGCGGGGCGGCCACCCGGCTAAAGGCCGTATCAAGCTGACCCGGTTCCGTTTGCGCCCGGAGCGGGGCCAGCGCGATGCGAACGGAGGGTCTCCTGACATTCAAGCTCGTCGCAATCGGCGCCGCCTTGATCGCGGTCGGCGGCTTTACCGTTTTGGGCCTGATCCTGTCGGGCGACATCAGTGTCAGGCGGACACGCCTGCCGGAGCGGCTCGACGAACCAGCTTCCAAACTGCCGCCCGACGACAGCGTCCCTTCCTAGGTCGCCGGGAAATTGCTGGAGCACCGGAGGCGGTGCCGATCGTGCCCGCAACCATGTTGCGGAGGCCCACTGCTCTCGTCCGGCGTCGATGATTGGGGATAAATTCATAATCATCGTTGACCGGCGCGCGGCTTTCGCGCACTACTGAATTCGACGATGCAAATTGTGCCCGGAGCCGGAACGGCTGCCGGGCTTTTCTTTTGGAGCGGCGCAGGGCTCGAGGCGCGACGTCGCCTTCGCAGCAGCGATGCCACTCCAAACCTGCTCGGCGTGCCCGGCCTGATCCCCCGGTGGTGGCGAGCCTGATCACCTTCGACCGTCCTCTAGCGAGGACCACGCCGACCTTCCTCACTTGTCGTCCCGGTGTCGCGATGCGCCGCTACCGCTCCATCTCCGTCACCCATGCAATGCGCGAGCGCGGCGATTTCGTGGAAGCGGCGAGCGATCTTGCCCATGTGCCCGAGCTCACGGTCTACGAGCCTTCCGAGCCGTGGCAGACGCTGCCCATCCTCGACCAGGACGGCAGGCCGATCCAGGTCTGGACGGGACCCGACGCCATCGGCTTCCTCGCGCGCGACCAGGAGGACTGAATCGCCACATGCCATGTTCCGAATTCGTGCAGGCGAGTGCGGCTTCATCCGGAGCGGACCCGCGCGCGACCGAGCAAGCGTTTGCACCGACGAGGGCGCGGCGCGCCTATGCGGCTCCCAGGGCATTTTCAGTTGAGAACGTCCTGCGCGCTTCGCAAACCCGGAGAAGAGGCTAACCGAGATGCGTACGAGCATCATCCCGCGCCAGGGCACCACGCCACCGCATGCCGGAAAGCGGGGCCGCAAGCCAGGGGTGCCCAACAGGATCACGGCCGTGCTCAAGGATGCGATCGTTCTGGCGGCGACCGCAGTCGGCGAGGACGGCAAAGGGAAGAACGGCTTGCTCGGCTACCTCGTCGCGCTCGCCAGGGACGAAAAGCGCGTGTTCGCAGCACTTCTCGCGCGCGCAATTCCGTTGGGAACGTCAGAGCCGGAGAACGGCAACGTGGTGGTGGAAATTGTCCGCTTCTCCGATCCGCCTTCCGGCTGAGCGCTGGAAGCCGCGCGACTACCAGCTCCCGGTGTGGCGCTATTTCGAGAACGGCGGCAAGCGCGCCGTGTGCGTGTGGCATCGCCGCGCCGGCAAGGACGAGTTCTGCCTGCACCTCGCCGCCGTCAAGGCGCAGGAGCGGCCCGCCACCTACTGGCACATGCTGCCCGAGGCGGCGCAGGCGCGAAAAGCGATCTGGGAGGCGGTGAACCCGCATAGCGGCAAACGGCGCATCGACGAGGCGTTTCCGCGCGCCCTGCGCGCGACGACGCGCGAGCACGAGATGCTGATCCGCTTCAGGAACGGATCGACGTGGCAGGTGGTCGGCTCCGACAACTACGACTCGCTCATCGGCTCGCCGCCGGCGGGCGTTGTCTTTTCCGAATACGCGCTCGCCGACCCGAGCGCCTGGAATTTCATCCGCCCGATCCTCGCCGAGAACGGCGGCTGGGCGGTCTTCATCTACACGCCGCGCGGGCCGAACCACGGCCAGGACCTCTACCAATAC
>DATBIR010000103.1:0-37911 GCA_036556825.1 Beijerinckiaceae bacterium
ATCCAGCTGGCACATGCCATCGCCAGCGTTGTCGGTCCCACAGGCCAGATCCGCGTGCGCGAATGGGTGCCGACAGAGATCCCGGCCAATGTCCGGCGGGTCCTGGCCGATTGCGAGATCGACAGCGGTGGCGAGGGACCGGAGATCGATCCCGGGTGGGGTGAGCCGGGACTGACGGCGGCGGAAAAGGTGTTCGCCTGGTGCTCCTTCACGGTCCTGGCGTCCGAGGCCGGCAATCCGAAGACGCCGGTCAACGCCATCCCGCCGCGCGCGTGGGCTCGATGCCAGCTGCGTTTCGTGGTGGGCATCGACTGGGAGAACGCGTTGCCGGCGCTGCGCCGCCATCTCGACCGTCACGGTTTCACGATGGTGCAGATCGCGAAATCGCGCGACGAGGTCTTCCATGCGACGCGCCTCGATCCGGACCATCCCTGGGTGACGTGGACCGTCGCATCGCTCGCCGCGACCGCCGGCAAGAAGCCGGCCATCCTGCCCAATCTTGGCGGTTCGCTGCCGAACGACATCTTCTCCGAGATTCTCGGCCTTCCCACCGTGTGGGTGCCGCATTCCTACCCCGCCTGCTCGCAGCACGCGCCGAACGAGCACCTGCCCATGTCGATCGTTCGCGAAGGGCTGGCCCTGATGGCGGGCCTCTACTGGGATCTCGGCGAGGAAGGCGTGCCCGCGGTCGCCTGATCAGTCGCCGTTCCGTTCAGCAAGCTCGGCAAGGAGCTCGCGGTCGTTGATGACGCAGCCGCCCTTCTCGAGCGTCAGATGGCCAGCCTTCTCCCACGCCCTCAGGTACCAGTTGGTCCGTTCGCGCGACAAGCCGATCGTGTGCCCCAGTTCCTTCTGGGTGATGGTGACGCGCGGCCGTGGCTGAGTGATCGTGCCCTGCACCTCGGCCAGCCGCAGCAAAGCCTTGGCCAGACGCACCGACAGTTCGCCGAAGCTGAGATCCTCGACCTGCTGCGTCGTGCGTCGCAGGCGGCTGCTCACCACCTCCAGGAGCTTGAGTGCAACGATCGGCTCTTCCATGAGGATCGGCAGCACGTCGCGGCGGTCCAGAACGAGAAGCTCGCAGTCGCCGAGGGCCGTGGCATCCGCCGTGCGCAGGCCGCCGTCGAGAAGCGCGATCTCGCCGAAGATCTCGTTGGCGCCGATCAGGTTGAGAACGATCTCCTTGCCGTCCTCGGACGGCACGCTGATCTTCACGACGCCGGAGAGGACGGCCAACAGGCCATGACCCTCGTCGCCCTTCGAGAAGATGCGTCGGCCGCCCGCGCAATGCGACTGCCGCGCATGCGACGCGAGGCGTTGGACGATTGGCGACGGCAGGCCGCGAAAGAATTCATGGTTGCCGAGTATGGCCCGCTTGTCGGGCGGCGGGGCTTGTCCCAAGATCGCGGTTCCATTGCAGATGCGCTGGCCCGGATGATATCCGCTTCGCCCGTCCTCGTGAACGTCCACTGGGCTTACTCCGATAGCGGCCAATGAGCCGGAGACGCCTCTGCTTGCCCACTTGAAGGCAGGGATGGGAGGGTGGTCCGATCATCGGCCGAGTGCGCCATCCGCCTAGTGAATCATATTGGTCCAGAAGGCGAGCGAGCCGGCAAACAGCATCGCCCCGCCGAGGACAATGGAAAGCCGGTAGATGGGAAGAAGGTTGTCCGGGATGCGCATTGCTTGCCCTCCATTCGTCTCCACGCGCCGCTGACCGGCAGGCGGTAACCGCTGCCTTGACGAGCAAGTTATGAGCGGCAAAGGCGGGCTTGCGTGTGCGCTGGCGCACACGGCGCGCGGCGTCGCGGCGCACCGTTCACGATTTGGAAACGCTATAAGGTCGTCTGATTCGCGTGCCCCCGCGCGACCCGACCCGACCCATCCGGACCGTACACTCATGCTCCGTCTTGTCGTCGATGCCCGGTGGTGCCGCGCGCTGGTTGCGGTAGCGCTCGGCAACACGCTTCTCGCGGTGCCGACGGCGTCGGCCCAGGACGGCTCGAGGCCCCTCACGTTGAACGTGCGCCCGTCCGGCATCGAGGAGGAGACCGAGGAGGAGAAGCTCGACCGCCGCCTGCGGCAGCGGGAATATATGTTCCGGTCCATCTGCATCCATTGCAGCAGCGCCGACCGCAACGCCTCGCGCGCGCCCTTCCATCCCCTCGATGCCCTCGCGCCAGCGCGGCGGGTGGGGCAGGATTGAAAGTCACGGCGGCGGGACGGCGTGGACGGGCCTCGGGAGGCACCGCCGCGTGCTCGAGCGGCGTCGCCTAAGATCGAAGCGATCCCGCTCTGTCATTCCTTGAGCTCATTTCTCGAGCCGCATGATTTTCCGGCCAAGCGGCGCTCACGTCGCGGATTATGCGCTCAAGGCGGAGCGATCACCGGCGCGACGGCCCGGCGGTCGCGGGTCGGGAACTGGACGGCGGTGACCACCAACACCAGCGCTGCACCGATGAGGTCCGTGATCCAGTCCGGCTTGACCAGGCAAAAAGCCGCCGCGATCAGGATGGTCCGTTCCCAAAGAGTTGCGGCGCGCAGAAAATAGCCGTGCAGGCCGGCCGCGAGCAGCGTGATCCCGATGCACGACGCGAGGAACCGCCAAATGATCGTGCCCCAATCGCCGATCATGAGGAGCGCGGGCTCGTAAACAAACATATACGGAACGATGAAACCGGCAGCCCCGATCTTCACGGCCGCCCAGCCGGTCGCCCACAGATCCGACTTGGCTAGCCCCGCCGCCGCGTAGACCGCGAGCGCCACCGGCGGCGTGATCGCCGACAGAATGGCGAAATAGAACGCGAACATGTGCGCCGCCGGAACCGCCACGCCGAGCTTGATGAGGGCAGGAATGAGGAGCGCGGTCATGACGATGTAAGCCGGCGTGGTCGGCATGCCCATGCCGAGCACGATCCCGGCCACCATGGTCAGCACCAAGGCGAGCAGCAGGCTGTTCTGGGCGACGCCGATCACGGCTTGCGTGAAGACGATGCCGGCGCCCGTCAGCGCGACGACGCCGATCACGATTCCGGCGCAGGCACAGGCGAGCGCCACTGCCAGCGTGTTCCTGGCACCGTCGATCATCGCCTCGACGATGTTGCGCAGGGTGACATTGGCGCGTGTCGAGCGCCGCAAGAACGCCACCGGGAAACACGCGAGCGTGCCCGCGAGCGCCGCCAGCGGCGCGCTGTAGCCTGAATACATTACGGTCAGGATGATCAGGATCGGAGCGAATAGGTGGCCACGCTCGCGCAGGGTCGTGCCGAGGCGCGGCAGGTCCTTGCGCGGAACGCCGACGATGCCGCGGCGCTTGGCCTCGAAATGCACGGCGCCGAAACAGGCGACGTAATAGAGAATGGCAGGAATCGCCGCCCAGACCGTGACCTGCGCATATGACACGGCGAGGAACTCGGCCATCACGAAGGCGGCCGCGCCCATGATCGGCGGCATGATCTGCCCGCCTGTGGACGCCACGGCCTCGACGCCGGCCGCGAAATGCGGCTTGAAGCCGGTGCGCTTCATCAAGGGGATCGAGATCGGGCCGTCGACCATCACGTTGGCAACGGCGCTGCCCGAGATCGTGCCGAACAGGCTCGAACTCACGACCGATACCTTGCCCGGCCCGCCGGCCGTGTGGCCGGTCAGGCTCAAGGCGAAATCCATGAACAGCTGGCCGGTGCCGGTGCGCTCCATGAAGCTGCCGAACAGCACGAAGATCATGACGTAGGCAGCCGATACGCCAAGCGGCGCTCCAAAGATGCCTTCCGTGGTCATGAACAGCTGGTCGAGGAGGCGCATCGGCTCGACCTGCGCGCCGAGAAGCCCATAGGCGAGGAAAACCAGCGCGGTGATAGGCAGGGCCCAGCCGATCAGCCGGCGTGTGCCTTCCAGCACCATCACGATCAGCACCACGCCGAGGATCATGTCCGGCCAGGTCAGGTCGTCGATGTAATAGATGCGGTTGACGACGTAGTCGTAATTCCAGAACAGATAGAGGATGGGTGCCGCGGCGAGCGCCACGAGCGCGTAGTCGGAAAGCGAGGGCGCCCGCCCGGAGGCGGCGCTGGTGCGGCGGATGAGAAGGAATGTCAGCACCATCGCGAACAGGAGATGCGTGCCGCGGAAGATGATCGCCTCGGGTGCTCCGGTCAGGATGACCCATATGTGATAGAGGGCCATGCCCACAGCGATCGTGCTCGCCGCAAGGCTTGCGACGCGAGCGTGGCTCAGATCGGGCGTCATGGTTCCGGCTCGGAGGTATGGCGCGGCGCGCCGCGCGCAACAAGGAAGGGGCGGCCCGCGACCGCCCCTGACGTGACTACATCGTCTTGACGTCGATGCCCGCCGCTTCCTTGTAGAAACGGGCGGCGCCCGGATGGAACGGCACGCCGATGTCCTCGGCCATGTCCTTCGGCGTCAGCTTGTCCATCGCCTTGTTGGTGGCCGCCATCGAGGCGACGTTCTGGGCCATGGTCTTGGTCATCGTGTAGACCTTGTCGGCCGGAAGCGAGCAGGCGGCGACGATATGCGTCGCATAGCCGATCACCTGCACGTCCTTGCCCTGCTTCGGATACGTGCCTGCCGGGACCTTGACCAAGGTGTAGCCCGGATTGAGCTTCCGCATCGCGTCGAGGCTGTCGGAAAGATCGAGCAGCTTGACATCGCGGCCCGCGGCCGCGTCCATCACGGCGCCGGACGGAATGGTGGTGCCGAGCGTGAAGGCCTGGGCATGACCGTCCTTCATCTGCTCAACGGAGTCGTTGTAGGACACGAAGCTGACCTTGACGTCGGCGTAGCTGAGCCCATGCGCCTTGAGGATATGCTGGGTGATCAACTCGCCCGTGTTGCCGCGCGGCTGGGTCGTGATCGACTTGCCTTTAAGGTCCTTGATCGAGTTGATCCCGGAATCGGCGGGGACGACGACCTGGAAATACTGCGGATAGAGCGTCGCCACGTTGCACACGTTCTTGTGCGGCTTATTGAACGGGGCGGCGCCAGTGAGCGCGTCCACGGTCGAGATCGAGTTGCCGAAGCCGACCTCGGTCTTGCCTTCCTCGATGCCGCGCACATTGGCGATGCCGGCGCCCGGCATCGACGTGACGCTGAGGCCGGGAATGGCCTTCTCCCACATGTCCTTGAGCTGGCCGCCAAGCGGAACCCACACGCCCCCTTGCGGGCCGGTCATCAGCCGGATGGTCTCGGCGCTTGCAGGACCGCCGAGCCCGAACGCGGCAACCGCCGCGACAAGCGTTTTCGATATCGCCGTCATCGGTTTCCTCCACCTTGTTCGTCTTTTCGCCTTTGGTGGCGCGAGCATGCATCGTCCTCGCGCGCAATTCAAATGGCTTGGGTCACCAGGATAAAATCGCCTGCGGCACCCGTGCGCTATGCGGGGGGACCGGCGATCGTCCGCCATGCCTGGGCGAAGCGGGAGGCATTGGCGGCAACCTCGGCCGCCGACAGGCCCGGCGTGAACAGGGCGGAGCCGAGGCCGAAGCCGTTGGCGCCGGCATCGACGAACGCCTTCATGTTGTCGGGCTTGATCCCGCCCACCGGGAACAACAGGGCGTCGGGCGGAAAGACGGCTCGCCAGGCCTTTACGACGGGTGGGCCCAACGCCTCGGCCGGAAAGAGCTTCAGGGCGTCGGCCCCGGCCTTGAGCGCGGCAAAGGCTTCCGTCGGCGTCGCCACGCCCGGCGTGCAGGCAAGACCGAGCTGACGCGCCCGTTCGATCACCTCGCGGTCGGAGTGCGGCATGACGATCAGGCGGCCGCCGGCGACCGACACACGATCGACGTCGGCCGGATCGAGGACAGTGCCGGCGCCGACAAGGCACTCGGGCAGGGCCTTTGCCAAGTGCTCGATGCTGGCGAAAGGCTGCGGCGAGTTGAGCGGCACCTCGATCACGCGAAAGCCCGCGTCCGCGAGCGCGCGGCCAATCTCGACCGCGTTCTCCGGCGCGACGCCGCGCAGGATGGCGATCAGCGGAAGCTCAACGATGTAACGACGAAAATCCATGCGTCTGCCTCTCGGCGGCTGCTCGCAAGCGAGTGAGTGGGCAGCATACGCGGCGATGAAGGTCAAGCGCGACACGTGGCGGCATGATCTGCTCTCCCTGCGAGCGGGATCGAGCCGTTGCGTCAGCAGCCACGAAAATGCGGGGATCGTTTTTCCAGGAAGGCGGCCATCCCCTCCTTCTGGTCCTGCGTGTCGAACATCAGCTGAAAGGCCTGGCGCTCCAGCGCCAGGCCGGCCTCGAGCGGCAGGTCGGCGCCCTGCGCCACGAGCTCCTTGATCTTGCGCGCGGCGATCGGCGGCAGGGCGGCGATCGTTCTGGCGAGCGCGATCGCCCGGTCCAGAACCATCGCATCCGGCACGACCTCGGTGACAAGGCCCATCGCCTCGGCCTCCCGCGCGCTGACCGGCTCGCCGGTCAGGAGCATCTTCATGGCCTTGAACTTGCCCACGGCACGCACGAGACGCTGCGTGCCGCCGGCGCCCGGGATGATTCCGACCTTGATCTCCGGCTGCCCGAAGCTGGCGCTCTCGCCAGCAATGATCAGGTCCGCGTGCATGGCGAGCTCGCACCCGCCGCCGAGCGCCCAGCCGTTGACGGCGGCGATCAGGGGTTTCGGGAAATCCTTGACGGGCGCCCAGGTCAGATGAGGGCCGCGCAGGATCATCTCGGCGGCGCCCATCTCATGCATAGCCTTGAGGTCGGCGCCGGCCGCGAACACCGTCGGGGCCCCGGTGATGATGACGCAGCGGACCTCGTCGCCCCTGGCGAGGTCGCCAAAATGTCGCGCCAGGTCCGCGCGCACCGCCTCGTTCAAGGCGTTGCGGGCCTCGGGGCGGTCGATGCGCAGCAGCGCGACCCCGTCTTCCAGCCCTTCAAGCGTGACGGCCATGAGTCTTCCCCGTGCTTTGCGGGCGGTCCTGTGCGCTCAAGCTTGCACCGGGAAGGGGATTGCCGCTACCTGAATGCCTGACAGATCCCAGCAAAGTGGATGCGGATGAACGTGGCGCTCAAGAGCAAGGAGGCGGTCGCGGCCCAGGCCTCCAAGCTCGATCAATTGCGGTCGATGACCGTGGTCGTGGCCGATACCGGGGACATCGAGGCGGTGCGGCGGCTCAGGCCGCAGGACTGCACGACCAACCCGACCCTGCTGCTCAAGGCTGCCGAGACGCCCGCCTATGCGGGGCTCGTCGATGAAGCCCTGGCGTGGGGGCGTCGGCAGGCCGGAGCGCGCGAGGCGGTCGTCGCCGCCGTCTGCGACCGGCTGGCGGTCTCCTTCGGCACCGAGCTGTCGAAGATCGTGCCCGGCCGGGTCTCGACCGAGGTCGATGCCGATCTGTCGTTCGACACCGAGGGCAGCATCGCCCGCGCCCGCGCCATCATCGCGGATTACGAGGATCGCGGCGTGCCGCGGGACCGCATCCTGATCAAGGTCGCCTCGACCTGGGAGGGCATCCGCGCCGCCGAGGTCCTGCAGCGTGAAGGCATCGACTGCAACCTGACCCTGTTGTTCTCGCTGGTACAGGCGGCGGCCTGCGCCGATGCCGGCGTCTACCTGATCTCGCCGTTCGTCGGGCGCATCCTCGACTGGCACGTGAAGGCCGGTGGAGGCCCGTACACACCAGACGCCGATCCCGGCGTCCAGTCGGTGCGCCGCATCTACGCCTATTACAAGAAGCACGGTGTCAAGACGGTCGTGATGGGCGCCTCCTTCCGCAACGCCGGCGAGATCGAAGCGCTGGCGGGCTGCGACCGGCTGACGATCTCGCCGGCGCTTCTCGACGAGCTCGGCGCCGCGCAGGCGCCGTTGCCGCGCCGACTCGACCCGGCCGCGACCGCGGATGCGCCGGCGCGCCTTGCCCTCGACGAGAAAACGTTCCGGTTCCAGCTCAACGAAGATGCCATGGCGACCGAGAAGCTCGCCGAAGGCATTCGCCAGTTCGTCAAAGATCTGCGGGCCTTGCGCTCGCTCATGGCGACGCGGCTTTAGCGCATGATCCGGCGAAGTGGACCCCACTTCGCCGGGCAAGGCTTGTCCCGGACTTGATCCGGGATCGTGCGGATCAGGAAAATCGGAGCGGGATCGATTCAATCTGAACCGGTCCCGCTCCAGACTTCGCGTTAAAAGTCCGGGGGAGGAGAATATGGCGCGCTGGCTCAAACGGGGACGCGACGCCGACGCCATCGCGGAAGAGGATGCGCGAATCCGCGCCACCGTCGAAGGCGTTCTGGCCGACATCGCCGCGCGCGGCGATGCCGCGGTGCGCGAACTGTCGGTCAAGTTCGATCGCTGGGACCGCGCCGACTACCGCCTGACCGACGCGGAGATCAGGGACTGCATGGGGCAGCTCTCGAACCGCGCCATCAGCGACATCAAATTCGCGCAGGAGCAGGTGCGGAACTTCGCCGGACACCAGCGCGCCGCTCTCCAGGATATCGAGGTCGAAACCCTGCCGGGCGTCGTGCTCGGCCATAAGAACATCCCGGTCAACTCCGTCGGCTGCTATGTGCCGGGCGGCAAATACCCGCTGCTCGCGTCGGCGCACATGTCGGTGATCACTGCGAAGGTTGCCGGCGTCGAGCGCATCATCACCTGCGCGCCGCCGTATCAGGGCAAGCCTGCGCCGGCCATCGTCGCGGCCCAGCATCTTGCCGGCGCCGACGTGATCTATTGCCTCGGCGGCATCCAGGCGGTCGGGGCCATGGCGCTCGGCACCCAGTCGATTGCCCCCGTCGACATGCTGGTCGGGCCCGGCAACGCCTATGTCGCAGAAGCCAAGCGCCAGCTCTACGGCCGCGTCGGCATCGACCTGTTCGCCGGCCCGACGGAGACGCTGGTCATCGCCGACGAGACGGTCGACGGCGAGCTCTGCGCGACCGACCTGCTCGGCCAGGCCGAGCACGGGCCCAATTCGCCGGCGATCCTGCTCACCAATTCGGAAAAGCTCGCGCGCGACACCATGAGCGAGGTGGAGCGGCTGCTCGGCATGCTCCCGACCGCCGAGATCGCGCGCAAGGCCTGGCAGGATTACGGCGCGGTCATCGTATGCGACTCCGAGGAGGAGATGGTGCGGGAGGCCGACCGCATCGCCTCGGAGCACGTGCAGGTGATGACGCGCGACCCGGATTACTTCCTCGAGCACATGAGCAATTACGGCGCGCTGTTTCTCGGGCCACGGACCAACGTCAGCTACGGCGACAAGGTGATCGGCACCAATCACACGCTGCCGACCAAGACGTCGGCGCGCTACACGGGCGGCCTCTGGGTCGGAAAGTTCCTCAAGACGGTCACGTATCAGAAGATCCTCACCGACGAGGCGTCCGCGCGCATCGGCGAATACTGCTCGCGCCTGTGCATGCTGGAAGGCTTCGCCGGCCACGCCGAGCAGGCCAATATCCGCGTGCGCCGCTACGGCGGGCGCAACATCCCGTATGCGACGGCGGCCGAGTGAGCGCGCTCGTGAGCCTGCCGACGTTGCCCTCCTTCAGCCTCGACGGCAAGCGCGCCCTCGTGACCGGGGCAGGGCGCGGCATCGGGCTTGCCGCGGCATCGGCCTTCGCGCAGGCCGGCGCGCACGTCACCTTGATGGCGCGCTCGCGTGGCGAGATCGAAGGCGCCGCCGAACAGATTCGCGCCGGCGGCGGCTCGGCCGACGCATTGCATGGAGACGTGACGGAGCTCGATGCGTTCGAGCAGGCGGTGCAGCGCGCCGCGCCCTATGACGTCTTCTTCAATAATGCCGGCATGAACCGGCCGCAGCCATTCATCGAGGTGAGCGTCGAGAACTTCGACACGATCATGGGCCTCAACGTGCGGGCCGCGTTCTTCGCCGCGCAGGCCGTGGCGCGCCGCCTTGTCGCCGCGCAAAGGCCCGGCTCGATCATCAACATGTCGTCGCAGATGGGACATGTCGGCGCGGCCGGGCGCAGCGTCTACTGCACCTCGAAATGGGCGATCGAGGGCCTCACCAAGGCGATGGCCGTCGAGCTCGCCGAGCACCGCATTCGCGTCAACACGATCTGCCCGACCTTCATCGAGACGCCGATGACGCGCCCGTTCCTGGCCGACCCCGCCTTCAAGGATCGCGTCCTGTCCAAGATCAAGCTCGGCCGCCTCGGCACCGTCGAGGACCTGATGGGCGCGCTCGTCTTTCTCGCCTCCGACGCCTCCGCCCTGATGACCGGCTCGGCGCTCCTCGTCGACGGCGGCTGGACGGCCGAGTAGGAAACCTCTCCCCGGGGGGAGGTGGGGATCACGCGCTCGCGCGCGTCTTGCCGGCGTACAGCTGGGCATAGGTGTCGCGCAGCACGTTCTTCTGCACCTTGCCCATGGTGTTGCGCGGCAGGTCGTCGACGAAGATCACCCGTTTCGGCAGCTTGAACTTGGCGAGCCGGCCCTCGATCGCGGCGACGACCTGCTGCTCGTCGAGCCTCGCATCCTTCTCGGGCACGACAACGGCCGTGACGCCCTCGCCGAAATCGGGATGCTGAACGCCGATCACGGCGCTCTCGACGACGCCGGGGATGGCGTCGATCTCGCTCTCGATCTCCTTGGGATAGACGTTGTAGCCGCCGGTGATGATCAGGTCCTTGCCGCGGCCGACAATATGCACGTAGCCACGCTCGTCGATCTTGCCCAGATCGCCTGTGATGAAGAAGCCGTCCTTGCGGAACTCGGCCTCGGTCTTATCCGGCATGCGCCAATAGCCCTTGAAGACGTTCGGGCCCTTCACCTCGAGCATGCCGATCTCGTCCGTGGGCAGCAACTCGCCGGTCTCCGGATTGGTCACGCGCATGGTGACGCCGGGAAGCGGGTAGCCGACGGCGCCGGGCACGCGGTCGCCATCGTACGGATTCGAGGTGTTCATGCCGGTTTCGGTCATGCCGTAGCGCTCGAGGATGTCGTGACCGGTGCGTGCCTTCCATTCGCGATGCGTCTCGGCGAGAAGCGGCGCCGAGCCGGACACGAACAGGCGCATGTGGCTGGTCGTCTGGCGGTCGAGTTCCGGATGCTGCAGCAGGCGTACATAGAAGGTTGGCACGCCCATCAGCGCGGTGGCGCGCGGCATGAAGCGCATGATTTCGTTGGGGTCGAACTTCGGCAGGAAGATCATGGTGGCGCCGGAAACGAGCGCCACGTTGCTGGCGACGAACAGTCCGTGCACGTGGAAGATCGGCAAGGCGTGCAGCAGCACGTCGTCCTTGCTGAAGCGCCAGTAGTCCTTCAGCGTCAGCGCATTCGAGGCGAGGTTGTCGTGCGTGATCATCGCCCCCTTGGAGCGCCCGGTCGTGCCCGACGTGTAAAGAATTGCGGCGATATCGTCCGGTGCACGCTTGACCGTCGCAAACGTGTCCGGCTGCGACGCGGCGAAATCCATCAGGGGGCCGCGGCCGTTGCCGTCGAGCGTCTCGACGCGGGCATGGAAGCCGGCCGCAATCCGGACGACCCCGTCGCGCTGCTTCGGATCGCACACCACCAGCGTCGGCTCGGCGTCGCCCACGAAATATTCGAGCTCGGCCAGCGTATAGGCCGTGTTCAACGGCAGATAGACCGCCCCGGCGCGCGCGCAGGCGAGATAGAGCGCAAGCGCGGCCACCGATTTCTCGACCTGCACCGCGACGCGGTCGCCCGGCTTGACGCCATGCGCCACGAGGGCGTTGGCGAGGCGGCCCGTCAGCGCCACGAGATCGGCGTAGCTGTAGCGCTCGCCCTGGGGCGTCTCGATCGCCGTCTTGGCGGGCTCGGTGATCGCGTTCTCGATGGAGTGAAAAAGATTGCCGGTCATTTTGCTGGTGCTAGGTCAGGGGACGGAAGATGCGCGCGCAGCATCTTGCGGACGGACGAGGAGGCGACGACCTCGCCCTTTTCGGCGAACAGTTCGTGGTTCTTCTCGATGTCCTCGAAGTCATAGCAGTAGTTGACCATGAGTCCATGCGCTTGTTGCAGCCCCTTCGACGATGCGTCGCCGAGAAAGTTGAGCCGTTCCAGGCGCGCGCCGTTGCCAAGGTGGAATCGCGCGACGGGATCGACCGGCCGCCCTTTCGAGGTCTTGGCCTTAAGGAAGTAATAGGCGGCCGCCGGCAGCAGCGCCTTTCGTACCGTCTCGGCCTTGGCGGGATCGGCATGCCAGCCCGGGTGGTCGAGCAGGCGTAAGTCTTGGCGGCCGTCCTCGGTGAGGACGGGCGAGGCCCTGGCCTGGCGCTCGCGCGCCAACCAGGCGGCAAAGTCGGGCACGGGGGACAGGGTGACGAAGGTCTTCAGGTTCGGCAATTCGCGCTTGAGGTCGTCTACCACCTGCTTGATCAAAAAATTGCCGAAGGATACGCCGCCCAGGCCCTTCTGTGTGTTCGAGATCGAGTAGAAAACGGCGGTGCTCGCGTCCGCGGCACGGATCGGCGTGCGATTGGCATTGAGCAGCGGCGCGATCGAGCCGGGGGTGTCACCGGTCAGCGCCACCTCGACGAAGATCAGCGGCTCGTCCGCCAGCTGCGGATGGAAGAACGCGAAGCAGCGCCGGTCGGGTGGCTGCAGCCGGTTGCGCAGATCGTCCCAGTCGTTGATCGCATGCACTGCCTCGTAGCGAATGATCTTTTCGAGGATGTTGGCAGGCGTCGTCCAGTCGATCGGACGCAGCACGAGGAAGCCGCGGTTGAACCACGACGAGAACAGATGCACGAAATCGGCGTCTACGGCCTTCAGGTCCGGACGGGCGGGAAGGTGCGTGAGCAGTTCCTCCCGCATGCGCACCAGAGCGACCGTGCCGCCCGGCGCCAGGTTGAGGCGGCGAATGAGCTCCTGACGCCGCGCTTCAGCGGCGGTGTGCAGGGCGCTTACGGTGGCAGCGCCGGGATCGCGGTGGTAGGCCTCCAGCGCCTTGTCGAGCTTCGCGTGGTCGGGACCGAAGCGGTCGGCGAGCGCAGTCAGGAATGACAGGCGTGAGGCCAGCGGCGCCGTCGCATAGGTGTCGAGCAGGGTCCGGGCCAAGGCGACGCCCGAGGCCTCGCCGCGCCGCGACAGCAGCAACTCGCCCAGCGCCACGAGGTCGCCGTGCGCAATCGCTTCGCGCGAAAGCCCGAGCAGGGCGCGGCTGCGGTCGCCAAGCGTGTGCATCAGGTCGTTGAAGAATGAAGCTGTCGGCATCGAATCCCGTCTCGTCGGCGCGACGGCGCCGGCCAGGCCGCGTCAGCGCGTCGAGCACCAAGTGGCGATCTTGGAAAAGATGCACAAGATCGCGCCCGCCTCAAGCAGGACCCTGCGATAGGGTAACCCGCCGCAGCGCCCTCCGGCCGGGCCGGGGTTGATAACCGAGCCGGTTTGCCGGCAGGATGGGCGCTCCGCAGCCGGGGCCCGGGAGGGGATTCGGCACGATCAAGCCCCTAGCGTCGACCTGAAAATTTCATGTGCCCGATTGCCGTAGCGGCCGCCCCCGACGATCCGGCTGCTGCCCCGTTCGCGACCGGCCCCGGCCTGTTGCAGGTCGAGGATCTGCACGTCCATTTCGAGACCTCGCGCGGCACGGTGCGAGCCGTCGAGGGTGTCAGCTACACGATCCGGCCCGGAGAGATCGTCGCCCTGGTCGGGGAGTCGGGTTGCGGCAAGTCGGTTTCGGCCCTCAGCGTCATGCGCCTCCTGGCCAAACCGGCGGGGCGGGTTGTGCGGGGCCGCATCCTGTTCGAGGGTCGCGATCTCCTGCAGTTGCCAGAGCACGAGATGCGCGCCATCCGCGGGCGCGCCATCTCGATGATCTTCCAGGAGCCGATGACCTCGCTCAATCCGGTGCTCAGCATCGGGGCGCAGCTCATGGAGCCGTTGCAGATCCACCTCGGGATGAACGACGCCGAGGCGCGTGCGCGGGCCGTCGAGCTCCTGCGGCTCGTCGGGATTACCGACGGCGAGCGCCGCCTCGATCAATATCCGCATCAGTTCTCCGGCGGCATGCGTCAGCGCGTCATGATCGCCATCGGGCTCGCCTGCAATCCAAAGCTGATCATCGCCGACGAGCCGACGACGGCACTCGACGTCACCATCCAGGCGCAGATCCTCGAGCTGATGAAGGATCTGTCGCGCCGGCTTAACATCGCGCTGCTCGTGATCACCCATAACCTGGGCATCGTGGCGCGCTATGCCGACCGCGTGAACGTCATGTACGCCGCGCGCATCGTCGAGGAGGGGACGGCTGAGCAGATCTTCGGTGCGCCGCGGCATCCGTACACGCTCGGACTGTTACGTTCGGTGCCGCGGCTTGACCGCGCGCGGGATCAGAAGCTCGAGACGATCGAAGGCCTGCCGCCGAACCTGCTCGACCCGCCGAAGACGTGCCGCTTCGCGCCGCGCTGCCCTTATCGCATCGCAATCTGCGACATCGACCCGCCGCTGCTCGCGACCGACGCGCCGGAGCATCGCTCCGCCTGCCACCGCGCGCAGGAACTGCCGGTGATCGCCAAAGAAAGACAGAAGGTCCTGGCGGCGGTGCCGACGCCGTGCGAGACCCGCAGCGAGGCGGCCCTGCTGTCGGTCCGCGACCTGACAAAGCATTTCGAGGTGCACGGCCGCGGTCTGTCCGGCGGAATGGCGGTCGTGCGCGCCGCCGAGAAGGTCTCCTTCGACATCCCGCGCGGGCAGACGCTCGGCCTCGTCGGCGAATCCGGGTGCGGCAAGACCACGGTCGGACGGCTGATCCTGCGGCTCGAAGAATCGACTGCCGGCCAAATCCTGTTCGATGGTCGCGACATCGTGAAGGCTTCGGCGGCGGAGATGAAGGCGTTGCGTCCGCAGATCCAGGTGATCTTCCAGGACCCCTTCTCGTCGCTCAACCCGCGCATGACGGTTGGCCAGATCATTGCCGAGCCCATGCAGGTCCATCGCATCGCCGACCGCAAGCGCGCGAGACAAAGGGTCGCCGAACTGCTGGAGCAGGTCGGGCTTTATCCCTACATGGCCGAGCGCTACCCGCACCAGCTCTCGGGCGGCCAGCGGCAGCGCGTCGGCATTGCCCGCGCTCTCGGCATGAACCCGGCTTTCATCGTGTGCGACGAGCCGGTGTCCGCCCTCGACGTATCGATCCAGGGCCAGATCATCAATCTCCTCGAGGCGCTGCAGGAGCGGCTCGGCCTGACCTACCTGTTCATCGCCCACGACCTGGCCGTGGTGCGCCACATTTCACACCGCGTCGTCGTGATGTATCTCGGGCGGATCATGGAGGTCGCCGAGCGCGAGGACCTTTATGGCGCGCCGCTGCACCCTTATACGCGGGCCTTGCTCGATGCCGCCCCGGTCCCCGATCCGGTGATCGAGCGGGCACGGGCGCCGCGCGCACTGCGCGGCGAGCTGCCATCGCCCCTCAGCCCCCCGGAGGGCTGCGTGTTCCATACCCGCTGCCCGTTTGCCGTCGATGCCTGCAAGGCGCAGGTCCCGCCACTGGAGGAGTTGCGCCCGAAGCATTTTGTGGCCTGTATACGGGCCAAGGAATTTCTAGGGAGGAACGAGACATGGTCATCAGATACGCCATCGGAATCGGCGCTGCCGTCGCGGCCGCACTAAGCCTGCTCGCCGCGCCGGCCGAGGCGCAGGCGCCGAAGCGCGGCGGAAGCCTCAACTTCGCGATCAGCGGCGAGCCGCCGAACTACGACTGCCATGCGAATTCCAGCTTCGCGGCCATCCACTGGCTGGCGCCGCATTATTCGACGCTGCTCAAGTTCGACGTTCCGAACTATCCGAAGATCATCGGCGATGTCGCCGATTCGTGGCAGGTCTCTCCGGACCAGCTCACGTACACGTTCAAGCTGCGCCCGAACATCAAGTTCCACGACGGCACGGCGATGACGTCGGCCGACGTCAAGGCGACCTACGACCGCCTGCGCAATCCGCCGGAAGGCGTCGTCTCGTTGCGCAAGGGCTCGTTCGAGGACATCAGCTCGGTCGACGTGCCCGATGCGCAAACGGTGGTGTTCAAGCTGTCCAAGCCCGACGCCTCCATGCTGGCAAATTTTGCTTCGCCGTGGAACTGCATCTACTCGGCTGCCAAGCTCAAGGCGGATGCGAACTTTCCGAAGAACAACATCCTGGGCACGGGTGCATTCCGCTTTGTCGAGCACGTCAAGGGCTCGCATTGGGTCGGGCAGCGTTTCGACAACTACTTCCTGAAAGACCGGCCTTACCTCGACGGCTTCCGCGCCGTGCTGCTCTCGGGCGCGCCGATGATCAACGCCATGAATGGCGGACAGATCATGGCCGAGTTCCGCGGCTTCTCGCCCGCCGAGCGCGACCGTCTCGTGCAGGCGCTCGGCGACAAGGTGCAGGTCTCGGAATCGCCGTGGGTCTGCAAGCTCGACATCCTGTTCAACACGGCGAAGAAGCCGTTCGACGATGCGCGCGTGCGGCGCGCCTTGTCGATGGCCATCGACCGCTGGGGCGGAGCCCGCAACCTGCAGCGCATCGCCTTCGTGAAAGAGGTCGGCGGCATCATCCGGCCCGGCTACGAATTCGCCGCGAAGAAGGACGAGCTCACCAAATATCCGGGCTATTCGGAGAATATCGCGCAATCCCGCGAGCGGGCCAAGGCGCTGCTCAAGGAAGCCGGGGTGCCGAACCTGAAATTCGCGCTCACGAACCGCAACGTCGCGATGCCCTACACGCCCACCGCCCTGTTTGTGATCGACCAGTGGCGGCAGATCGGCGTGCAGGTCGAGCACAACCAGCTCGAGACGGCGCCCTATCAGGCGAGCCTGCAAAGCGGCAACTATGAAGCCGGCATCAACTTTGCCTGCGATTTCATGGACGAGCCCAATCTGCAGCTCCTGAACTACATCTCGGAAGACAAGAGCTCGCTCAATTACGGCAAGTACAAGGACGCGAAACTCGACGATCTCTACGAGAAGCAGAAGCGGGCGACCAGCAAGGGCGAGCGCACCAAGATGATCCGGGAATTCGAGCGGCACCTGTTCGAGCAGTCCTACACGGTGCCGCTGATCTGGTGGAACCGGATCATCGTCTCCGACAAGCGCCTCAAGGGCTGGTCGAACTCGCCGAGCCACTATATCGGACAGGACCTCGTCAACGTCTGGATCGCGCAATAAGGTGATGACCGGAGCCGGCCGCGCGGCCGGCTCCGGGCCGGTGTTCAATGCTGCGCTACGTCGTCCATCGGCTGTTTTTGGCGATCCCGACCCTGCTCGGGGTGGCGGTGCTCACCTTCTTCATGCTGCGCGTCGTCCCGGGCGACATCGTCGAGATCAAGCTGCGCGGCGATGGCGGCAATGTCAGCCGCGAGATGATCGAGCAGGAACGTGAGCGGCTCGGCCTGAACAAGCCGGTCGTCGTGCAGTTCGGCGACTGGATGAAGGGTCTGGTGACCCTCGACCTGGGCACATCCATGTGGACGGGCCGGCCGGTCGCGGAGGAGATTGGAGGCAGACTCGAGCTCTCCCTCCAGGTCGCGGTGATGGCGGCGATCATCGCGGTGCTCATCGCCATCCCGCTCGGCACGCTGTCGGCACTCTACCGCGGCACGCTGCTCGACTATGTCGTGCGCATCGTCACCATCGCGGGCCTTGCCGTGCCCTCCTTCTGGCTCGGCATGCTGATCATGCTCGGGCTGCTGTGGGCCTTCAACTGGCTGCCGCCCCTCACCTACACGCCGTTCTATGTCGACCCGCTCGCCAATCTCTCACAACTTATCTGGCCGGCGCTCGCCGTCGGCTACCGCTATGCCGCCGTCGTGGCGCGCATGGTGCGCTCGTCGATCATCGAGGTGATGAAGGAGGATTACATCCGGACGGCGCGCGCCAAAGGCGTGTTCGAGCGTCTCGTCGTCTCGCGCCATGCGATGCGCAACGCCATGCTGCCGGCCATCACGGTGATCGGCCTCGAATTCGCCTTCCTGATCGGTGGCCTCGTGGTGACCGAGCAGGTGTTCAATCTGAACGGCATCGGGCGGCTCTTCGTGCAAGCCGTGTCGCGCAACGACTTCATGCTGATCCAGAGCCTCGTCATGCTGATCGCCGTGATCTTCGTGCTCGTGAACCTCGTCGTCGATCTGCTTTACGCGGCCCTCGACCCGCGCATCCGATACCGCTAGGAGCGCACCATGGCGAGCGTCGCAACCACCGCCCCGGCAACCATTCGCCAGCGCAGCGCGCTGCTGACCTTCGTGGCGGAACAGCCGCTCGGCACCGCCGCCTTCTTCGTGATCCTCGTCATGGCGCTGGCCGCGGTTTTCGCCGACTGGGTGGCGCCCTATGACCCAGTGGCGATCGATTTCGAGGCAATGCTCGCGGCGCCCTCGCCACAGCACCCGCTCGGCACGGACGCGTTGGGCCGCGACATCCTCTCGCGCATCATCTATGGCGCGCGCACGGCGCTGTCGATCGGCTTCCTGTCCTCGCTCCTCGGCTGCTCGATCGGCGCGATCATCGGTGTCGCCTCGGCTTATTTCGGCGGCCGCATCGACCTGGTCGTGCAGCGCTTCGTCGATATACTGCTGGCGTTCCCGATCATCGTCCTGGCCCTCGTCGTCGTCGCCATGCTCGGCCGCAATCTGCTGGCCGGGATCGACGTCAACCTGATCGTCGCGATCGCCATCCCGATCGTGCCGAAGGTGGCGCGCGTGATCCGCGCCGCGGCGCTGTCGATCCGGGAAATGCCATACATCGATGCGGCACGCGCTGCCGGCTACAGCCACCGCCGCATCATCTTCCGGCACATGTGCCCGAATGTCGTCGCACCCTACCTGATCATGCTGACCGCCTTCATTGCCCAGGCGATCCTTCTCGAGGCGTCGCTGTCGTTTCTCGGCCTTGGCGTATCCGAGCCGAAGCCCGCCTGGGGTCTGATGCTGGCCGGCAACGCGTCCGATTTCTACCGCGAGGCGCCCTGGATGGTGATCTTTCCGGGCGTGGCCATCTCGCTGGCGGTGTTCGCCTTCAACCTGCTGGGCGACAGCCTCAGGGACTGGCTCGACCCGAAGTTCAAGACCTGAGGCCCCGGGGCGTCCGTCGGGAACAGAGTCTCAACCTGCTCGTTTGTGCGTCATGGCCAAGCCTCTCGCGGAATACAACGCCAAGCGCGATTTCAAGAAAACGCCGGAGCCGATGGGCCGGCCCGGCAAGGGCGAGGGGTTCAGCTTCTGCATCCAGAAGCACGACGCCACCCGCCTGCATTACGACTTCCGCCTGGAACTCGACGGCGTGCTCAAGAGCTGGGCGGTCACCAAGGGGCCGAGCCTGGTGCCGGGGGAAAAGCGCCTGGCCGTGCACACCGAGGATCACCCGCTCGATTATGGCAGTTTCGAAGGCACAATCCCAAAGGGGGAATACGGGGGCGGCACCGTTCTCCTGTGGGACCGGGGCCATTGGGAGCCGGAGGGCGATCCGTACAAGGGTCTCGAAAAGGGCAACCTCAAGTTCCGGCTCCGCGGCGAGAAGCTCGATGGGGCCTGGCACCTGGTGCGCATGCGGCAGCGCCCGCGCGAGCGTCAGGAAGGCTGGCTGCTGATCAAGTCGGACGACGCGGCGGCGCGGTCCCCCGACGAGCCGGACATCCTCGAGGAGATGCCGCGGTCGGTGAAAACGGGACGAACGCTCGACGAGATCGCGGACGACGCGAAAAGCGCCGTGTGGCGAAGCAACCGCAATCCCGACGAGAGCAAGGCGAAGGCGAAGCGCACGCCGGCCAGCAAAGCTGGCAGCGGCAAAATGGCGAAGGGAAAACCTGCGCAAGAGCAAGTGCGCGCGGCGCGCGGTGGCACGGCCGGGACGGCGAAGGCCAAACCGGCGCGAACGCAGACGCGCGCGACGGGGGCCTCCGCGATCAAGACGACGAAGCGTGGGGCAGCAGGCAAGAAGGCACCGATGCCGCGCGAGATCGAGCCGTGCCTCGCTCTGCTCGTCGAGGACGTGCCGAAGGGCGAGCCGTGGCTGCACGAGATCAAATGGGACGGTTACCGTCTCCTGGCCTTTATCAAGGACGGCAAGGTGCAGCTCAGGACACGCAAGGGCCTGGACTGGACCGATCGGTTCCCGGGCATCGCCAAGGCGCTGGCCGGGCTGCCGGTCGAGACCGCCATCGTCGATGGTGAAGCAATTGTCGAAGACGAGAAAGGTCTATCGAGCTTCTCGGCCCTTCAGCAGGCCCTGTCCGAGCGCCAGGCGGCCGACGGGGCCATCTTCTACGCGTTTGATATCCTCTATCTCGATGGAGATGACTTGCGCGCGCTGCCACTCGGTGCCCGAAAGGAAAGATTGATCGAGCTCGTGCCGCCGGGCGGTGGCGGTGCGTTGCGGCTCAGCGAGCATATCGACGCGAATGGCGAGGCCATGATGCGCAGTGCCTGCCAGCTCGGGCTCGAGGGTGTCATCTCGAAGAAGCGCGATGCCCCGTACCGGTCGGGACGGGGCGGCGATTGGCTCAAGATCAAGTGCAGCTTGCGGCAGGAATTCGTCATCTCTGGCTTCACGCCCTCGAGCGCGCTGCCGCGAGCGGTGGGCTCGCTCGTGCTCGGCTACTACGACAACGGCGGCCTCAAGCATGCGGGGCGCACAGGCACGGGCTTCACCGCAACGACGGCGCGCGATGTATGGAAGCGCTTGCAGCCGCTCAAAACCGGCAAGCCGCCATTCGCCGACCCGCTCAACACATTGCAGAAGCGCGACGCCGTCTGGGTCAAGCCCGAACTCGTCGCCGAAGTCGAGTTCCGCGGCTGGACGCATGACTTGCATGTGCGCCACGCCGCCTTCAAAGGCCTGCGTGAAGACAAGGACCCGCGCGAGGTCGTGCGCGAGGCTGCCAACGGCGAGGCGCCAAAGCAGGAGCGCGCCCGACCGGAAACGCGCGCACGCGAGCGCAGGCAGACAAATGCCTCCGGGGAGGTCGTATTTGGCGGCGTGCCGCTGACGCATCCGGACCGGATCCTGTGGGAAGACAAGGGGCTCACCAAGCAGGGGCTCGCGGAATTTTATGACGAGATCGCCGACTGGATCCTGCCGCACGTGATCCACCGGCCCCTGGCGCTCGTGCGCTGTCCCTCGGGCGTTGAGAAGGGATGCTTTTTCCAAAAGCATTCCTGGGCCGGCCTCTCCGATTTCATCCGGCGCGACACCGTGCGCGACGAGCAGGGCGAAGAGGAGGTGCTGTTCGTCGAGAATGTCAGCGGCGTGATCGCGCTGGTGCAGGCGGGCGTGCTCGAAATTCATCCGTGGGGATCAAGGATCGGCGACGTCGATCGCCCTGATCGCATCGTCATGGATCTCGATCCCGGCGAGGGAGTCGCCTGGCCGCAGGTCATCGAGGCTGCGCGCGAGGTGCGCGAGCGCCTGCGCGCCGTCGGGCTTGCAAGCTTCGTCAAGACGACGGGCGGCAAAGGGTTGCATGTCGTCCTCCCGCTCACGCCCGGGGCCGGCTGGGACGAGGTCAAGGCCTTTGCACGCAGCCTGTCCGAGAGCATGGAAGCGGATCATCCGCAGCGCTACATCTCGACTGCGGCGAAGAAGGCACGGCGCGGCCTCATTTATGTCGATTACCTGCGCAATGGCCGCGGCGCCACCGCCATAGCCGCCTACTCGACGCGCGCCCGCCCGGGCGCACCGGTCGCCGTGCCGCTCGCGTGGGACGAGCTCTCATCCGCCATCAAGCCGAATCAGTTCACCGTCGAGAATCTTCCAGCGCGCTTGCAGCGGCTGCGCAAGGATCCATGGGCGGAACTGTTCAAGATCAAGCAGCGCCTGCCTTCCCCGCCTGCAAAGAAGAAGACGACTCGCGCACGTACGAAACGATAAGCAGCGGCTCGGAATTTGCCTGGGCGTGCCTTGTCGCCGCTCGACGCTGCGCTGTAAGGTAACGTAATGTTTCACGATGTGAACGTCGCCGGAACCAACGAGGCCAACCAAACGTTCATAATAGCGATCGCGCCGGCAGCTGCCTCTGCCTAACAGGCTGATCCGTCAAAATCAGAAGTCCCCCAACGGACTCAATTCGTCCGACCACTGATTGCGTCTGAGGATCAAAGGATAGCGCCCATGCACGAGCGTTCGACGGCCCGCACGGCTGCCAACATCACGTCTTCCTATTCCGAACAAGCCGCTCCTCTTCTCGTCTGTTTTTCACATCTCCGTTGGGACTTCGTCTGGCAGCGGCCGCAGCATCTTCTCAGCCGCGCCGCCAAGCAATTCCGCGTCCTCTTTGTCGAAGAGCCGGTGTTCAAGCCGGTGGTGACGCCGCACATGGACGTGAGCCACCGGCCCGGCGGCATCACGATAGCGGTGCCAGTGCTCCCCGAGGGGTTGAGCGAAGCACAAATCGTGCGCTGGCAACGCAAGCTCCTCGACGGGCTGCTCGCCGGCGAGACCGAGAGTGGCCGCGTCTTGTGGTACTATACACCGATGGCGCTATCCTTTTCGAACCATCTCGAATCCGACCTGTGCGTCTACGACAACATGGACGAGCTGTCCGCCTTCCGGGGCGCGTCCCGCGAACTCCTGGCGCTCGAGGACGAGCTGTTCACACGCGCGGACCTCGTATTCACCGGCGGCATGAGCCTTTATGAGGCCAAGCGCGGCCGGCATGCCAACGTGCATGCCTTCCCGTCGAGCATCGACTTCGAGCATTTCGCCAAGGCGCGCGGCATGGCGGGGGCGGAGCCGAAAGAGCAAAGGTCCATTCCGCGTCCGCGGCTCGGTTTCTTCGGGGTGATCGACGAGCGCATGGATGCCGATCTCGTTGCGCAGGTCGCGGAGATCAGGCCCGAATGGCAGCTCGTGATGATCGGTCCGGTGGTGAAGATCGATCCCGCCGGCTTGCCGTGCCGCGACAACATCCATTGGCTGGGCGGCAAGACGTACAATGACCTGCCGCGTTATCTCGCGGGCTGGGACGTCGGCTTTATGCCTTTCGCGCTCAACGAGGCGACGCGCTTCATCAGCCCGACCAAGACCCCGGAATTCCTGGCCGCCGGCGTGCCGGTCATCTCGACGCCGATCACCGACGTGGTCCACCCGTACGGCGACAAGGGACTCGTCGAGATCGCCAGCACTGCGCTGGAGGTCGTCGACAAGGCGGAGCACCTGCTCGCGCGCGGCAAAGAGCGCACAAAGGCTTCCTGGTTGCACAAGGTCGACCGCCACCTGGCGGCCGGGTCATGGGACAAGACCTGGGCCGCCATGCACCGCCTGATGGCCGGCGCAATGGATCAGCCGGCCGCGCGCGCTACCGCGCCGGGATATATCGCGACCCCGGCGGAGTAGGCTTCATGTACGACTGGCTCATTGTCGGCGCCGGCTTCGCCGGCAGCGTCCTCGCGGAGCGGCTCGCGACCGAGCGTGGCGAACGTGTGCTTCTCGTCGATCGCCGCCACCATATCGGCGGCAACGCCTACGATCGTTACGACGATGCAGGCGTCCTCATCCATCAATATGGTCCGCACATCTTCCACACCAATGCGAAGCAGATCTTCGACTATCTGTCGCGCTTCACGGAATGGCGCCCCTACGAGCACCGCGTCCTCGCCGAGGTGGACGGCATGCTCGTTCCAATTCCGATCAACCTCGACACGGTCAACCGCCTCTACGCGCTCGACCTGACGTCCGAAGAATTGGAGGGCTGGTTCGCGGCGCGTGCCGAACACGTCGCCGAGATCCGCACCTCAGAGGACGTCGTCGTGTCGAAGGTGGGGCGTGAATTATATGAAAAATTCTTTCGCGGATACACGCGCAAGCAATGGGGCGTCGATCCGTCGGAGCTCGACAAGGCGGTCACTGCACGCGTGCCGACACGGACCAATCGCGACGACCGCTATTTCGGCGACGAGTTCCAGTTCATGCCGAAGCACGGATATACGCGCATGTTCGAGCGCATGGTCCGGCATCCGAATATCCACATCATGCTGCAGACCGATTATCGTGACGTGAAGGACATGCTCCCGTACCGCCGCGTGATCTTCACCGGCCCGATCGACGAGTTTTTCGATTTCCGCTACGGCAAGCTGCCTTATCGCTCACTGCGTTTCGAGCACGTCACGCTCGACACGACGTGGCATCAGCCCGTCGCCGTGGTCAACTATCCGCAGACCAAAGATTATACGCGGGTCACCGAATACAAGCACCTGACCGGGCAGGAGCATCCGCGATCCAGCATCACATATGAGTTCCCGAGCGCACAGGGAGACCCGTATTATCCGGTGCCGCGACCCGAGAATGCGGAGCTGTACAAGAAATACGAGCGGCTGGCCCTCGCCACCCCCGATGTATGGTTCGTCGGCCGTCTCGCCACTTACCGGTATTATAATATGGATCAGGTCGTCGGTCAGGCCCTCGCCACGTACCGGCGGATCAACGAGGCTTTGCCGCTTCGCAGCGAGGCGGCGTCGGCACGGGTGATGACGCCGTCGCGCGCGCTCGCTTCCTGAAGGGAAGCGGGCGCCCCGGGGCGCCCGTTCACACGCCTGGCACGCCGCCGGAACTCGGCCCGAACATCCATCCCGCAGCAGAGGGGCGGTGCGAAGGATTTCCGCCCCGCAGCATGAGATGCGTAGAGCCGTCCCGTCTTTTCATTCGGTTCTAAGCCGCCGCCTCGGCGGCGCGCACAGCTTCCTCGAGGCGCTGCGCGCGCGCCTCGACGGCGAGGTCGACAAGCGCGTCGGTGAGAACCGTGGCGGTCGGGTCAAGGCCGGGCTCGTCGCGCAGCACGCGCAAGGTCGATGCGACCAGTCGGCCACGACCATACGAGCGCTCGACGCCGAGGCCGACGGGCTTGTGGATCCAGCCGACCACGAGGCCGCCGAACACGCGCGCCTGGAAGTCGAGCAGGTTGCAGCCTGAGATCACATGCGTCGGGATCACGCGGTCGAAGGTCTCGTCAAGCAGAGGCCCGCTCGGCAGGCGCGCGAAATGCCCCGAGCGACGCAGCCACGAGAAGGAGGAAGCCCAGTCGCCGCCCCAATGCGTGCCGCTGCGGGTCTGCACCCTCACATTCTGCCAATGCGGAAAGAACGGATAAAGGGGCATGTTCTCGTCGGCGAGCAGCAGCAGGCTCGATCCCTGCCGGACCTGCGCCGCGATTGCTTCGTCGTGCGTGGCCGAGACGATGACATTGGCCTCTTCCAGGTCGCGGGCAGATGCGTAACCCAAGGCCTTGAAGCGTTCGCGGATCGCCGGATCGGGCGACCAGACGAGCTGGCCGGCTCGCTGCCCGTTGTCCCGTTCAGGATGAACCGCCATGTCGAGATGATTGATGGCGACGCGCGTTCCGTCAGAGCGGCGCAACTCGAACACGACACGGCGGACGTCCGCCGCGGCCAGGCGCGGCACACGCAGTTCGACGGTGCCCAGGTCGACGACCTGTCCGGCCTCCATGCGCGGTAGCGACAGTCGCTTCACGTCGCCGCCGAGCGAGATCTCAAGCTGGGCGCCTTCGAGCAGGGCGCCGGCGCCGTGCGCCACGGCGACCTCGAAGGACGCCGTCTCGCCGGCCCAGTAGGACAGGCGTTGCCAGCGCGGCACCACGACCGTGTCCGCATTGATGATGTGGAACAGCTCGTGGAACACGCGCGGGTTGCGCTTCATGTCGAGCAAGCCGTTCGACTCCCAGTGGCAGTCGTGCAGTTCGGTGATCACATAGCCGGACAGGTTGGGTTTCCGGCGCATCGCCTCGATCTGATATTTCAGGGCCCGGAACTGCTGCCACTGCGCTGCGATCACGAAGTGGCGGAGATCGCCGAACACGCGGTCGAGGCTCCAATCGGTGAAGCGGTTCTCGACGCCGTGCGCATACATGACGCCATCCCCCCAGTCGTGGCCGGTCTCGAACCACCACGGCTCCTCGCCCTTCTCGTCGCGCAGGTCCTTCGGATAGGGCAGGCCCCAATTGCCGAACTCGGAGCACATGAGCGGCTCCTTGCCGGTAATCACGGCGTCGCCGTGCGGGCTGTAGAGCCACGAGGCGCGGTCGGAAAGCTCGTCGACGAAGTTGTCCCAGCTGTCGCGGTGGTCGGGAATGGCCGCGTAGAAATGATAATCGGCGATGTCCGACTCGACATGGAAGCTCGGCGCCAGCGGCGAGTTGTCGACCACAAGGCGTGAGGGGTCATAGGCCTTGAGCCATGCAAAGGTGCGCTTCAGCCAGTCGCGGTGATCGGGATCATGGACGAGATCGACGCCCCAGTTCTCGTTGATGATCGTCCAGATGATGATCGAGGGATGATTGAAGTCGCGATCGACGATGCCCTTGAGGAGCTTCTCCTTGCGGCTGCGCGATCGGTCGGTGGACAGGCCGCCGTTCGGCAGCTCCGTCCAGATCAGCATGCCCATGCGGTCCGCGACTTCGTAATAACGCGGGTCGGCGGCCTTGATGTGGCAGCGCAGGCAGTTGAGCCCAAGCTCCTTGGCCTTGCGGAACTGGTCCTCGAGGAACTCGAGCGACGGCACCGTGCAGATGGTGTCGGGATAGTAGTCCTGGTCGAGCGCCGCGCGCAGATACAGCGGCTCGCCGTTGAGGTAGAAGCGGCCGTCGCGTGTCTCGATGGTGCGGAAGCCGAAACAATCCTCGATGTCGTCGTGCGCCTCGCCGCCGCGGTCGAGGACGAGTCTTGCGCGGTACAGATTGGGCTCATCCGGCGACCAGGGCTGCACATCCTCCACCGTAAACTCGAACGGGAGGCTGGTGATGCCCCGTTTCGCAGGCAATTCGAGCTCACGCACAAGCGCGCCTTGCGGGTCGAACACCTCGACGCGCAGGGTGGCAGCATCGGGCAGGGCACGCGCAAAAGACGCCACAGCGGTCACGCGCCCGCTGTCCAGGTGCGGCATCATGCGCACGCGGGTGAGGTGATCGGGAGGCCGCCGTTCCAGATGGACCGACTGCCAGATGCCAGACAGCGGGCCGTACCAGCTCTGCTTGCCGAACGGGATTTCCGCGAAGGGCGAGTCCGGGAACTCGGCGGGGTTGTCGGTCGGGCTATCGACGCGAACCTTGATCTCGTTCGCACCGGGCTTGAGGAACGGCGTCACCTCGAATGCGAATGGCAAAAATCCGCCTTCGTTGTTGCCGACCAGCTGCCCATTCACCCACACGCGGGAGTTATGAAACACCGCGCCGAAATGCAGCCACACGCTGTCGGTGATCCAGTCCTCGGAAAGCTCGATGGTGCGGCGATAGATGCCGATGCCGGCGCGCATGCGCAAGTCGGAGAACTGCGCCTGCCAGGGGCTCGGCACCGTGATGGCGCGCACCTCCGCCGGGCCCGACAGCCGGTCGTCGGCCACGTGCAGAAAGTCCCAGGTGCCATCAAGACTGATACGGGAATCGAGCATGACCTCTCCTCAGGCTCACGCGCGCAAGGTCAATAACGGAGCGGGCTAGAATGACGTTGGTCGCAACCTGCGAATCAGCCGCCAAACTACCATCCCGTCCCGGGCCGTCGACAACGATCCGTTAACTTTTCGGGATCGTGCGGAACGGCGCAGATACCTCCACCCCCGTGCTGAACGGTCGCTGGACCGCAACTCCCTGCGCAGGAGCGAGTTCCGGAACAAGCCGGCGACATCTCGCGTTTGAAGAATAGGTCCAAGTAGGCGCGCGATCGCGTCAGATCAAGATAAAGGCAGAAAGCCCCATGCGCAAAATTGTCCCGGAAGATCGCGTCCGGCAGGGTCCGAAAGGACGGCCGGTGCTGCTGGTCCTGGTCGGCAGCCTCCTGCTGATCGGGCTTTACCTGGTTTCACTCCTGGTCTGGAGCGGCGCAGAATCGCCGACGCATCCGAGCCAGGCGGCGTCCCAGCAGACGATTACACGCCCCGAATCGTCCAACACGGCGCAGACGCCTCCAGCCAATCCCGCCTATCCGGCTCCGGCGAGCCCCTCCGCGACCGGATCAACGACGCCGAGCCAGCCTGGCCGCTAGCAGGCGGCTCCCAGGCCATAGGCCGGGCTTCCGTCGAACCTGAGCCCCGCGCCACCGCACGCGGCTCATGGCGGTGCGTCAGGGCCTCTGGCCGACGGGGAGGGGCGGCGCTTCCCGGAGCAGAGTGATCGTCACCCGCCGATTGGCCGCAAGATAAGGGTTGTCCGGGAACATGGGCTCGGTATCGGCCTTGCCGGTCACCGACGCGAAGCGATCGTCAGGCACGCCGTTGGACGCCAGGATCTCGCGGACCGACATGGCGCGTCCAGCCGACAGATCCCATGACGATCCGAAGCCGCGCGCCCCCGGGCGTGGCGCTGCCGTATGGCCAGTGACCGACACCCGGTTGGGCATGCGGCGGATGGTGTGGGCGAGCCGCTCAAGCACGCGACGGGTGCGTTCGTAAGGCTGGGTGGAGCCTTCCGGGAACATCGAGCGTCCGTCCTGGTCGACCAGCGAGACGTTCACGCCGTCCCTGGTCTCCTCGATAATGATCTGCTTCGAGATGTCCGCGATCTCCGGCATGTCCTGCATGGCCTGGCGCAAGGTCGCCACGGCGAGCGTCATTCCGCGATGCTGGGCGTTGGCAAGTCCGTCGACCATGGCGTCGGTGTCGAACGGCCTCGTCTGGTCGCTGGCGTTCTCGGGCGACGTCTGCTGCGGGCTCTTGAGCCGCGTCCGCGTCGGCAGGCCGTCCTGCTCGATGATGCCCGCAAAGCGGCTTTCACGTGCGACGCCGAACGCGTCGCGCATCGAGCCGGCGACCAGCTGAAGCTTCTTCTGGTCCTGGGTCGAATACGCGGCAACCATCACGAAGAAGCTCATGAGCAGAGCCATGAGGTCGGCAAAGGTCACGAACCAGCCGTGACCGTGAGCGGCGTGCCGCTTCTTGCGTGCCAAGGGGGCGGCTCCGGTTACGCCGCTTCCACCAGCTCGGCGCGGTGGTGCTCGGGAAGATAGGAGATGAGCATCTCCTTGATCAGCGATGGGCTCTTCGACTCGCGGATGAGCAGGATCCCGTCGATGATCAGCGAGCGCGAAATGTCCTCTTCCTCGAGCTTGACGTGCAGCTTGTCAGCCAGCGGCAGGCAGACCATGTTGGCGATGATTGCGCCATAGAGCGTCGCCAGTAACGCCGTCGCCATCGCCGGGCCGAGCTTGGACGGATCGGACATGTTGGCGAACATGGTGACCATGCCGAGGATCGTGCCTACCATGCCCCAGGCCGGGGCGCAGTCGCCGTAGGCCCGGTAAACTTTCGAGCCCTCGTCCAGGCGCTGCAGGAAGATGTCGCGGTCGCGCTCCATCGTGTCCTTGATGAAGTCGCGGTCATAGCCGTCGGCTACGTAGCGGATGCCCTGGGCCAGGAAGGTGTCGTTGACCTGGACGTTCTCGAGGGCCATCGGGCCGCTCTTGCGCACGACCTCGGCGATCTGGGTGAGTTCCTCGATCAGGTCCCGCGGGTGCGATGAGCGCAGCGAGAACGCGTATTTGATCCCCATCGGCAAGCCGTGCAGGATCACCGAGAACGGGAAACGCACCATGGTCGCGGCGGTCGCGCCGCCGAAGATCACGATGACCGCGTGCTTGTCGTAATATCCGGCGAAGTTGCCGCCATCGATCAGGATGATGATGATGATCGTGGCTGCGCCGCCGATGAGGCCGACACCCGTTGCGATATCCATCGAGGACTCTTCTGAACTCAAACGACAGAACGGGCAGCCGCGAGGGCGCCACCTGAGCACGCCACCGTAGGGCGGCCCGCTGAAGATCAGGTTAACCTTGCGCTTGCAACTCCCGCTTCCTGCGCGCGCCCGGGCGCCGGCGCCCGCCTGCCCCTTGAACGCGGGCAAGGCTTTTGCGTTAGGCAAGAGGCGGTCATGGGACCGGCCGGGCAGAGGAACCGATGGTCATGGCAGCGGCCCCGTTCGACGCACCAGTGCCGAGGGCTGTTCGGGCCGCCGACTTGCCTCCGAAGCGGGTGGGGTGCGGTTGCGGCCATGCTTGCCGTCCGGGCCAGCAGCCGCCATCCTGATATGGTCAAGCTTGGGAGAGTGAACCCAGATGTGGCTCGTTCGCCTCTATATCCGCGTGCTCGGGCAGCTCGGCTCGGACCTGCGGCTCGGCGCGCTGTTGGCCCTCGCCAATATCGGGCTGGCCATCGCGGCATTCGCGGAGCCCATCCTCTTCGGACGCATTATCGACGTGCTGACCCAGGCGCAGACGCCCGCCGGGCCGCCGGTGACCCTCACCAGGCTGACTCCGCTGATCGCCGCCTGGATCGCTTTCGGACTCTTCACCATCGTCGCCGGCGTCGTGGTGGCGCTGTACGCCGACCGGCTGTCGCATCGCCGCCGCCTCGCGACGATGGCCAATTATTTCGAGCACGTGCTGCAACTGCCGCTCGCCTTCCATACGGCGACCCATTCCGGCCGGGTCTTGAAAGTGATGCTCGAAGGCTCGAACGGCATGGCGTGGCTGTGGCTCGGCTTTTTCCGGGACCATTTCTCGACGCTGATCTCGCTCACCGTCCTCTTGCCGATGACCGTGTTCCTCAACTGGCGCCTCGGCATCCTGCTGGTGATCCTGGTCGTCATTTTCGCCGGCCTGACCGGCTACGTGCTGCGCAAGACCGAAACCCTGCAAGGCAGCGTCGAGCGTTACCATTCGAGCCTTGCCGAGCATGCTTCCGACGCCCTCGGCAACGTGCCGGTAATCCAGTCCTTCACGCGCATAGAGGCGGAAACGCGGGCGCTGCGCGGCATCATCCACCAGCTCCTGCAGGCGCAGAATCCGGTATTGTCGTGGTGGGCGCTGGCGTCGGTGGCAACGCGGGCGGCGGCCACCATCACGGTCACGGCCATCTTCCTGATCGGAACGTGGCTGCACCTGCGCAACCTGGCGACGATCGGCGAGATCGTGATGTTCATGAGCATCGCGACCATGCTGATCGGCAAGCTCCAGGACGCGGTCAGCTTCGTCAACTCGCTGTTCATGCAGGCGCCGAAGATGGCCGAGTTCTTCGACATCCTCGACACCGCGCCAGCCGTTCACGACAAGCCGACGGCGAAGCATGTCGAGCGTTTCATCGGCGAAGTCTGCTTCGACAATGTCAGCTTCTCATATGACGGCCGGCGGTCGGCCATCCTCGACGTCACCTTCCTGGTGAGGCCGGGCGAAACCGTCGCCCTTGTCGGCGCCACCGGGTCGGGTAAATCGACGACCCTGGCACTGCTCCATCGCGCCTTCGATCCGCAGTCCGGTTGCATCAGGATCGACGGCGACGACATCCGCGACCTGAGCCTCGCCTCGCTCCGCCGCAATATCGGCGTCGTGTTCCAGGAGCCGATGCTGTTCGCGCGCTCCATCCGCGAGAACCTGCAGGTCGGGCGGCCCGACGCCACCGAAGAGGAAATGCTTGCCGCTCTTGAGCGCGCGCAGGCCAAGGAGTTTCTGATCCGCCAGTCGGAGGGGCTCGACACGATCATCGGCGAGCGTGGCCGCTCGCTGTCCGGCGGCGAGCGTCAGCGCCTGTCGATCGCGCGGGCACTGCTCAAGAACCCGCCCATTCTCATCCTTGACGAGGCGACCAGCGCACTCGACGCGGCGACCGAGCGCAAGCTGCAGCGCGCCCTCGACGAGGTGATGAAAGGTCGAACCACATTTGTGATCGCGCACCGGCTCGCCACGATCCGCAACGCCGACCGCATCCTCGTGTTCGATCACGGCCGCATCGTCGAGGCCGGCAGCTTCGACGATCTTGTCGCCAAGGGCGGCCGTTTCGCCGAGCTGGCGCGCGCCCAGTTCATGGCCGCGGAGCCGGAGCCCAAGGGCGTCAAGCCCGCCGACGTGGTGATGGCGTAAGACGCCCTGTTACTCCGCCGCCCGGCGCAACCGGCCCTGTGAGGGCACGATGCGCAGCACCGTGATGCGGTTGCGCGCCTTGCGCACCACCTCGAAGCGGAAGCCGTGAAAATGAAACACCTGGCCGGTGTCGGGGATAGCGCGCGCTTCGTGGATGACGAGGCCTGCGACCGTCGTCGCCTCCTCGTCCGGAAGGTTCCAGTCGAGGGAGCGGTTGAGATCGCGGATCGGCACCGAGCCGTCGACGATGACCGAGCCGTCGGCCTGTGGGCGGACGCCCTGAACCAGCACGTCGTGCTCGTCCTCGATGTCGCCGACGATCTCCTCGAGAATATCCTCGAGGGTGATGAGGCCCATCACCTCGCCGTATTCGTCCACAACCAGCGCAAAATGCACTTTCCGGGCGAGAAAGGCCTTGAGCTGGGCGCGCAGGCCGGTTGTGTCCGGCACGAACCATGGCGGGATGGCGATGGTCTCGACGTGCAGGCGGCCGGCGTCGTTGCCGACGGCCGACAAGGCGCGCAGGAGATCCTTGGCGTGCAGGATGCCGACGATGTTGTCCGGGTTGTCGCGCCAGAGCGGCAGGCGCGTGTGCGGCGAGGACAGCACCTCGCGCACGATCTCGTCGGCCGGCAGATCGGCGTCGATGGCGCGCATCTTCGTGCGATGCACCATGACCTCGGCGACGGTCAGGTCCTTGAGATCGAGAAGGCCGCCGAGCATGTCGCGCTCGTCCTTCACCACGCCGCCCTCCTTGTGCAGGAGGTCGACCTGGCCGCGGATCTCCTCGGTCGCCGACAGGATGGGCTGGTTGGCGCCGATGCGGATGCCGAAGGGCCGCAACATCCATCGCACGAGCCACTCCACTGCGAGGGCGAGCGGCCCCAGGACCGCCACCACCCAGGCGATCGGGCGGGCGATCACGAGGGACACCCGGTCGGGCGCCGTGATGGCGATCGTCTTCGGCAGTACTTCCGAGAACACGATCACCAGTATCGACATGGCAACCGTGGCGTAGAGAACGCCTTCACTGCCGAACAGCGCCACCAGCACGCTGGTCATGAAGGCCGAGACGCCGATATTGACGACGTTGTTGCCGATCAGGACGGCGCCGATGAAGCGCTCGCGCATGTGCAGCAGGCGGTTGACGATGCGGGCGCGGCGGTCGCCGTTCTTCTCCAGCGAGAGCATACGGGCGCGAGAGGCGCCCGTGAACGCCGTCTCGCCGGCCGAGAAGAAGGCCGACAGGAGCAGGCAGAAGATCACGACCGCTGCCGCGACCCAGAGATTGACCGATCCGTCTTCAGCCATGGTCGTCGTTCGGGTTAGGCGCCGAGCTCGTGCGACAGGAACGTGCGTACGCTCTCGGCGGCGATGCCGGGCGCGATGAAGCTGCGGCCGATTCCCCGTGCCAGGATGAAGGTGAGCGCGCCGGCCTTTACCTTCTTGTCCTGGGCCATCGCCTCGAGAAGCGCGTCCGGCGAGCCGCATCCCCCGGGAACGTCCTGCAAGCGCGTCGGAAGGCCGGCCTCCGCGAGATGGGCGCTGACGCGATCCGCATCATCGACGGGGCACAGTCCGAGCTGCACCGAGAAGCGGAAGGCGAGGGCAAGGCCGATGGCGACCGCTTCGCCATGGACGAGACGGGCGCTGTCGTAACCGGTGAGGCGCTCGAGCGCATGCGCAAAGGTGTGGCCGAGATTGAGGAGGGCGCGCTCGCCGTCCTCGCGCTCGTCGCGCACGACGATGTCGGCCTTGGCTTGGCAACTATGCGCGACGGCGCCGTCGCGCTCGGGGCCGCCTGCAAAGATGCCGCGCCAGTTCGTCTCGCACCAGCGGAAGAACCCCTCGTCGTTGATAAGGCCGTATTTGGCGACTTCCGCGTAGCCGGCGCGCAGTTCGCGGGGCCGCAGCGTATCGAGGAGGGCGGTGTCGGCGAGAACGAGGCTCGGCTGGTGGAAAGCACCAACGAGATTCTTGCCGTGGGGCGAATTGATGCCGGTCTTGCCGCCTACGGAGGAATCGACCTGCGCGAGAAGCGTCGTCGGGATCTGCACGAGGCGCACGCCGCGCCTGACGACCGCCGCCGCGAAGCCGGCGAGATCGCCGACAACGCCGCCGCCGAGCGCCACGACGAGATCGCCGCGCTCGATGCGTGCGGCAAGGATCGCCTCCGTAACCCGCGCCAGACCGTCGTAGCTTTTCGACGCCTCGCCGGCCGGGACGATGACGGTTGCGCTGCGGATGTCATGCTCGGCGAGCGTTGCCATCAGACGCTCCGCGTAGA
Organism: Beijerinckiaceae bacterium; assembly: GCA_036556825.1. Taxonomy (GTDB): domain Bacteria; phylum Pseudomonadota; class Alphaproteobacteria; order Rhizobiales; family Beijerinckiaceae; genus JAJKJG01. The sequence goes on from DATBIR010000103.1 coordinate 34,058, forward strand.
TCGGTCCGACCGTCTCGTCGGACACGATGGCGGCGGCGCGCGCCCGCAGCGCCGCGACGTGCGCCCCGGCCGCTCCGAGAAGATCGCGGCCGATCAGGATGTCGTAGGCGCGGTTGCCGAGAGGAACGTGAACCCTGGCGGGATTGCCGGCGCGCGCCGGGGCATCGACAGCAACGGTCACGAGCGCGCACTCCTGGCCGGCAGCCACGCGGCGAGCGCGCTCAGGATGTCCTCGACGACGCGGTCATGCGGGGTTTCCCGCGATTCCACCGTCACGTCCGCCAGGGCATAGACCGGCTGCCGCATTTCCATCAGCTGGCGCAGCGTGGTTTCCGGGTCGGGGGTCTGCAGCAGTGGCCGGTTGGAGCGCTTGCGCAAGCGCCGCATCAGCACGTCGAGCTCGGCCTTAAGCCATACCGAGATCCCGGCTGTGGCGATCTGCGCCCGCGTATCGGCGTTCATGAAGGCGCCCCCGCCTGTGGCTAGGACGAGCGGCCCCTCCTGGAGCAGGCGGCCGATCACGCGGCGCTCGCCCTCACGGAAATCCGGCTCGCCGTGGATCGCGAAAATGTCCGAGATCGACATGCCGGCCGCCGCTTCGATCTCGGCGTCGGCATCCTTGAACGGCAGGTCAAGCCGGGCGGCAAGGCGCCGGCCGACCGTGCTCTTGCCGGCGCCCATCAGGCCGATCAGAACGATCGAGCGGCCTCCAAGGTCGGCTTTGATGCTCGCTTCGGGGCTCACTCGGGACGGCTCGCCGACCTTTTTTTGCTTACGGGCCAGATCGGCGCGTGCATCTTCCATCATCTTTTTTAACTATCATGGGCCACCCTTTCCTGCCAAAGGGGCACCCTCTGCCTTGTGCACCCTATGGTGGATACCTCATAAAAAGGAGCCGCGAGGCCGGCCATGCCCACGCTTTTCCGTCTTCTCGCCCTGATCGCCATCGTGGGCGGCATCGCCTTCGCGGCCATGTTCGCGCTCGCGACTTTCGTCGACCCGGAACCCCGGGAGATGACCGAGACCATCCCGAACTCGCGACTGCCGGCGCGATGAGCGCTGCCCCGCAGCGCCTTGCCGCCCTTTTTCTCGACATGCTGGCGGCGGAGCGCGGCGCCGCCCGCAACACCCTGCAAGCCTATCGCCGCGACCTTGACGACTACCTGGCCTTCCTGAGCGAGACCCGGACCGACCCCCTGAAGGTCGAGCCGGCCGGCGTGCGCGAATTCATCGCCGGGCTCAGCGAGCGCGGGCTCAAGGCATCTTCGACCGGGCGTCGGCTGTCGGCGGTTCGCCAGTTCCACAAATTCCTCTATGCGGAGGGTTACGCGCCGTCCGATCCGACGGTCGCGGTGGCCGGCCCCAAACGGGGACGCGGCTTGCCCAAAGTCTTGTCCGTCAACGAGGTGGACCGGCTGCTGGCGGTGGCGCGCGAGGCCGCCCTAAGCGGGCAAAGCTCGCCCGGCGAGCAACTCAGGGCGGCGCGCATGCATTGTCTGCTCGAGCTCCTCTACGCGAGCGGGTTGCGTGTCTCGGAGCTGGTCGCCTTGCCGGTCTCGGCGGCGCGCACCAGGGACCGGTTCCTGATCATCCGCGGCAAGGGCAGCAAGGAGCGCCTCGTGCCGTTGACGGACGCGGCGCGGGACGCGGCGCGCGCGTATCTGGCCATGCTGGGTCAGCACGGCCGTGCCGGCGGACCGTGGCTGTTCCCGGCGGACAGCGAGGCCGGCCATCTCACGCGCCAGGCCTTTGCCCGCGAGCTCAAGGTCGCCGCCGCCGCCGCGGGCTTGCGCAGCGACAAGGTCAGCCCGCACGTGCTGCGGCACGCCTTCGCCAGCCACCTCCTGCAGAATGGCGCCGATCTGCGCGTCGTGCAGGAGCTGCTCGGCCACGCCGACATCTCGACCACCCAGATCTACACGCACGTGCTTGACGACCGGCTCAAGAGCATGGTGCGCGACCTTCACCCTCTCAACCAGGCGTGAGCGCGAGGCGACGCGCAAGTCGGGTGTTCCCGGCTGCGGGTTCGGAGCGCCTCGGCAGCCAGAGATGCGTGGGAGGGCAGGGCCTTACGCTTTCGTGAAGAGGCCGAGCCGCCGGCGATCCTTACCCTCGTGCCCAAGCTCGACTATAAGGCGCTTAACCGACAGAGGGAGGATTTGATGACCGATTTCACACGCCGTTCAGCCCTGTCCGGCGCTGCCGCGGCGGCAGCCGCGACCGCCATCGGCTCGGGTGCCGCGACGGCCCCTGCGCAGGCGGCGGCGCCCGCGACGGGCCAGCAGGCTCCCGGCTTCTACCGCTACAAGGTGGGGAGCCATGAGGTCACCGTCGTGACCGACGGCGCCAACGTCATGCCGCTTCCGGACGGTTTCGTCGTCAACGTCAAGAAAGACGACGTCAATGCGGCTCTGGCCGCAGCGTTCCTGGAGAAGGACAAGCTGACGATTCCCTATTCGCCGATCGTCGTGAACACGGGCGCGAAGCTGATCGTGATCGACACCGGAACCGGCGAGGCGAATTTCGAGCGCTCGAAGGGCGTGGCCGGCCAGTTCCAAAAAAATCTCGCCGCCTCCGGCATCGACCGCAATGCGGTCGACACCGTCGTGATCTCGCATTTCCACGGCGATCACGTGAACGGGCTGCTGACCGCCGACAACAAGCCAGCCTTTCCGAAGGCTGAAATCCTTGTCCCGCAAAAGGAATGGGCGTTCTTCATGGACGACGGCGAGATGAGCCGCGCGCCGCAAGGGCGCATGCAGGACGTGTTCAAGAACGCCCGCCGCGTTTTCGACGCGCTCGGGCGCAAGGTCACGCCGTACGAGTGGGACAAGGAAGTCGCCCCCGGCATCACCGCCGTCGCCACCGTCGGCCACACGCCGGGCCACACGTCGTATGTGATCGCATCGGGGTCGAGCCGACTATTCGTGCAGTCGGACGTCACCAACGTGCCATATCTGTTCGCGCGCAATCCGGGATGGCATGCGATCTTCGACCAGGACCCGAAAATGGCCGAGGAGACGCGGCGCAAGGTCTACGACATGGTCGCGGCGGAAAAGCTGATGCTGCAGGGCTTCCACTACCCGTTCCCGGGTGTCGCGCATCTCGAGAAGGATGGCAACGGCTACCGCGTCGTGCCGGCGCCCTGGAGCCCGGTGATCTGACCCCTGCGCTCTCGCAAGGGTCTCGGGTGTTCCCGAGACCCTCTTTCGCGCAAGCAGATGCGGGGGAGGGAGCTTTTCGTCACGCACGCGGGCGCTGACGCCGCGGCTCGGCATCGCCGCGGCGCAGCAGGAATACCGCCTGCTCGCCGAACAGGTTCCATACCCACCAGGGCATGTTGACACGCATGGGCTGGCCGCCGGCATCGAGCGCAACGGCGCGTTCCATCTTGGCGCCGACATCGCGGCACAGCGCCACGAAATCGCGGATCGTGCAGAAATGGATGTTGGGCGTGTCGTACCACGAATGCGGCAGGTTGTCGGTGACCGGCATGCGCCCGCGCAGGCCGACCTCGTAGCGGATGCGCCAGTGCCCGAAGTTCGGGAACGACACGATCGCCCGCCGGCCGATGCGCAGCATGCTCTCGAGCACCGCGCGCGGCTGGCGCGTCGCCTGGATGGTCTGCGACAGGATCACGTAGTCGAAGGCGTCGTTGGGATAGTCGGACAGGTCGGTGTCGGCGTCGCCCTGGATCACCGGCAGGCCCTTGGCCAGGCAGGTGTTCACGCCCTCGCGGGAGATCTCGATCCCGCGCCCGTCGACGCCCTTGCGGTCGCGCAGCAGCGCCAGCAGCGAGCCGTCGCCGCAGCCGATATCGAGCACCCGCGAGCCCTGCTCCACCATGTCGGTCA
>DATBIR010000104.1:0-36918 GCA_036556825.1 Beijerinckiaceae bacterium
CCCGACAGCTGCGTCCCGACCTCCACCATCACCACTGCATTCAGCGTTCCCGTCGCGGTGACCGTCTGGCGGACGTCACCCCGCTTCACGGGGGTCGTACGATAGCGCTCGATCGGCGCCGATGCGCTGGCATGCGTGATGGAGCGCAGTTTGGCGACGGCACCCGAGATCGTTTCCACGAATGGCGCGGCCTTTTGCAACGTGGGCTCGAGTTCGGGCCTGAACAGGTACGTGATGCCCGCGATTGCCGACAGGGTAGCGGTGACGGCGAACAGCTTGCGGAGTTTCATTGATGCCGACCGTGAGCAGTCAGGGCAAAGCGGGCCGTCGCCGTTCGCCAACCGAAGCCTATCAAAGCCGTATCCATCGCAACCCCCAACAAAGGCTGCATGTTACCATATATTCGAGACTAGGAGGGCTTTAGGGCCAAACAGTGATAGGCCTGCCACGCAGATCTCGGGCCACGCCGGCGCAGGGCCTCCGCTGGAGGCCCTGCTCGATGGGCGCGGCGACGGCTTCCCGCAGTCGCGGCATCAGCCTCGTAGGGATCCAAGCGCCGGCCGGGTGAACAGGTCCGGTGAGAGCACCTCTACTTCCTCGTAACCGCCACTCCTGCCCACGCCCTCGGTGTTGTCGCGGAAGGCGCCGGCGCCGATTGCACAAGCGGCGGTCTCTCACTAGCATCCGCCCGTCGCAAGAGGCGGAGCGCGGGGCGATCCGGCGCCAGTCCCGCCCGCCAGCGCCGGAGGGACGCATCGTGCCGAGCAAGAAATACAACGTGTTGATCCTTGGAGCTTCCTACGGTTCGCTCCTGGCCACCAAGCTGGCGATGGCCGGCCACGACGTAAAGCTCGTGTGCCTGCCGGCCGAGGCGGAGGCCATCAACCGCGACGGAGCCGTCGTGCGCCTGCCGGTCAGGGGCCGCGACCCGGTCGAGATCCGCTCCAAATCGCTGCCCGGCAAGGTCACGGCCGATGGGCCCGGCGCGGTCAACCCCGGCGATTACGACCTCGTCGGCCTCGCCATGCAGGAGCCGCAATACCGCTCGGCCGGCGTGCGCGAGCTCCTCGACGCCGTCGCCAAGGCGCGGGTGCCGAGCATGTCGATCATGAACATGCCGCCGCTGACCTATCTGAAGCGGGTCCCCGGCCTCAACACCGATGCGCTGAAAGGCGCCTACACCGATCCGAGCGTGTGGCAGAGCTTCGATCCGGCCTACATGACGCTGTGCAGCCCCGACCCGCAGGCCTTCCGGCCGCCGGATGAGCCGGTCAACGTGCTGCAGGTGACCCTGCCCACCAACTTCAAGGTTGCGCGCTTCGAGTCCGATGCGCATACGCAGATGCTGCGCGACATGCAGGACGGCATCGAGGCGATCCGCCACGACGTCGGCGGCGACAAGGTCGAGCTGCCGGTCAAGCTCAAGGTGCATGACAGCGTCTTCGTGCCGCTCGCCAAATGGGCCATGCTGCTCACCGGCAACTACCGCTGCGTGACCAAGGACGGGCCGCGCTCGATCAAGGAAGCGGTGCACACGGATCCGGCGCAATCCCGGGCCGTCTACGACTGGGTGCGCGAGCTCTGTATCGCGCTCGGCGCGGCGCCGGACGACCTCGTGCCGTTCGAGAAATACGCGGCGGCGGCGCAGGGGCTCGTGCGCCCGTCCTCCGCGGCCCGCGCCCTGTTCGCCGGCGCGCCCAACATCGAGCGCGTCGACCGCCTCGTGCAGGCGATCGCCGCCCAGAAAGGCCTGCGCAACCCGGTGGTCGACGAGACCGTCGCCCTGGTGGACGCACAGCTGGAGAAGAACCGCAAGGCGGCCGCCTAGTTGAGCGCGAGGCAACGCGCCTCGTCAGCACGGCTCCTCCGCGCTTGCCGCGGTGTCGCGGAGGAGCTTCTCCACAAGGGCGAAATCAATCCGATCGGGCCGGCGGAAGCGGATGCAGCCCTTTCCGGTATCGAGCCCGACGAGGGCTCCGGCGTTTCTGGCTTGCACGCCGGCTTTCATGATGTAGAGCGCCACATATTGCTTTTGACTAGCGAACGCGACTTCTGCCTCTCCATGGCGCGTGTAGACCGGCATTCCCCAGCGCATCTCCTCGATGTAGCCGGGAAGGGCGGCAAGCGCGATCTCGCGCAAGCGGCGGAGGCAAGGAGCGCGATCAGGAGGTGCCTCCGCAATATAGGCTTCCACCGAGGGGGCTTTCGACTGCACCATATGAAGGCTCCACGAGTCGTGTTTGCTCGACGGGTCCGGGACTTTGCGGCATAGAGCAGGCGCTTATAGCCCCATACCCGAGAGTAGCCCGGAGAAAAGCGCCGCCATGGCCGGACCGAAGCTCAAGACCGTCACGCGCACGCAAGGCAACAACCAGGCCCTCAAGAACGGCACCGTCAGGCCGAAAAACTTCGAATTCGATTTCGAGGAGGTCGATCCGCTCATCGCCGCCTTCCGGCGCATGGTGCGCGGCTCCGAGTTCGACATCTGCGAGATGGCGATCACGACCTATGTGTGCGCGCGCGAGCACGGCAAGCGCATGACCGCCGTCCCGGTGTTTCTGGTGCGCGCCTTCCATCACGGCGCCATCCTGGTCAACACCAGGGCCGGCATCCGCACCCCCAAGGACCTCGAGGGCAGGAAGGTCGGCGTCAACCGCGGCTACACCGTGACGACCGGCGTGTGGGCGCGAGCCGTCCTGCAGGAGGAGCATGGGGTCGATCTCGGCAAGGTCACCTGGGTGCTGTCGGGAGACGAGCACGTCGCCGAATACAAGCCGCCCTCCAACGTCGTGCCGATCGAGCCGGGGAAGAAGATGGCGGACATGCTGATCGCCGGCGAGCTGGCGGCCGCGATCGGCGTCGATGTGGAGCACCTGGACGTCAAGCCGCTGATCCCGGACGCGGCCGAGGCCGGGCTGAAGGCCCTGCGCGAGCGCGGCCATTATCCGATCAACCACCTCGTCGTGATCAAGGACGAGCTGCTGGAGAAGAATCCCGACCTCGCCGCGGACGTGTTCAACGCCTTCGCCGAGTCGAAGCGCCTTTACGTCGAGCGCCTCAAGGCCGGACAGATCGACAAGCTGACCGGCGTCGACAAGGTGCACCAGCGCGTCATGGAGATCGCCGGCGATCCGCTTCCCTACGGCATCGAGCCGAACCGCAAGGTTCTGGAGCAGCTGATCCAGCACGCGCTGACGCAGCGCATCATCACGCGCCCGGTTGCCGTGGACGAGCTGTTCGCGCCGGCGACCCGCAAGCTGGTGGGGTGACGCGGCGGCGTAAGCAGGTGTGCGCGGGCCGGGACACAAGCTCCGGCGCGCGCAAACCTGCAAGGTTCTAATTTCCCGCAGGTTTCGGAGCGCGCATGCCGCCTGGGCGTGTGTGGAGGCCGAAAACCTGCTTGGGGCCGCCGTTGACACTGATCAGCGCCAAGAAGATCATTCGCGTCGACCCGCTTGGCAGCGGGTAATCAACAATAAGCCGGCCGAGACGCCGGCATCCAACGACGTGGAGGATAGGCTGTGAATATGCAGAAGGTCGCGCAAAAACCCCAGGTCGCCATCATGAATGCGGTGCACGACCTGCCCGTGCTGGTCGCCCGCGACGAGGGCTTCTTCAAGGACGAAGGCCTCGACATCGAGTTCGTGACCACGCCCGGAATGGCGCAGGTCACGACCTCGCACACGGTCAAGTTCGACTCGATCTTCGACCGCCCGCTCGACTCCACCTACAACGAGGGCGGCATCGACCAGTTCCGCATGTGCGAATGGGGCATCATGAAGCGCTCGGTCGAGGCCGACGCCGAGGGCCGGCGCAAGCGGCGCATCGTGGCGCTCGGGGCGTCGATGTCGAAATTCGTGATCGCCGTGTCGCCGGACTCCGACATCTACGAACCCGAGATGCTCAAGAACAAGGCGATTGCGGTGACGCCGAACAACGGCTCGCACTTCACCACCCTCAAGATGATGGAAGGGTTCCTGGCGCCGGAATACGTCAAGACGACCAATGCCGGCACGATGCGGCAGCGCCTCGACGCGCTCAAGGAAGGCCGCGTCGCCGCCGTGAGCCTGATGGAGCCGTGGATCAGCGTGGCCCAGAAATGGGGCCTGCGTCTCCTGATCGAGTCGCATTCGACCCGCGCCGAAGCGGCCGGGGACGACCTCGACGGGCCGACGCTGAAGAAGATGTTCCGGGCGCAGGCGCGGGCGGTCGAGCTCCTGGAGAAGGACCCGACGCCGTATGTCCACTACCTGATCCGCGAAACCGGCGGCCTGCTCGAACCGGCCGAGCTGCAGACCTGGCGGCTGCTGCACGCGCCGCCGCAGCCCTACACGCGCGAGCGCTTCGACGACACCTACAACTGGACGGTCAAGTGGAACATGACCGTGCCAGGCGCCACCTACGAGAACACGGTCGATAACCGCGCCTGGCAGTAGCATTACCTCTCCCGCTTGCGGAAAGGTCTGCCAAATGGACCGGGTGAGGGAAGTGCCGAACGGGCTCCTGTCACGCTTGCCCTCACCCCATCCTTCTCCCGCAAGCGGGAGAGGGGGCCGGGAGAGGACATGAGCGCGCGGTTTTCAGGGCAGACGGTTCTCCTCGCGGGCGGCACGGGCGGCCTCGGACAGGCGGTCAGCCTCGCCTTTCTGAACGAAGGCGCGTCGGTGGCCGTCACCTATCGCGACCAGAAGGGGCTTGACGCGCTCGCGCGTGCGGCCGGCGCCAACGGCGGCCGCCTCGAAGGCATCCAGGCCGACGTCACCGACGAGGCCGCGGTGACGCAACTCGTCGACGACATCGCCAGACGCCACGGCCGGCTCGACGTGCTGGTCAACGCGGTCGGCGGCTATGCCGCAGGCAAGCCGCTGTGGGAATTCGACACCAGGGCATTCGAGCAGATGCTGACCATGAACCTGCGCTCCGGCTTCATCCTGGCGCGCGCGATCGCGCCCGTGATGCTCGAGAGGAAGCGCGGCGCCATCGTCAATGTCGCCGCGCGCGCCGCCGTCGACCATGCCGCGCGCAGCGCCGCCTATGCGGCTTCGAAGGCGGCCGCGGTGGCGATGATCGATTCCCTGGCAGCGGACCTGAAAGGCACGGGCGTGCGCGCCAACTCCGTCCTGCCGAGCATCATCGACACGCCCGCCAATCGCCGGGCCATGCCCGACGCCGATTTCGCCGCATGGGCCAAGCCGGAGGCGATCGCCGAGGTGATCCTGTTCCTGTGCAGCGACGACGCGAAGCTGATCCACGGCGCCGCGATACCGGTGTGATCGCGGATTTGACGCTGTTGGATCACAAGGACCTTCGCATCTCAGCGGCCTGGTGCCGGTGATCTCGCCAAGACGAGCGCCTGCGGTTCGGCGATCGGGATGGCCGTACACGGATCAGCGCGGAGTTATCCTCGGGCCAGCAAAGCCGGACCCGGGGCGCTGTCCGGGCACAAGTGATCACAGAACCGGCTAGGGGACGGCGCCGCCCGCCTTGTCCAGAAACTCGCGCACGCGCTTGGGCGCGTTGGCCTCGGTCTGCTCCGCGACGGGGATGTCCCAGTAGTCGGAGCGCGGCAGGCATTCCTGCAGGTAACGTGCGGCCGAGGTGGCGTGGGAATCGTCGCTGCCCGGGATGACAAGGGCCGGAATGTCGAGCTGCAGCAGGTCCTCGGGCTCGGCGCCGGGAGCCGTGTCGCGGTCGAACAGGGTGCGTGCCATGCCGGCGACGAGCACTTTGTATTTCTCGACGTCATACTTGACGTAAGAAGCGGCGAAGCCGGCGTCGTGCTGGAGCACCGAGGCCCATGGTCCGCCGCGCGGATCGGCGCCGAACGGCTTGCCGCCCTCCTTGGCCAGCTTGGCGACCGCCTCGAGGCCGTTCTGCTGCACATAGGCGAGGTGCTCGGCGAAGCGGCGATGGCTGGCGAGACGGTATTTGGCGCCGCCGACCGGCCACCACAGGACGAGACTCATGACGGTCTCGGGATGCTTGACGCCGAAGGCGATCGCCGCGCTGACGCCCATGCAGCCGCCCATCACGTGCGCGCGCTCGATTTTCAGGTGCTCGAGCAGGCCTTTGCCCTGGGCCACGAAGTCGGCCCAGGTGACGCGCTCGACGCGGCCGCCCGACTGGCCGCATTCGCGCCGGTCGAAGACGATGCAGGTGTAGCTCTTGGGGAGATGGTCGAGGAACTTGACCTTGGCGTAGATGCCCTGCGTGCGCCACTTCTCGAGCGAGGCGTCGAAGCCCGCCGGCGCATACATGAGCAGCGGCGGGCCGGAGCCGAGCACCTCGTAGCGCGTGGCAACGCCGTCGATGGTGACGAGAGGCATGGCTCAGCCCTTGATCTGGCGGCCGGCGCGCACGTCCTCGATCAGCGTCTTGAATGCCTCGAGACTGAGCCTGGCCGTGTTGACGTAGGTGTCGGCCTTGGAGTCGAGCCACTTGGCCGAGGAGCCGAGCGCCGTCTGCGCCAGGCGCACGCGCCCGTCGAGCCACGGTCCGCCGCCGAACCCGCCGATCACCGGGATCGATACGGCCTTGACCACCGCCGGTCCGGCGACCGGTCCGGAATTGGTGAAGTCGAGCATGGCCGCGCCGGCCGCTTCCAGGCGCTTGGCCTCCTCGACGAGCCTGGTCGTCATCTCGCCGGTGGCCTGGGCGTTGGGTGCGTTCTGGGCGCTGTACGGCACGCCGTATTTGAGCGCGGTCTGCGGCGTCAGGCCGAACTGCGCGAAGACCGGGATGCCGGCGCGGGTGAGGGCAGTCACCGCCTCCGGAAATTCGGCCGCCGCGTCGAGCTTGACCATGTCGGCGCCGCCTTCCTTGACCAGCCGCACGGCCGCCTTGAGCGCCTCGCCGATGCCGTGCTGGAGAGGGCCGAACGGAATGTCGCAGATCACCAGGGCGCGGTCGGTGCCGCGGCGGACCGCCTTGCAGCAGATCAGGATTTCATCAAGCGTTACCTCGAGCGGGTTGGCGTGGCCCCACAGGTTCACGCCGACGGAGTCGCCGATGACGATGAAATCGACACCGGCGCGGTCGGCGATCCGGGCCGTCTGGTAGTCCCATGCCACCACCCCGGCGCTTTTCCTGCCGTCGCGCTTCATCTGCTGAAGCATGGGAATGGTGACCGGCTCGGACCCCATGATAACTCCTCGCTGGAACGCGCCGGGCGGCTCCCGGCGGCGGCACTCTTGCACAGCCGAGTTCTTTGTTGTCAATGCTGCCGCAACCCGCCCGCGACGGTGCCCGCGCGCCCAAGGAGATTGTCCGCCCATGATCATCGATATCCATGGCCATTACACGACCGAGCCGCAGGCGCTGCACCAGTTCCGCGACAAGCAGCTGGCCGGGCTGGCCGACGCCATGCGCCGGCCGACGTCAACGGATCTCGGCATCACCGACGACATGCTGCGCCAGAGCGTGCAACCGCAGATCAAGTTGCAGAAGGAGCGTGGCAGCGACCTGACCATCTTCTCGCCGCGCGCCGCCGGCATGGCGCATCACGTCGGCACCGAGGAGACCGGCAAGGTCTGGACGACGATGAGCAACGACCTCATCCACCGCATCTGCACGCTGCTGCCGGACAATTTCGTGCCGGTGGGTCAGCTGCCGCAACATCCCGGCGTCTCGCCGAAGAACTGCATCCCCGAGCTGGAGCGCATCGTCAAGGAGCTCGGCTTCGTCGGCGTCAATCTCAATCCCGATCCGTCCGGCGGCTACTGGACCGATCCGCCGCTGACCGACCGCCACTGGTACCCGATCTACGAGAAGCTGGTCGAGCTCGACGTGCCGGCGATGATCCACGTGAGCTCGTCCTGCAACCCGAACTTCCATCACACGGGCGCGCATTACATCAATGCCGACACGACCGCCTTCATGCAGCTGATCCAGGGAAACCTGTTCAAGGATTTCCCGTCGCTGAAATTCGTCATCCCGCATGGCGGCGGCGCCGTGCCGTTTCACTGGGGCCGCTATCGCGGCCTGGCGCAGGAGCTCAAGAAGCCGCTGCTGACCGAGCATCTGCTCAGCAACGTCTTCTTCGACACCTGCGTCTACCACCTGCCCGGCATCGAGCTGCTCACCAAGGTGATCCCGATCGACAACATCCTGTTCGCGTCGGAAATGCTCGGCGCGGTCAAGGGCGTCGATCCGGAGACGGGCCACAACTTCGATGACACCAAGCGCTATGTCGACCAGGTGCAGCGCCTGAGCGAGGAGGACCGCTACAAGATCTTCGAGGGCAATGCCCGCAAGGTCTATCCGCGCCTCGATGCGCTGCTCGTCAAACGCGGCAAGCCCGGCCGCAGGGCCTGACCGCCGCCTCGCCTCGCGACAAAGAAGGAACAACCAGCATGGCCCTGCCTCGTCTCAACGGCATCATCCGCGCCCTCGAATCCGGTCAATGCGCGTTCTCGCTGTTCGCGCCCCCCAACATCGAGACTGCGGTCGAGCTGCAAGCCTCCAAATACGACGGCGTGATCTTCGAGGGCGAGCATCGCCCGTGGGACATCCAGTCCCTGCGCGACGCCATGCAATATCTGCTCAACCGCGGGCAGATCGCCAAGGCCGGGTCGGTCGCCGCGAGCGTCACGCCGACGGCGCGCATCCCCGCGAATGGCGTCGAGAAGAACCAGTTCCTCGCCAAGCAGGCGCTCGACATCGGCGCCTACGGCGTCGTGTGGCCGCATGTCAGCACGGTCGAGGAGGCCTACAACGCGGTGTCCGCGTGCCGCTATCCGCGCCTCAAGAACAGGCCGCTTTACGAGCCGCAGGGCATCCGCGGCGACGGGCCGATGATCGCGGCGCGCTACTGGGGCGTCACGCAGCAGGAATATTACGAGCGCGCCGACGTGTGGCCGCTCGACCCGAACGGCGAGATCCTGGTTATCATCCAGATCGAGGACACGGCCGGCATCAAGAACCTGCCCGACATCCTCAAGAACGTGCCCGGGATCGGCGTCGTCATGGTGGGGGAGGGGGACCTCAGCCAGGAACTCGGCATTGCGCGCCAGACCGAGCACAAGCTGATGATGGACGCCAAGGCCGAGATCCTGTCGATCTGCAAGCAGCACAACGTGGTCGCGGCCCATCCGCATGTCGAGGCGTTCAATGCCGAGCAGGTGATCGCCGAAGGCTGGCGCTATCTCTGCTGCGCGGCCCCGCGCAGCTTCGCCAATCTCGAGAAGGCCCGCGGCTTCGCCGGACGCTCGTGATGGAGCGTGGCCGGCATCGTCGGCGACGGCGCGAGACCAGGTAAGCGGGGCCGTGGCATCCCGCTCAGGACTCACTCCCAGCGGCGCGCGAAACCGATCCGCGACACGTTGCGGGAGCTGGTGATCTCCTCGATCTTGGAGCGCAGCGCCGAGGCGAGGAACGGCTTCAGGATCAGGGCGTCGGCACCGGTGCGGCGCGCCAGCACGACCTGCTCGGAGGTCAGCTCCGAGGCCGTGATCAGAACCGGTATGCGGCGCAGCTTGTCGTCCGAGCGCACCGCCTTGAGAAACTGCAGCGGCTCCAGATTCCAGTCGGCCAGGATCAGCCCGTATTTCTTCTCGCGCAGCTTGGCGAGCGCATCTTCGGCGTTGTGAACGGCGGTCACGTCGCCAAAGCCGAGACGGCGAAACAGCTCGCACATCAGCCGCGCGGACGTGCGCTTCCCGTCGACGAGAAGCGTCGCGCTGACCTTGGCGCTGAGCCAGTTGTCGCGCGGCTGCTGCTCCGGCCAGTTGGCAACCGGCCCGGAGCGAACCGTGCGATAGGAAGTCCGGCTTTGACGCATGACTCCACCCTCCACATCAATCCGCCACGCGGTCTAGGCGCGCAGGGACCCGTCGGGTGGAGAGTGCACCGCCGCGTCTTAAGCCCGGTTTACGGGGATCTCGCGCCTTTTGCTCAATTTGTAGGGATTCGCGAGAACCGCCGTCGCGGCCGCCCAAAACGGGGCTCTCGCGCGAGATCCGCCATGGTTAACAAAGCTTTGCCGTGCGCGCCGCGGCGTCGCGCGGAAACAAGGTCACCGCCCGTGCGCGCCGGCTCGCTTCGTCGACGCGCGGGGCGGCGTGCCGGCAGCCTGGGCGACACCTCGGGCGACCTCGTCGAAGTGACTCTCGAAATAGTAGCGGAACCAGTAGGCGTATGCGTCGGCACGGCGCCGGACGTCATGGGCGATGTCGTCAAGCGAAACGAATGTCACGTCGGAGATCTCGGACCGGTCGGGCTGCGGGGCGTCGTCGAGCCGCCCGAAATAAACGTAGACGATCTCGTTCTCGTGCAGCCCGTTGGCAAAGCTGGTGTGATAGCGGGCACGAAAGCCGAAGGTGAGGTCGACGCCAACCCCGAGCTCCTCGTGGACGCGCCGACGCGCCGCAGTCTTGGTGCGCTCGCCGATGCGCGGATGGCCGCAGCAGGAATTCGCCCACAGGCCGCCGGAATGGTATTTCGATGCATGCCGCTGCTGCAGCAGCACGCGGCCGCCGCCGTCGCACAGGAAGACCGAGAAGGCCCGGTGCAGCAGGCCCGACCGGTGCGCGGCATGCTTCTCGGCCGAGCCGAGCGCGCGGTTGTTCTCGTCGACGAGGATGATCTGATCCGTTCCGGGTGAAAACATCGGCTGGTGACCTCAAGCGGCTCAGCATAGTCGCCAACATACCGATAGGGGAGTGGCGATCGCCGGGAACCGCCACGCTTGCGGAGAGTTGACTCCGGGGGCAAAAAAGCTCGGAGGAAACAAATGCTTAGGCCGGGATTGAAGGCTGTCGCAGGGATCGCCGTTGACGGCTCCGTGCCATGCTGACGGTCCACGGCCCAAGCTGATCCGCGCCGACGCCCCCCTCCAGGAAGCGGCCCAGACGCGATGCGTGACGAGGAAACCGTTCATGCGCAGCTGGTCGCGCCCGACGCTGCCGCCCCGGCGATCGACGATTACGCCATCATCGGCGACTGCCGGATGGCGGCGCTGATATCGCGCGACGGGTCGCTGGACTGGCTCTGTCTTCCGCACTTTTCCGGGCCATCGGTCTTTGCGGCGCTGCTCGATCCGACGCGCGGCGGACGCTTCGCCGTGCAGCCGCGCGGCCGGTTCCGCACGACGCGGCGATATCTCGGCCCGAGCCCGGTCCTCGAGACGAGATTCGAGTCGGCGGACGGCGTCGCCCGTCTCACTGATCTCGTGCCGCTTGTTTCCGACGACGGCGGACTGCAGCCGATGCGCGAGGTCCTGCGCGTGCTCGACGGCGTGTCAGGTTCCTGCGCGTTCGAGCTGGTGATCGCGCCGCGGCCCGACTATGCGCGTATGCAAGTGCGCGCCAGCAACCGTGGCGCGCTCGGATGGGCCTTCACCTGGGCCGACGAAATCCTCGTGCTCAACACCAGTGTGCCGCTTGAGGCGGAGTGCGACGGAAACACGTTGTGCGCGAGGCTCGCGGTGGCGGCAGGCGAGAAGGTCTACATCTCCCTTGTCTACGCCAAGGGCGATCTCGCAGTTCTTTCGCCATTGGGTGACAGGGCGGAGGAGCGTCTGCGGGTGACGCTGAAGTGGTGGCGCGACTGGACGAGCCGCTGCGCCTATCGCGGCCGTTATCGTGACGCCGTGCTGCGCAGCGCGGTCACGCTCAAGCTCCTGACCTATGTGCTGTCGGGCGCCGTGATCGCCGCGCCGACGACTTCGCTGCCGGAAGCGATCGGCGCCGGACGCAATTGGGATTACCGCTACTGCTGGCTGCGCGACGCGACGCTGACCATGAGGGCATTCACGGGCCTGGGCTACCGCGACGAGGCGGAGGCTTTTCTGCGCTGGCTGCTGCATGCCACGCGCCTGACCTGGCCCGAGCTGCAGGTCCTCTACGACATCTACGGCCGCACGGACGTCAAGGAGGAGACGCTTGACCACCTCTGCGGCTACCGCGGCTCGCGCCCGGTCCGCATCGGCAACGGCGCGCACGCGCAGACCCAGCTCGACGTCTATGGTGAGGTCGTCTCCGCCGCGTTGGACTTTGCCGAGAGCGGCGGTTGCCTGGAAGCCGACGAAGCCCGCCTGCTCGGGGGTTTCGGCAGGACGGTCGTCGCGCAATGGCGCGATCCCGACCATGGAATCTGGGAAGTGCGCGGCCCCAAGCGTCATTACACCTTCTCGAAGGTGATGTGCTGGAGCGCCCTCGACAGCCTGCTGAAGCTGCAGGCACGGGGCGCCGTGCGGGTCGACGCCGACCTGCTGCGGCGCGAGCGCGATGCCATCATGGCCGCCATCGAGGCGTATGGCTACAACGAGTCGATCGGCAGTTACGTCGGTACGTTCGGCGGCGACCGGGTCGATGCGGCGCTGCTGCTGATGGGGTGCCTCGGTTACAAGGACCCGCGCGATCCGCGCATGCGCAGCACCTTCGCGCGCATTCATGAGCGGCTCGGCCGGAATGGTCTCTTGTACCGCTACGAGCGCGGCTACGATGACCTCGAGGCTGGCGAGGGCGCCTTCGGCATCTGCAGCTTCTGGGCGATCGACAATCTCGCCGAGCGCGGCGACGTGGAAGCGGCGGGGCACGCCTTCGAGCATGTCATGTCGCATGCCAACGATCTCGGCCTCTTCGCCGAAGAGATCGATCCTGTAACAGGGGCCGCGCTCGGCAATTTTCCGCAAGCCTTCACGCATGTCGGCGTCATCAACGCGGCGCTCGGCATCGCGCAGGCGGAGAAGGGGCGCGGCGATGTTCGCTGAGCCGCTGCCGCCCTTCTGGAGCATGGTGATCTGGGGGCTCGCCGGCACGATCGCGATGACCACAATTCTCCAGGGCGCACAGGGCATGGGGCTGTCGCGGCTGAGCCTGCCGTTCCTGGCGGGTACCTTGTTCGTCGCCGACCGGCGCTGGGCCGTCATCCTCGGATTCATCGTCTATGTGATTGGCGGCTGGATGTTTGCCTTTCTCTATTTCGCGCTGTTCGCGAGCCTTGGCCTTTACACCTGGTGGTTCGGAGCGGCGGTCGGCATCCTGCATGGCATCATCCTGCTCGTCGCCGGCCTGCCGCTTCTGCCCTACATTCACCCGCGCATGGCATCGGAATACGATGGTGTTACGGCCATCCGGCAACTCGAGCCGCCGGGCTTCCTGGGCCTCAATTACGGGCGGCGCACGCCGCTCAGCACGCTTCTCGGCCAGGCCGTCTACGGCGCCGTCCTGGGCGCCCTGCCGCAGATCGAGGCCGCGCTCAGATGACGCTGCCGGACCCGAGCGCTCCCGGTCGCGCCATGGGCGACGGCCCGGATGGGCCGGTGGTGGTGGTCACCGGCGCGTCGGCCGGCATCGGCCGCGCCGTGGCGATCGCTTTCGCGCGGCAGGGCTGGCGCGTCGCGCTGCTGGCGCGGGGGCGCGAGCGTCTCGAAAGCGCCGGTCGCGAGATTGAAGCGGCCGGCGGGGCCGCTCTCGTGCTGGCCTGTGACGTCGCCGACGCCGATGCAGTCTTCGCCGCCGCCGACGCGGTCGTGGCGCAGTGGCGCCGTATCGACGTGTGGGTGAACAACGCCATGGCGACCGTCTTCGCACCGGCGCACGAGATGCCCGCGGCCGAATTCAGGCGCGTGACGGAGGTGACGTATCTCGGCCAGGTCCACGGCACCCTCGCCGCGCTTCGTCATATGCGCACGCGCAACGCCGGCACCATCGTGCAGGTCGGATCGGCGTTGAGCTACCGCTCCATCCCCCTGCAATCGGCGTATTGCGCAGCCAAATTCGCGGTGCGCGGCTTCACCGATGCTCTGCGCAGCGAGCTGCTGCACGAGGGCAGCGGCGTGCGCCTGACCATGGTGCAGCTTCCGGCCGTCAACACGCCGCAATTCGATTGGGCGCGCAGCCGGCTGCCCCGCCGGCCGCAGCCGGTCCCGCCCATCTACGCCCCGGAAGCCGCCGCCGCGGCGATCCTGCGCGCCGCGGAGGAGGCGCCGCGTGAGCTATGGGTCGGAGCGCCCACGCTTCAGGCGATCGTGGGCACCATGCTGGCCCCGGGCCTGCTCGACCGCCTGATGGCGCGGCGCGCCTGGGAGGGGCAGATGACGCCGGAGCCGGCGCGCCCGGATGGCGAAGGCAATCTGCAAGAGGCTCCGGCCGGGGATCCCGGGCGGCGCGGACGGTTCACGGCAGTCGCCCAGGATCGCGCCCTGGTGGCGTCCTCGCATCTGGTGCGGGGCATGTTCGCGGCAATTGCGGTCGGGCTTGTGGCGGCAGCCGTGCTCGTCGGCCGTAGCGCTGCGGCGGCAGCCCGCCGGCGCAGGAGGTGACAGACCGCGAAGGGGAGGCGACGTCTGCAATGGTGGAGTTGCATTGCCAAGGGGAAGCCGGGACACTAGAAGCAGCGCACGATACAACGCGCTGATTTGACGAGAACGGCGCCGGGCCTTTGCCGGATTCGGGCCACGCGCGAGATGACACCATCTCGGGTTTGTTGCAGGTCGTAGATTTCATGACCGATGCGGTGCTTCCGACAATTCCCCTGATCGATGTCCGACGCGACCCGCTCGCCGCCGCCGACCCGGCAGCGGTGCGCGCCCTGCGCGAGCATCTGTTCGGCCGGTTCAGCGCGGCCACGGGGCCTGTGCTGCCGGTCGTCGACCGTATCGCTCGTCGGTGGCTGGCGCGCAGCGCAACCCCGTTCCTCGCCGAGCTCGACCGCATCGCGGCGCACACGCGGATCGCCGGGATCTACGCCATCAACATCTCTTACGAATACGGCTGCACGGCGCTGGCGCGGTCCGATGCGGCCGGCCGGGCGCCGACCTTGCGCCGTACCCTCGACTGGCCGTTCCTCGGCCTCGGGCGAGGGGCGGTGGTCGCGCACCGCGCCGGGGCCGCCGGCGAATTTCTCGACGTCACGTGGCCGGGCGCGGTCGGAACGCTGAGTGCGGTCGCGCCCGGCCGCTTTGCCGGCGCGGTCAACCAGGCGCCGCTCCTGCGCCGCACCCGCGCCGATGCGCTGCGCCCGCTCGACTATGCGCGCAACCTCGTGCGCACGCTTGCGCGCGAGCGCGGCATGCCGCCTTTGCATCTGCTGCGCCATGTGTTGGAGACGGCAGCGGATTTCGCGGAGGCGCTGGACAGGCTGCGGACGGTCGAGTTGGCCCGGCCGGTTTTGTTCACGCTGACCGGCTGCGCGCCGGACGAGATCGCGGTCATCGAGCGACGCGAACGCGACGCCACCGTGCATTTCGGCGCCGGCGCTGTGGCCAACGACTGGCGTGAGCCGCGCGGCGGCTGGGAGCCGCGGCCGTGCGCACTGCCGGACCGGCGGCTCGACAGCGTGACCCGCTGTGCCGTCATCGAAGACGCGGTCGCGGGCGCGACCGAGCCGTTCGGCTGGGTGGTGCCGCCCGTGCGCAACTGGAACACACGCATCGCGGTCGAGATGAACGCGGGCGAGAGCTGGATTCGGGTGCTTGGCTTCGAGCCCCGCAGCGAGGTCGATGCAGCCCCTGCAACGCGCCTGTTCTCGCGGCAATTGTCTACATCGGCAGTGGAGTCTGCGCCAGCAGCTGGCTCCGCATCGTAGGGGATGCGACGAGGGAGGGCAGGGGACCCGAACCACGTGTTCGCCTGGCGCACGTGTGTGGCGAGGTTCGGCAGTTCGACTGTGCCTGGCTCGGGCCAGGCGTTGCGGAGCGTCTCCGCCTGATGCTAGCGGTGGGGCAACGGATTTGAAACATGGGGAGGATCCGACAGTGACGACCGACGTGATGGCCAAGCTGGATATCGTGCCGCTGACAAAGCATATCGGCGCCGAGATCCGTGGCATCGACCTGCGCACAAAGCCTGACGAAGAGACGGTGCGCGCCATCTACCAGGCCTGGCTCGACCACCTGGTCATCGTCTTTCCCGAGCAGAAGCTCGAGCAGGAGGACCTGATCCGCGTCACCGGCTATTTCGGCGAGCTGGGCGAGCTCCATCGTCCGCCGAAATACCGCCCGCCCGGCTTTTCGAAGCTGCTGCCCGGCATCATGATGATCTCCAACATCCGCGAGAACGGCGAGCCGATCGGGGCGTTGCCGGACGGCGAGATGATGTTCCATCACGACATGATCCATGCCGAGGTGCCGAGCAAGGCGACGCTGCTATATGCGGTCGAGATTCCGTCGAAGGGCGGCAACACCCTGTTTGCGAGCGGCTATGCGGCTTACGAGACGCTCGATCCCGCGATCCGCAGCCGCCTCGAGGACAAGAAGGCGCTCCACCACTACAATTACGGTTCGGTGCAGAAGGGCGACGGCAAGGGCACCGAAGCTTATGGCGAGTGCGTGCATCCGGTGTTCCGCACCCACGACGACACCAGGAGGAAGGCCGTCTACGTCAACCGCCTGATGACCGTGAAGGTGCTCGACATCCCGGAGGACGAGAGCGACCGGCTGCTCGACGCCGTCTTCGACCACTCGGAAAGAAAAGAGTTCGTCTACGAGCACGAATGGCGGCTCGGAGACCTGCTCTTATGGGACAACCGCTGCTCGACGCACGCGCGCACCGACTTCCCGTCGACCGAGCGGCGCCTGATGCTGCGCACCACCGTTAAGGGCCGCGTGCGCCCGTTCTGAATGGGCTGTCGGCGCTGGTGGCCGCGGCGCACCGTGAGCGTCGCGGCCGAGCTAGGGCCGGAGCGGCGGCGGCCGCTTACAGGATGAAATCGCCGAACAGCATGGGCGGTACGCCGGGGCCGGTGACGTGGATCTCAAGCTCGATGGCGGCGTCGGCATCGATATTGCCGCGCACCAGGACCTGGCCGGCGACGACGGTCCAGTTGAGCACGCCGGTCGCCGGGCCGCTCGCGGGCGTGGCATCGAACCCGCCGAAAAAGAATGCCTGGTTTCCGGCCACGCCCGTGTTGGCGTCGATCGCCGAGACATCGATCCTGTCGCCCTGCGCCCTGTTGAAGTCGACAATGCGATCTCTCAAGGCGGCCACGGGCTGACTGTCGCTCGCCGCGAGATACGTGAAACGATCGGCGCCCGCTTCGCCAAGCAGGATGTCGCGCTGGGCCCCGCCGATCAGCCGATCGTTGCCGGCGCCGCCCCTCAGCTGATCGAGGCCGAAGCCGCCTAAAAGGGTGTCGTTGCCGCCCAGACCCAGCAAGACGTCCTGGCCGCCGAGGCCGGAGAGGACATTGGCGTTGTTGGTGCCGGCGATGACGTTGTTGCCGATGCCGGCGATCGCGCCGCCGAACAGGGTGAGGTTTTCGACGTTGGCGCTCAGGACATGATTGATCGTGCTGTGGACCCGATCGATCCCCTGATTGACGAACTCCACCACGCGGTCGCCGACATTGTCGACGAAGTAGAGATCATGCCCCGTGCCGCCGGCCATGTGGTCGGCGCCGGTGCCGCCGTTCAGGGAATCGTTGCCGTTGCCGCCCGAGAGACCGTCGTTGCCGGAATCGCCGAACAACCGGTCGTTGCCGTCCTGTCCCGACAGACGATCGACCCCGAGGCCGCCGAACATGAGATCGTTGCCGGTGCCGCCGAACATGGCGTCGTTGCCGGCGAAGCCGCGCATGATGTCGTTGCCGCCGAAACCGAACATGACGTCGGAAAGGGGCGTGCCGTTGAGTACGTTGTTAGCGGGGGTACCATTAATGATGGCCATAGTCAGGCCCTCCCAGAAAGAGCCGCGAATCTGCGCTCGGTAAGCCCGCCGGCGTCTGAGCGGCCGCTATCGGCCGCTCCGCCGCGGGGCATGGATCGGGCGTGAATGATGCTCCGAACCCAGTCGGAGTTGCCGCACTTGCATTTGCGCGAGCCGCCGCAGGCCTGAGTAATTATGCTCTGGCCCGATCTGAATGCATGTGAATACTAGCCAAAAGTCTGATGCGCCGATGTGAGGTGCAGCACTTGCCCGAGACGAAAACTATGCATCGTCTTGCGATTTCCGCGATCGCGCCGGCAGCGTGCCGGCATATGACGACGCGCGCCTTGTGTGGGGCGCGGCGCCCTCGCATTCGGAGCGGCGATGCGAACGGCTCGTCCGTGACGACGCGGTACCCTCTTGCCGTCCCGGTGGCCTTGATTGTGTAATGGCCGGCGGCGGGCCTGGAGACGGATTGCTTCAGAGTGGATCGACCCTCCTCGTTTTGTCTTTTTTGGCGCATGATCCTGGTCGGCAGAGCGGTGCCCGTCCCGGATCACGTCCGGGACAGGCTTTTGCCGGATCATGCTCTGGACCGGGAGATGCGTTCATGGAAATGCGGTTCGTTGCCGACAACCTGAACTTTCCGGGCGGCCTGCTCGTCCTCGACAATGGCGACGTGCTCGTGGCCGAGATGTCCGCCGGCGTGCTCACGCGCATCGGCGCCGGAGGCACCCGGTCGCAATTCGCCAGGACGGGCGGCGCCCCCACGGCGGCGGCGCTCGGGCCGGACCGGGCGATCTATGTGTGCAACAACGGAACGCCCCGCGCCGTGCGCGAGAAGCTGCCCGACGGCCGCACCGCATATCGCCCGCCGCGCCCGTCAGAGGTGCCGGCCGCAGGCGGTGAGATCCAGCGCGTCGGCGCGAATGGGGAAGTGTCCACGGTCTACCGGGAATGCGAGGGCCGGCCGCTGATGGCGCCGACGAATCTCGCCTTCGACCGCCAGGGCAACTTCTACTTTTCCGACATGGGCGCCTTCGCAGGGCCGCTGCGCGACCCGGGAGTGTCGACCGAGAGCAAGCACCTGTCGGTGCTGCGGATGGCGGGCGACGTGGCGCGCCGCCCTGCCGGCTCGATCTACTACGCATCACCGGACGGGCGCATGATCACCGAGATCCTGCATCCCATGGCGGCGCCGAACGGCGTCGCCCTCAGCCCGGACGAGACCACCCTCTACGTCGGCGAATCCGGCACGGGCCGCGTCTGGGCGTTCGAGGTGCCGGCCCCGGGGCGGGTCGGCAAGCGGCGCTGCCTGGGCGTCGTGCCCGGCCGCCGACCGCTTAACTTCAGCTGGTGCGAGGGGCTTACGGTGGATGCCCTCGGCGACGTCCTCGCGGCCACGGTCGTCAACGGCGGCATCACCACCTTCTCCCCGCATGGCGGCGAGATCGAGCATGTCGCGACGGGCGACCCCCTGACCAGCAACCTGTGCTTTGGGGGACCGGACGGGCGTACCCTTTTTGTGACTCTCGGCGGGACCGGCCGGCTGGTGGCCTACGAGGCCTGGCCGACGGCCGGTCACAAGCTCAATTACGCGTTGTAGCTAAGAGCCTTAGCTTACCTGGCGCGGGTGCGACAATTAAGATCGAAGAAGCTTGGCGGGACGAGGGTTTATTGCAGGCCTGGAAAGGAAATGTTAAGAAAACGGGATTGCCGAGTCTGCTGAAGAAAAGAAGCCCAAACGGGCGTAGCGCGCCGGCTTCGGGATGAACAACCCTGCCCTCGAGGATCTGTGGGGATCCCGGGAGGAGCTTACGTGCTACATGACCTTCCCAAAGGGGGTGACGCCCCCTTCCTTACGTCGTTGCCTTTTCTCGAGGGAAGGCCGGGCGATTCGGGTGCAGCAGGCGGTAACATCGTCGTCCCGGACGCCGAACTCCTGTTCGCCGGCAGCTACAGCAAGTCCGGAACCGATCTCATCATAACCGGACCGGACGACGCCCGCTTCGTCGTCCTCGGCTATTTCAGCTCCGCCAAGCGCGCCAACCTGCAGACCGCGGAAGGCGCAGTCCTGACCGCCGACGTGGTCGAGATCCTGGCCGGCGCCAATCACGACCAGTATGCGCAGACGGAAGGCGAGAGCGGGCGCGCATCGATCGGCCGCGTCGAGACCGTGACCGGCACCGCCACGGCCACGCGCAACGGCGTCGTCGTCTTCCTGCAAGTGGGCGACCGCGTTTTCAAGGCCGACCTGATCGAGACCGGCGCCGATTCCTCCTGCTCCATCAGCTTCCTCGACGGCTCCGCCTTCAGCCTCACGGCCAACTGCCGGATGGTGCTCAGCGAGATGGTCTACAACCCGGGCGCGTCCGGGAATTCCCAGCTCTTCAACCTGGTGGGCGGCGCCATCACCTTCGTGTCGGGCCAGGTCGCCAAGACCGGCGACATGAAGGTCGCGACGCCGATCGCCACCATGGGCATCCGCGGCACGATCTGCCGCGGCGAGTATATCGACGAGGGCAACAACACCTATTCGATCTCGGCCTCGACCTGGCCGCACGGGGACGGCACCGTCGGGGTGTGCGAGCTGCGCAGCACGCTCGATCCTTCGCAGCTGCTCGGCCGGGCGACGCAGCCCGGCGCCCTGATCCTGGTGCGCTCGTCTGGCGGGCAGATCTCGGTCTCGGAACAGCCGATCCCCGCGACGCAGATGCAGGAGTTGCAGGCCGACGCGGCGCGCACCGAGCAGATCGCCATCAGCGCGGCCGTCATCTTCCAGCCGCCGACCCCCGGCGACCAGCAGAACCAGCCCGACAGCCAGGGGCCGAATTCCGGCGGCGGCTCGGGCTCGGGCGGCCTGCCGCAGGAATCGCCGCTGAGCTCGCCCGACGAGCGGCCGCTGGCGCAGGGCCCGGGCGGCCCGCTGATTCCGACGCCGGTGTTCGACATTCCGCGCGACAACGGCCCTGTGACGACGCCCGGCGGAGGCGGTGGCGCGCCGACCGACACGCCGGCGATCATCACGGTCGCCAGCCCTAGCTTCACGGAAGGTCCGAACGCGACCAACGGCTTCAGGATCATCGATTTCGTCAGCGTCACGGATCCCGATCCGGGCGATGCTCTTGCGAGCTATGTGCCGGGCAGCGCGCGGCTGCTCTCTGCCACTGGTCCGTCCGAGCTGCCGTCCAGCATCTCCCTGTCGAGCCTGATGCACATCAACGGCCAGACCGGGCAGGTCAGCTACGACAGGGGCGCGTTCGCCTTCCTGGGAGACAACGAAGCCGCCACTTTCGTCGTCCAGTTCGCGATGCGGGCCGGGGGCGAGACCTTCATCCGAACCTTCACCGTGACGGTGAACGGCCGCAACGACCTGCCGACGATCACCCATGCCGATCTCGGAGGCGTCATCCAGGACGTCTCCACCCCGCCCGCGACGGGAGCGTCCGCAGGCGCAGCGGCGGCACAGGCGGCGACGGGAGCCGGCGAGCCGTTGACCGGCACGATCGCGTTCAGCGACGCCGACGTGACCGACGATCACACGATCACCTTCGAGGCACTCGGGCAGGATTACCTCGGCCAGTTCAGCCTGTCGGATCTGTCGACCACCAATGCCGGTCCCGGCGGCGCGACCATCGCCTGGACGTATTCGATCCCGGACTCGGTCCTCGCCCGGCTCGATGACGGCGACAATCTGGTCCAGAAATATCTGGTCACGATCTCGGACGGGCACGGCGGCCGGATCCAGAGGACCATCACCATCAATCTGCGCGGCGACAACGACCGGCCGGTCGCGGTCAACGACCAGGCCTCCGGCGACCACGGCGCGACGATCACCGGCAACGTCCTCGGCAATGACAGCGATGCCGATGCCAACGACACGCTCACGGTGGTCCTGGACAAGGGCCCGCTGCACGGCACGCTGGTGCTCAACGACGACGGCAGCTTCACCTATACGCCGAACGAGGGTTACAGCGGCCCCGACAGCTTCACCTACCGGGCAAATGACGGCGACGCGGATTCGAACGTCGCAACGGTCAACATCACGGTCCGTCCGCCGGTCAACAGCCTGCCGGTGGCGCGCGACGACAGCGTCACGACCAACGAAGACGCGCAGCTCATCGGCAGCCTCGCCGGCAACGACACGCCGGGGGACGGCGACAACGTCTGGGTGCTGGCCGCGGAAGGCGGTCCCGATCACGGCAGCGTGGTCATCAACCCGGACGGCACCTTCACCTACACGCCGGACGAGAATTTCAACGGCACCGACAGCTTCACCTACGAGGTGCGCGACGCCAACGGCGACGTCTCGACGGCGACCGTGACGCTGACGGTGAGCCCGATCGACGATCCGTCGCATGCGGTCGACGACACGGCAACGGTTGCCGAGGGTGGCACGGTCACGATCGACGTGCTCGCCAACGACGAGGATCCGGACAGCGCGCCGACAATTGCCGACTTCACGCAGCCCCTGCACGGATCGGTAGAGTTCCAGTCGGGCACGTTCGTCTACACGCACGACGGCTCGGAGACGACCGGCGATAGCTTCACCTATACGCTCCAGAACGGCGATACGGCGACCGTGACGCTGACGGTCACTCCAGTCAACGACCTGCCGGAAGCGGCCGACGACAGCTTCGAAACCAACGAGGACACGCAGCTCAGCGGCAGTCTCGCGGGCAATGACACGCCGGGGGACGGTGACAACGTCTGGGTTCTGGCCGCGGAAGGCGGGCCTGACAACGGCAGCGTGGTCATCAATCCGGACGGCACCTTCACCTATACGCCCGACGAGAACTTCCACGGCACGGACAGCTTCACCTACGAGGTGCGCGACGCCAACGGCGACGTCTCGACGGCGACGGCGACGATCACCGTCGGGTCCGTCAACGATGCTCCTGAGGCCGGCGATGACACGTATTTCGTTTCCGAGGACGGCACGCTTGTCATCTATGGCGGCGCCGAAGGCGGCGTGCTCGACAACGACTTCGATGCTGACGGCGACAGCCTGACGGCGGTTGTGGCCGAGGGCCCGCAGCACGGCACGTTGCACCTCAACGCGGACGGCTCGTTCAGCTACACGCCCCACGAGAATTTCAGCGGCACCGACACCTTCACCTACTCGGTCTCCGACGGCAACGGCGGCACCGACACGGGGACGGTGACCATCAACGTCGAGGCGCAGAACGACGCGCCGGACGTCGTGACGACGCCGCCGACCAACGTGCTGGTCGAGCAGGGCGTCGACGCCGACGGCCAGCCGGTCGACGGCGTCTCGACCTCGAGCGTCACGGTCGACCCAAACGACCCGGATGCCGGCGACACGCATACCTTTGCGATCGCACCGAGCGCCGCGGGCAACCAGCTCTACAACGGCCATTTCTACCAGTTCGTCGCCAGTGGCGGCGTCAGCTGGAACGACGCGCGGGCGGCGGCCCTGGCCATGGGCGGCTATCTCGCCAACGTCACCAGTCAGGGCGAGAACGCCTTTCTCCAGGGACTGAAAGGGAGCGTCTTCGCTTGGCTCGGCGGCAGCGACGCCGGTCAGGAAGGCACCTGGAAATGGCTCGACGCGCCTGAAGGCGATGTCACGTTCTTCACGAACGGGGCGCCTCAGGGTGGTTTCTACAATGCCTGGTGGGGCGAAGAGCCGAACAATGCCGGCAACGAGGATTACGTTTACATCGACCCCAACGGCGCCTGGACCGATGCCGCGAGCCTGCCGGGCGGATCGGGCAACGGCTTCGTCGTCGAGTTCTCCGGCGTCTTCGCGCGCGGCAAATACGGCTTCGTGACGCTCGATCCGAATACGGGTGAGCTCACCTACACGCTCGACAACGACGATCCCGACACCCAGGCGCTCGACGCTGGCCAGCACGTCACGGACTCATTCGACATCGCCGTCACCGACAGCCAGGGCGAGTCGACGATCAAGACAGTCACGTTCGAGGTCGTCGGCAGCAACGACGCGCCGACCGCCGCCAACGATACCTGGAACATCCAGGAGGATCAGTCCGTCTTTTCACGCAAGCTGCCCGCGGCAGAGGACGTCGACGGCGACACGGTCACCTATACGCTGCCGCAGTCGGTGACGGCGAATGGCGGCACCGTCGCAATCGCCTTCAGCAACCAGTCGGGCACCTTCGTCAACTACACGCCCGCACAGGATTTCCACGGGACCGACACGTTCCAGTACACGGTGTCGGACGGGCATGGTGGCCAGACCACGCATACGATCACGGTCGTCGTGGCGCCCGTGAACGACGCGCCCGACGCGACCGAAGATACCGCCACGGTCGCGGAGGATGGCGCTGTCGCGATCGACGTTCTCGCCAACGACACCGATGTCGAGGGCGACGCGCTCAGCGTGACCGACGTCACGCAGGGCGCGCACGGCACGGTGACGTTCGATGCGCAGACTGGCCAGGTCACCTACACGCCGGACGCCGACTACAACGGCAGCGACAGCTTCACGTATTCGATCTCGGACGGCCATGGCGGCAGCGACACGGCGACGGTCGACGTGACGGTCACGGCGCAGAACGACGCGCCGGAGTTCAACACCGCGCCGGTGACGACGCGCATCACGGCCCCGGAGCAGCAGAGCTTTGCTCCCGACATCAGCGCCGACGGGCGCTTCCTTGTATTCACGGCCGCCGACACGATTCCCAGCGGCGGCGATGGGCCTGACCTTGCCAACAGCGGCGTGTTCTTCCACGACCGCGTTACCAGCAGCACCATCTCGCTCGCCGACAAGATCGTTCCGGAAGACCGCCTCGACGGCGGCCCTGTCGGCGAGACGATGGTCACCATCACGTATAACGATGCCGCCATCAGCGCCGACGGACGGACAGCCGTCTTCAAGGCCGAGGTGGTCACGACGGGGCAGCCCATTGGCGGAGAAGGGGGGCCGCCGCCCAGTACTCATCACGAGTCGTTCATTTACGTTTACGACCACGCCACCGGTCAGGCGACGTTGCTCACTGATGCTTACAGCGGCAACCCGATCTCCGGCGGCGCACCCCGCCTGAACGGCGACGGCTCCAAGATCGTGCTCGAGCACGGCGGCTCGCAGATCCTCGTGGTCGACCGCGACGGCAACATCCTCGACGATATCGAGCCGGGCGACTTTACCGAAGCGCCGGGCAGGGGAGTGTGGAGCCCGGACATCAGCGCCGACGGCCACTTCGTCACGTTCTGGCTGTCGCCGCGCTCCGACTCGCCCGAAGGCGGCCCGACGGGCGTCGGCGAACTCTTTCTGTATGACCGTGACGCCGATCAGCTCAATCAGTTCAGGCACATCGCCGCAACCAACAGCGAGGCCGGCAACTGGCCGGCGTCGCTGAGCGCGGACGGCCGCTTCGTCGTCTTCCAGACCGACAGGTCGCTGACAAGCGCCGACGGCGACGAGACGCTCGACGTCTATCTGTGGGATCGCGAAGGCGGCGACAACGCCTACACTCTCGTCTCGGCCGATGCCGTGGGCGAGGCCGTCCGGCCGAAGATCAGCGCCGACGGCAACTTCGTCGTGTTCGAGACGACGAATGGCGGCGTGGCGGGAGACGTGTTCGTCTATGATCGCCTCGCCGACGAGGTGACGCCCGTCGCGCAGACGACGCCGGACGGCTCGCTCGGCTCCGCGGTCAGCGGGGGAGGGGTCTTCGTCGCCTTCGGCAACCTCGCCAACGGCCTCGTCCCGGGCGACCAGGACGGCAACTCCGACATCTTCGTCATCGACCGCGCCGGCGGCGCTGCCGGCGTCGTGCTCGAGGACGTGAGCTTCGCCAGCGACGGGTCTGGCCAGCTCGGGACGGGCGGGAGACTCGCGTTCACCGACATCGACGGCAGCGGCAGCTTCTCGGTGCTGTCCATTGACGGTGCGCCGGGCGCCCTCGGCACCTTCGAGGCCCATGTCGTGCCCGGCGCCGTTGGCGGCAGCGGCTTCGTCGACTGGACGTTCAAGGTCGACCCCGGCGCGGTCAGCGGGCTCGGCCTCCTCGAAAAGGTCGTGCAGACGTACACCGTGCAGCTGTCGGATGGGGACGGCGGCAGCGTCTCGCAACAGGTGACGGTGACGATCGTCGGCATCGAGGAGGATGAGCTCGACCCGGTGGGCCAGCACCTGCTCACGGACGAGGACACGCCGGTCAGCGGCACCCTGACCGCCACGGGCGGAGACGGATCCGACATCGATTTCACGATCCTTGCCGCGGAAGGCGGCACGGTATCGAACTTCGACTCGGAGACAGGCGCCTTCACGTTCACGCCGTTCGAGAATTTTTCGGGCGAGGCCTCGATCATCTTCAGGGCCAGCGACGACAGCGGCACGTCGGCGCCGGAGCGGATCACCATCGCGGTGGCGCCCGTCAATGACGCGCCGGTCCTAGCCGACGGTCCCATCCAGACGCGTGTCTCGGTAGCCGGCATGGAACTGCTGGCGCCCTCGGTGAGCGCCGACGGACGCTACCTCGCCTTCTACGGCGAGGATGCGGCTGGCGAGCCGGAAGTATTCTTCTATGACCGGGCAAGCGGCGAGCCGATCGCGCTGTCGACGACCATCGTTGCGTCCGACAGGGTGGACTCACAGGTTGCGCAGACCTCCGTCGGGGATATCGACATCAGCGCCGACGGTCGCTTCGTGTCGGCGGTCGTCAACTATGAATTCGACAACGGGACGACGCAGTCGCGCCTGTTCCTCTATGACCGCGACGCCAACGAGACGCATGCCGTCCACGCCGAGGGTGAGATCCTTGAAGGCCTCACCCACGCGCGACTGAGCGGAGACGGATCGACGATCATCATCCGTCGCGGCGGAGAGGAGTCGTTCGGCTTTGCCCAGGTGCTGACGCGGACCGGCGGCGATCCGTTCGCGCCCTACAGCCTGGACACGCTCGAGACAGCCGGTCCCTTCGTCTTCGCCCCGGAGATCAGCGCGAATGGCAACTTCGCCACCGCCTGGGCTGTCGCTTTCGATTTCGGCGGCGGAGAGCAGCAGACGACGACGGTCCATCTGCTCCTCTTCGATCTCTCAGACCTCGAGGCCGCGCCGCGCAGCATCGCGACCACGTCATCCGAGTTGTCCAGTGTGCCGTGGCCCGCGTCGCTCAGCGCCGACGGCCGCTACGTGGTGTTCGAGACGACAGCGACGTTCGCGGGCATTGTCGACACCGACGGGCGGTTGGACGTCTACCTGTGGGACCGTGTGAACGACACGTACACGCTCGTCTCGACGAATACGGACGGCGATGGCCTCTCCGCGGTGCGCCCCGGCATCAGCCCGGACGGGACGGTCGTCACGTTCGAGACCATCGCCCACGATACGCAATACCCGCCGGCCGAGGATCTGCCCGGCGACGCCTTCCTCTATGAGGTGGCTACCGGGACGCTCACGCCGATCTCCGCGACCAACCCCGACGCGTCGGGCGGCGTCGCGGTCAGCGACGGCGGCAGCGTCATCGTCTTCGGCAGCGCCGCCGCCAACGGCATGCCGCAGGACGACAACGGACGCTCCGACCTGTTCATCCTCGACCGCGAGGGGACGGGCGGCGCCTTCACGGTCGAAGGCGCCGTGCAGGACCTGCAGGGGCGTTTCACCGTCTCCGATGCCGACGACGCAGCCGGGTTCTCCTGGAGCGTCGTCAACCCGACGCCGCCCTCGCCGGACTACGAGGTCCGCGTCGACAGCCTGACGATCTACCGCGACAACGGGTCGACACCCGTCTTCTTCGACGATTTCAACGACGGCAACCCGCCCGTCGACGACGACGTCCCTGGCGGGAGGGACTACGACCTCCGGGGCGGCTTCACCGAGAGCGGCGGCCGGCTGGCGCTGAACAGTGCGTCGGCGCAGCCGGATTCCGGAATCAGCGACGAGTTCAAGTCGCACCGCGCAACCGTGCTGACCGGCGCGATAGGCGAAAACGGCCCCGCCGGAGGCACCGGCGCGGGCACGCCGAATGACCGCCTCGGTCGGGACGTGGCGTTCCGGGTCGAGGCCGTCTTCGATCTCGTGGCGCCCGATCAGCTCCGGGAGGCGTACGGCATCCGGCTGTCCGACCAGGTCGGCGGCGGCAACGAGCATGTTGCCAACGACGGGCTCGAGCTCGTCGTGCGCAAGCCGATGAACGGCGCCATCGCCGTGCAGTTGCGCGACCGCGATTTCGTCACCGACAGCGGCGTCACTTTGCAGGGCTTCACGATCAACCCGGCGCAGGGTGATCAGATCCGGCTCATCCTCCGGCACGACACGCCGGGCAGCACGGCCATCACGGCCGAGTTCCAGATCTTGCAGAACGGCGATGTCGTTCGCACGCAGACCTTCACGCCCGTCAACGGGCAGCTCTTCAACGGCGAGGATTGGGCGCGCGCGCAGATCATCGCTCACACGCCCGAGGAGCCGGACTCCTATCGCGACGGCACCTACGGCACGCTGCTGATCGACCCGGCCACGGGCGAGTACAATTACGTGCTGCGCGAGGGCGCGGCCAACGTGCAGGCGCTCGCCGAGGGTGAAACCGTCCAGGATAATTTCGTGGTGCGGGTCACAGACCCGCAGGGCGGCACGGCGGAGAAGGCCGTCAGCATCGCGGTGCGCGGCACCAACGACGCGCCGCTTCTTAACCCGGCTGCCAATCCGAGTCTCGCCACGCAGTCGGAGGACTCCGGCCCGCCGAGCGGCGCCGTCGGAACGCTGGTGTCGAGCCTCGTTGATCCCGTCGGGGGAGGGGGGGCGAACAACGTCAACGACGTCGACCACGGCGCCCTGGCGCCGGGCATCGCGCTGTTCCCGGGCAGCCCGGAAAGCGGCCAGAACGGCACCTTGTGGTACTCTCTCGACAATGGCGCCACGTGGCAGCAGGTCGGGGCGATCACGCACGAGAATGCGCTGCTGCTCGGTCCGGATGCGCGCATCTATTTCGAGCCGGCGCCGGACTTCAGCGGCACCATTCAGGAAGCCATCAACTTCCGCGCCTGGGACCGCAGCGCCGGCCAGGCGGGCGACTATGTCGACCTCTCGTCGAACGGCGGTACCACAGCCTTCTCGGCGCTGAACGACACGGCGTCGGTCACGGTCACGGCCGTCAACGACGCCCCGCGGCTCACCGGCAGCAGCTTGTTCGCGAGCGACTTCGCCACCAATCCGGACAACGACGGCAGCGTCGAGATATTCGGCGGAACGCAACTCGGCGACGGGGTGGTCGGCGGGACCGTGCAGAACGGCTACCTGCAGCTCACGCCGGCGGCGGAGTCGTCCGCGGGCGCCATCATCGTCGATCCGGCGAGCGCGCCGCGCGATTTCCGCGCGACCTTCGACATGTTCGTCCAGGCGGGGACCAATCCGCCTGCAGACGGGTTCAGCTTCAACTACGGCACGGGGATCCCGACCAGCGGCTACGCCCAGTGGGAGGACAATGTCGACCTTGCGGAGCAAACCCTCGTCGACAACGGCTTGATGGTCGGCTTCGAGACCTTCCGCGCTCACGAGCCCTCCTGGGGCCGGATCTTCTACGCCGTCAATGGATACGAGATCGATTCGGTCGACGTCCCGGCTGCCGAACTGGTGACCGGTGGATTCGTTCCGGTCGAGATTGTGGTCGTGAACGGACTGCTCACCGTCGAGTACAACGGCGTCAAATACATCGACAATTTCGCGCTGCCGTCGAGCTACGATCCGCCTGCGGAGTCGGTCTTCGCCATCGGCGCGCGCACCGGCGGCTTCACCGCGGAGCACAGGCTGGACAACCTCAACATCGCGGCCCTGCCGGTCTTCACCCAGGACGGCGCACCGCTGGTGATCGATCCCGGGCTGACGATCGCCGATGTGGACAGCGCCACCCTCACGGGCGCGACCGTCGCGATCACCGATCACTTCGTTCAGGGCCAGGACGTTCTCGGCTTCACCGACCAGAACGGCATTACCGGCACGTACAATCCGTGGTCCGGCATATTGACCCTGAGCGGAACCGCCACCCTCGCGGAATATCAAGCCGCGCTGAGATCGGTCACCTACAGCAACAGCAGTGAGGACCCGGCGGCGCTGTCGCGCACTATCAGCTTCTTCGTGAACGACGGCGGGACGCAGCACAGCTCCAGCAACGTCGTCACGACGATCATCAACGTGGTCCCGGCGAACGAGGCTCCGGTGGCCGCCGATGCTACCTGGTTCATCCAGGAGGATCAGCCCACGTCCCGTCTGTTGCCGGGCGCGCAGGACGCGGATGGTGACATCGTTGTCTACGCTGTCGTGCCGACGTCGGCCAACGGCGGCACCGTCGAGATCACGGGGTCGAACCAGAGCGGCACCTTCGTCAGCTACACGCCGGCAGCGGACTTCTTCGGAACGGACACGTTCGATTATACCGTTTCCGACGGAAATGGCGGCGAGAATACCTATACGATCACGGTCAACGTCGCCCCCGTGAACGATGCGCCGGTGCTCGACCTCGACGGAGATGACAGCACCGCTCCCGGCATCGACCTCGCCGCCACCTTCACCATCGGCGGCGATTTCGTCGCGCTCGTCGATCAGGATCTCAGCATCACCGACGTCGACAACACCCACCTCGTGTCCGCGACGGTGACGGTGACCAACGCGCACGCCCTCGACACGCTCTCGTTCAATTTCACGACGCTCGGGGACACGTTCCTTCTCGGCACGCCGTCGTCGAAGCCGGGCGAACTGCAAATCGTGATCGAGGCGGCCAATGGCTCGGCGACGCTGGACGAGTTCAAGGCTGCGCTGCAGGCGGTCACGTTCGGGGCCGAGACGCTCGGCACCGACCGCTTGATATCGATCGTCGTCAACGACGGAACCGCGGAGAGCCTGCCGGCCGTCGCGACCATTCAGGTGCAGGGTAGCGAGGCGCCGAAGGCTGCGCCGGTCTTGTTTGCGGCTCAGGACTCCTCGACCTCGCAAAACGCGATTTGGAAAACCGACGGCACCTCCGAGGGCACGACCTTCGTGGCTCACCTCGACACGCAGTTCGATACGGTGTGGCCGTCGAGTCTCGTCAACGTCGACGGACAGCTGTTCTTCCAGGGGTCGATTGGCGACGCTGGAACCGGGCTGTGGACGTCGGATGGAACCGCAGCCGGAACGAAGGAGGTGGGCGGCTTCCAGAACGTCGACCACCTTACCGTCAGCAACGGCTCCGTGCTGTTCACCGACAAGGAGAATTACTGGAGCAGCAGCGAAAGCTTGTGGGTGGCCGACACCGGCGGCAGCACCGCGCTGCTCGGCAGCTTCACCAACATCAGCGATCTGTGGGAAGCCGGCGGCACGGTGTATTTCGACACCCGCCGGTGGGATGAAGGGATCGGCGAGGACAGGTACGAGCTGTGGGCGAGCGACGGCACGCGCCTCGGCACCAGGCTCCTGACCGGGTGGACCGCTGGCGCGAATGCGATCGGAGACCCCAACGAATTCGCCGTTCTTGGCGGGATCGCTTACTTCACGTCGTCTGACGGCGACGGCGTCAACCAGTTATGGCGGGTTGACGGCCCCGGCTCGGTGCCGCTGGCGGTCACGGACTTCACCGTCGACGGCGTCGGGGACGCCCTCCTTACCTTCAACGGCTCCCTGTATTTCACCGTCAACGACTTCAGTGGTCCCGCCGGGCTCTTCCGACTGGATGGTGGCGTCCCGGTCCCGGTGACGGGTGCGCCCGATGGCATCTACGACGTGGTCGTCGTCGGCGCGAACCTGTTCTTCGCCGCCGACGGACCGGGCGGGGACACCCTGTGGAAGCTGGACGGCACCGAGGCGGAGCTCGTTGCAGAGTTCGGCGGCGGCGCCGAGGGTCTCTCTCACCTGACCGCCGTCGGCGACAAGCTGTTCTTCACCACCGAGGACGATCTGAATGGTGAGGAGCTGTGGGTCTCGGATGGAACGACGCTGGGCACGAAACTCGTCGCCGACATCTATCCGGACTCTGCGAGCTCCGCTCCGCAGGATCTGAAGGAAGTCGACGGCAAGCTCTATTTCAACGCCGACGATGGCATGCATGGCCGTGAGCCCTGGGTCTCCGACGGAACTGAAGCCGGCACGCACCTCCTGAAGGATCTCGTTCCGGGCACTGATCCGGACGCGTCTCTCAATCCCTCGCAGCTCACGAGCTTCGGGGGCAGGCCGTATTTCGTCGCCTACGACTCGAACGAGGACACGAACGCGCTTTGGACGGTCGACGGGACCGACCCCGTCCGCGTCGCCGCTCTGCCGGGCTTTTCCGTCGGCAACTTCGTCGAGACCGCCGAGGCACTCTACTTCACGGTCGAGGGGACCGACGAAACTCCGCGGCTTTGGAAGACGGACGGCACCACGGTCGGCTCGCAGGTGATCTTCGAGAACGTCAGGACGCTGACCGCGTTTGCGGGAGAGATCTATTTCACGGCGCCGGATGGCACGGGCAACGACGCGCTTTGGACCGAAAACGCGCAAAGCCAGCCGGAGATCGTCGACGCGTTCGAGGCGTCCGACAACTCGGTGCGGATTCTCTCCCTCGCAGCGGGCGAAGACAGCCTCTACCTTGTGAGGACCACCGCCGATCAGACCGGCAGGCAAACCGTCGAGCTCTGGAAATCGGACGGCTCTCCAGATAGCGCGGTGCTCGTCGACACGCTGGCCGGGCAGAGTTATTCGGCATCGGCGACGCCCCTCCGCACCGTCGGAGACACGCTCTTCCTTTACGTCTACAACAACGGGGTGCAGTCGATCTGGCGGTCCGACGGAACCGAAGGTGGGACCGCGCCGATCACCTACCTGGATTCGACCGACACACCGCAGAACCTGTTCCCGTATTCCTTCTTGCCGGGCGCCACCGCCAGCGTCGGCGACGTCTTCTACTTCCTGGCGGAGGACGGCGAGCACGGCGAGGAGCTGTGGCAGATCGGGCCGACCGGCAACCCGGCCACGATGGTGGCGGACATCAGCGAGGGCGGGGACGGCTCCGACATCCAGGGCCTGACCGCCGTCGGGTCGACCCTGTATTTCTTCGTCCGGGTCGACGGCGGGTCTCCTTACACCCTCGATTACCAGCTCTGGAAAACCGACGCTGCCGGCACGGTGCGCGTCGGCGACGACACTTACGGAGCGGTTACGAATTATGGCCCGCCGGCGTCCGTGGGCGGACAACTCTACTTCGTCGGATCCGATGCGGCGGGAGTCCAGGCGCTGTGGACGTCCGACGGAACCGGGGTTCAGAGAATAGAGCTGCCCGAGGCCAACGGCAACGCCCTGACCGGCAACACCGGCAACGACCTTCTGTTCGGCGCCGGCGGAATTGATACTCTGACGGGCGGCCTCGGCCGCGACCTGCTCGTCGGCGGCGCCGGCGACGACTTCTTCAGGTTCACCACAATCGGCGACAGCGGCACAGCCGCCGAAACGGCCGACGTGATTGGCGACTTCGTCGCCGGCAGCGACAAGATCGATCTGTCCCTCATCGGCAACGTCAGGGTTACGTTCTCCGAGGACGTGCCCCACAACAGAACGATCGTCGAGGTGCACACCGGTATGGACGCGACGCCCGAGATGCTGATCGCGGTGCGCGGCACGGGGCTTGCCCTGGATCCGAACCGCGACTTCATCATGAACTTGCTGGTCGCATAGAGATAGCCGGGAGGTCGCTGGTGGGGCGCGGTAAGGGACGTCGATGCCGACGGAGCGAGCCGCGCCTCCTCGGGCCGTGAAGGCCGTGCGGGTGGCCAGTCCGGCCGATCATGCTCTAGGATACCGAAAAGCGCCCGTCATCGAGACACGCCCGTGACCGCCAAGATCTTCGTCGCCACCCCGACCACCAACGGCATCATGCTGTCGCAGAATGTCGGCGCCGTGGTGCACATGGTCACGCGCCTGCACGCGGCCGGCATCGGCACCCACTACGGCACGGTCGACGGGCCGAATCTCATCCTGCAGCGCGATCTTCTGGCGCACATGTTCCTGCAGTCGGACTGCACGCATCTCCTGTGGGTCGACAGCGACATGAGCTTCGAGCCCGGGCTGTGCGAGAAGCTCCTGTCCTTCGACAAGCCCCTGGTCGGCACGATCTACACGAGGCGGGCCCTCGATCTCGGCAAGCTGAAAAGCCTGATCCCGGCGCACGGCTTCGACCATGCCCTGGCGCTCGCCTACAATTGGAACGTCCGCCTGCTCGGCCCGCGTCTCGAGGTGACGAACGGCTTGTGCAAGGTCGAAGGTATCGGCTTCGGCTTCACGCTGATCGCGCGCGCCTGTTTCGAGGAGCTTGCCCGGCACGCCGATTGCCCGCTCTACGAGAGCCCGCTGACCGGCAGCGAGGTGCGCGCCTTTTTCCGCGAGACGACCGCCGGCAACGGCGCGCTGCTCGACCTCGATTACTCCTTCTGCAAGCGTTGGATCGACCGCGGCGGCGAGGTTCTCGCCTATGTCGGCGCCAACATCTGCCATGTGGGCGACTTCCGCTATGGCGTGCCATTCGGCGCCTATCTCGCCGCCTTGCAGGCGGCGAGGCCCGAGGCGCCGCCGGACGCGCAAGGCGTCTCGAAGCGCTCGGGGCCGGCCACGGCAACCTCCCGCAACGGCAACGGGGCGCGCCATTGAGCCGCTGGCGCCGCCTTCTCAAGCGCTTCGGGCTCGGACGCGCCATCTGCGTGGTGCTGCTGGTCGACCTCGTCATCCTGCGCGTCTGGGACCCGCTGCCGCTCGAGATGCTGCGCCTGCGCACCTTCGACCTCTACCAGACGCTCAAGCCGCGCGAGCCGGCGATCAGGCCGGTGACGATCGTCGACATCGACGAGGAGAGCCTCAAGGCGGTCGGCCAGTGGCCGTGGCCGAGGACGGTGGTTGCCGACATGGTCACGCGGCTGACGCAGCTCGGCGCTGTCGCCATCGGCTTCGACGTCGTCTTCGCCG
Source organism: Beijerinckiaceae bacterium (assembly GCA_036556825.1). Lineage (GTDB taxonomy): Bacteria > Pseudomonadota > Alphaproteobacteria > Rhizobiales > Beijerinckiaceae > JAJKJG01. The sequence goes on from DATBIR010000104.1 coordinate 34,474, forward strand.
AGCCCGATCGGGCCTCGCCGAGCGTGGCGGCCGAGGCGCTGCGCGGCCTCGACGCGGAGACGCGCGACAAGCTGCGCCGCCTGCCAAGCAACGATCAGGTCCTCGCCGACGCCATCAAGCGCTCGCGCGTCGTGGTCGGCCAATCCGGATTCCGCCTCACGTCGCAGGAGGCGAACACGACGAGCCGCATCCAGACGGGCTTCGGTATCAGGACCGAGGACAGCAGGACGCCCGTTCCTCCCCGGTCGCTTGTCGCCTTCCCCGACCTCTTGCGCAACGTAGGTCCGATCGAGGAAGCGGCTGCCGGGCGCGGGCTGTTCTCGATCAAGGCCGAGCGCGACGGGATCGTGCGGCGCGTGCCGCTCGTGATGCGGGCCGAAGGGGTCATGGTGCCGTCCCTCACGCTCGACATGCTGCGTGTGGTGACCGGCTCCGGCATCATCTTCCTCAACACCGAAACCGACGGACGGGTGCTGAGCGTCGTGGTGCCGCCGCTGCGCATGCCGACGGACCATGACGGACAGCTGTGGATTCACTTCGGGCCGCATGATGCGGCGCGCTTCGTGTCGGCCAAGGATGTGCTCGAAGGACGCGTTCCGCAAGACAAGATCGCCGGCAAGCTGGTCCTGCTCGGCACGTCGGCCACGGGCCTGCTCGACATCAAGACGACGCCGATCGACCCGGTGATGCCGGGCGTCGAGATCCATGCCCAGGTGCTCGAGAACATCCTGACCAACGCAATGCTGTCGATGCCGACGCACATGACTGCGGCCGAGCTCGCCATCGCCATCCTGGTGAGCCTCGCGATCATCGCCCTCGCGCCAATCATCGGCGCCGGCACGCTGCTGGTTCTCGGGGGCGCCGTCGCGGCGCTGATCGCCGGCATCTCGTGGTACTATTTCTACCACGAGCACATCCTGTTCGACGTGACCTTCCCGTTGCTGACGAGTTTCTCGATCTACGCCATGCTCGTATTCACCAATTACCTGCGCGCCCATACCGAGCGCCGGCAGATCCGCTCGGCGTTCAGCCAGTATCTGTCGCCGGCGCTGGTCGAGCAGCTCGCCCAGTCTCCGGAAAAGCTCGTGCTCGGCGGTGAGGAGCGGGTGATGACCGTGCTGTTCAGCGACGTGCGCGGCTTCACCACCATCTCGGAGATGTACAAGCACGATCCGCAAGGCCTGACGGCGCTGATGAACCGCCTGCTCACGCCGATGACCAACGTCATCATCGAACGCAAGGGAACGATCGACAAGTATATCGGCGACGCCATCATGGCCTTCTGGAACGCGCCGCTGGACGACCCGGCCCAGGAGGCCAATGCCTGCGACGCCGCCTTGCAGATGCTGAGATGCGTCGCCGAGATCAATCGCAGCCGCGAGAAAGAGGCGGAACAGGCGGGGCAGCCGTTCGTGCCCGTGCATATCGGCGTCGGCCTCAACACCGGGCCATGCGTGGTCGGCAACATGGGATCGGACCTGCACTTCAACTACTCGGTCCTCGGCGACACGGTGAACCTCGCCTCGCGGCTCGAAGGCCAAACCAAGACCTATGGGGTTCCCATCGTCATCGGGGCGCGCACCGCGCAGGCGGTGCAGGGCAGCTTCGCGGTCCTGGAGATCGATTTCGTGCAGGTGAAGGGCAAGAGCGAGCCCGAGCTCGTCTATACGCTCCTCGGCGGGTCGGACGTCGCCGAGGCGGCGCGTTTCCAGAAGCTGCGCGACCTGAACGGGCTGATGCTCACGTCATACCGCAACCAGAACTGGGCCGGCGCGCTGGAAGCCATCCTGCAATGCCGGGAGGCGGGCAGGGAATTCGGCCTCGACGAGTTCTACAACCGCTACGTGGCGCGCATCCGCACCCTGCTCGACCAGCCGCCGGAGGCGGACTGGAACGGCGTTTTTGTCGCCGAGACGAAGTAGCGCGCCTCCCGCAAGGCGCGCCCGAGGGGAGAGACCTCGCTCCGCCTATGCGCCGTGTCGCAGGGCGGCGGCCGTCCACATTGTCGTCACGGTTGTGCGGCTGATGGGCCGCTTCCGTTAACCATTCGCTAATTCACATTTCTCAATGGCAAAACGCTCCGCCTTCAAGCAGGGGGCGCTGACCGGCCTTTGCGGCCCCTACGGCATCGTCAACGCATTCTCGCTGATCTATCCGGGCCGGCTGTCGGCCGCGGAAGCGTCCGCGCTCGCGCATCGGCTGGCCAACGCTCTGCCCTGGGATTTCCGCACCATCATGCGCGAGGGCACTGACCGGGCCCAGATGGAGCTGATGCTCGCCGCCGCCGCCGACTGGACGCGGGCGCAGGGCTGGCCCGCCTGGACCTGCGAGCCGCTGCACCCGCATCCCGGCATGGCCGCGCAGGCCTTCTGGAGCAGCCTCGCCCCGCGTCTCACGCGCGGCGTGACGGCCATTGTCGGCTTCGGCGACCACCACCGCCCGAAC
>DATBIR010000105.1:0-2713 GCA_036556825.1 Beijerinckiaceae bacterium
AACGCCGGCATCCAGGCGCCGGCGCCGAGCCATGAGGCGCCGCTCGCCGACTACCGGCACATCCTCGACGTCAATCTCACGGGCGCGCTGCTGTGCGCCCAGGCCGCCATCCGGCACTTCCTGGCGCGGCCCGGCGGCGGCGTCATCCTCAACTGCTCGAGCGTGCATGAAATCATTCCCAAGCCGGCCTACGTCGCCTACTCCGTCAGCAAGGGCGGCCTCGGCAACCTCACGCGCACGCTCGCCCTCGAATATGCCGACCGCGGCATCCGCGTGAACGGCGTCGGCCCCGGCGCGACCCTCACCGACATGAACGACGCCTGGGCCAACGATCCGAAGGCGCGCCGTGATGTCGAATCGCACATCCCCATGCGCCGCGCCGCCACGCCCGAGGAAATCGCCGCCGTCTTCGCCTTCCTCGCCTCCGACGACGCCTCCTACGTCACCGGCCAGACCCTCTACGCCTGCGGCGGCATCACCCTCTACGCCGACTTCAAGCAGAACTGGGCGTCGTGAGGGTAGGTGTGTGGGATCGGCGATGGGCGTCCTTCGACAAGCTCACGAGGAGGTCCTTTCTTCGTGCCACGAAAATCCTCCCTCATCCTCTTATGTCCAGTTTTGCAAGATGGTGGTGACGATTTTTTTCACGCGCGGAGAGCGGCGTGTTGTTGCCAGCGATGAGACCGGTACACGGGTCTGGGAGCGGGCCTGGCTGCGACGGTTGGTGAGTCTCTGATGCGTGGGTTGGGTACCACAGGACCAACGGGTTCGTCGCGGGGCTGCCTCGGACTGAGCACGAGTATGGGCCAGAAGCCACTCCGGATGAGGGTCGAGGGTTCCCCTGACCGTGCGGCCCGCTCCCAGGCTGGTGCACCGGCGATGTGCAGGCGCTTGCGTGGCGACCTCCGGCGCCGAGGAGAGAGCGTGCGATTATTCCTTTGTTCGACCTGGCGAGACCATTCCTCCGTCCCGACCTGGGGCTTGGGGCGCGCCGCGCGCAGCCGCGGTCAAGGCTGGCCGTCAGGCCACCGCCGCAGGCGGCGCGCCAGCGGCCTTGACGGCGGCGAGCACGGCGCGAGGCTGGCCCCCGGTCGGGACGAAGCCGTGGGCCGGGGCTCAGCGGCGCCGCTGTGGCGTCGGCGCGGGGGCGGCGGCCTGGGCGATGGCCCAGATGAAGCCGAGCGATTCGCGGGCGATGGCCGTCACCGCCACCGGCGCCAGCTTGCCGCGGGCGCGCAGCTTGCGATAACGCGCGCTCAGGCGATGGCGGGCCTTCTCCGCGATGGCGCGCAACGCCGGCGTGGCCTGCGCCGCCTTGGCCTTGGCTCCCTTGGCCGGATGGGTGTAGGTCCAGGCCGCCTCGACCAGGGCCTTGCGGGCGCGGCCGTTGCCGGCCTTGGTGATGCCGCCGCGCCGCACCCGCTCGCCGGTCGAATGCTCGCTGACCGTGAGGCCGACATAGTCCATCAGCTGGCGCGGGTTGGCGAAGCGCCTGACATCGCCGATCTCGGCCACGATCGTCGTGGCGTTGATCAGCTGGTAGCCGCGCAGCACCTGCAGGGCGTCGACCAGCCAGGCCAGCGACCAGCGGGGCGCCAGCTCGGCGATGTGCGCACTCAAGCGGTCGCGCCGCGCCTGCGCCTGGTCGAGGGCCTCGAGCAGCTCGTCGATCAGCAGCCGATGCGCCGGCGCTTCGAACGTGAGCCGCCCCAGCCAGGCCCGGTGCTTCTTGGTCCAGGGCTGGCCGGCATGGCGCACGTGCTGGCGCAGCAGCAGGCTGCCGAGGCGCTGGCGGCAACGCGTCAGGTCCGCCACCGCCGCCGCCCGCGCCCGCGTCAGATCGCGCATCGCCTCGTGCGCCGGATCCGGCACCCACACCGCCGTCAGCTCGTCCGCGCGCAGCAGCTTGGCCAGCGACAGGCAGTCGCGCCGGTTCGTCTTCACCCGGTCGCCCGAGCGGCGCGGGATCAGCGAGGGCGCCACCACCTCGCAGCTCACCCCCGCGACCTCCGTCAGCCAGCGATGGATCGCGTAGCCGCACGGCCCTGCCTCGTAGCACACCCGCAGCGGCCGGCCGTCCTTCTGCAGCCGCTTGACGACGCGCAACAGCGCCGTCTTGTCGTTGGCGATCTTGCCGTAGTAGCGCACCTCGCCCGCCGACAGCGGCTCGGCGATCGCGATGTCGATGAAGTTCTTGTCTGTATCCAGTCCAACGTTCAGCGTATCCTTCGTCATGAGCGGTCCTCCATGCTTGGGGCTCGGCGCCGGCCCGTCCGGCGCAACCCCCGTCATCGCATGCGTCAGGGCCGCTCACCTCAACCTCTCTCCCTGGACATGTGGACTGAGCTTGTCGAAGGACGCACGGCGCCGATCCCTTCTTCGGCAAGTCGTTGATGCGACTCGCATACTTGTGTGAATGCCATAGCGACTTTCGTCGGGGTGACACGGGAGGGGACGGCAAGGTCCGGGACCCGGCTTCATGTCCCGCTGGGCGTGAGCTCCCGCTGGACATGGGGTAGATCGCTCGGTTTTGCGCCCAGCGCGAAAAACCATGCTCCGCGTCTCCGCGTGAATCCTAAACCGTCCAGCGGCAGTCTCCCCTGGGCATGGGGTGCATCGCTCGGATTCAGCAAACCGCAAAGACGCGAAGCTTGTCCTCGGGCCAGCCAAAGGCCGGACCCGGGGGGCGCAAAGCGACCTGGACGCTCGCCAA
>DATBIR010000106.1:0-30452 GCA_036556825.1 Beijerinckiaceae bacterium
GACAAGCGCGAGATCTTCTGATCACCGATCACTGGTCACTGACGACTGAAAAGAAGCGCATCATCTCTCGGCTGGCGTCGGGGCCGCGCGGCTCGGTGTAGGAGCCGGCGGCGCTGCCGCCGGACCAGGCGTGGCCGGCGCCGTGCAGGAGCCACTGCTCGAGCACGGCGCGGCCGCTGTCGTCGGCGTGAACGGTGCGGGTGTAGCTGATGCCGCCGGCGGCCGTGCCGCGGCTGACGCTGGCGCTGAGGCCCGCGGCCGGCGTCGCCGCGGCGATGACGCGGTCGCCGTTGACGGGATGGACGGTGGCGTCGCGGTCGCCATGGAAGACGATGGTCGGCACGGCGCCGCGGGCGCCGGACCGGTGCGACGCGCCGGCGGGGCCGCCCTGGCGCATGGCGGCGAAGGCGGAGGCGACGTCGCTGGCGGCGCCGCATGCCAGGCCGGAATGCACGCCGATGGCCGCATAGAGATCCGGATAGGCCGCGCCCATGATCGCCGCCGCGGCGCCGCCGGCCGACAGGCCGGCGACATAGACGCGCCCGGCCTCGACCGGATAGTCGCGCATCACCTGGCGCGTGATGCCGGCGATCAGCGCGGGCTCGCCCCGGTCGCGCTGCTGGTCGCCGGCGTTGAACCAGTTCCAGCACCCGGAAGGATTGGCCGAGCGCGGCTGCTCCGGATAGGCGACGAGGCACATCCGCTCCTCGGCGACATCGTTCATGCGCGTGCCCGCGGCGAAGTCGTCGGGCGACTGGGTGCAGCCGTGCAGCATGACGACGAGGGGCAGCGCCTGTCCGCGCCAGCCGCTCGGCACATAGAGCTTGTAGGGGCGGCTGCCGGCTGCGCTGGCGTAGCTCAGCGCTTCGAAGCGCGCGCCGTCCGGCACCGGGACGGGGGCACGCCGCAGGGCCGGCGCGGCGAGGCCGTCGAGCCCGGATCGGCCGAGGCCACCGTTCCGGTCGAGGAAAGCGCGCAGCGCATCGCCAACCGGCGGCCGCCGGATGTCCCGGGACCCACCGGCGGGATGCGCGCGGGCGGATGGCGGCGGCAACGTCCATGCGGCGCCGGTGGCGCGCGACGGCGGCGCGAAGTCGAGAGCGAGCGGCGTGCCCGCCGGCCGGCCCTGCCGGGCATCGCTGCCGCAATCGGATGCGGACGCGGATGCAGGCGCAGCGGCAAGCGCTCCGCGCAGAACCGCCATGGCCTCGTCGAGCCGGCCTTCGCGCGTCAGGCGGGTGGCTTCCATCATTTCGATATTCGAAATGTCGATCCTGGGCAAAGCAGTCATGGCGGCAATCCTGTGTCGGCGGGCGCGCGGCAAAGCGGCGTCGCGCCCTGGTGTCGGTGGGGGAAGAAGTCGGCGCGCGGTCCGGGGAGCGGGCCGCGACCGGGCGCGGGACTCACGTCAGCGGATGCGATCGCTCAGGGCCGCCTTGACGGCGGCGCTGGCCTGCAACGCACCGAGCACGTGAATGGAGGCGATGGTGGCGCGGGCGAGCTCGGGCGAGACGTCGTCGGCGATGACGGCCAGCCCGAGGACCTGGATGTGCAGCGTCTCGCCGGCGGCGCGCACGGCCTCCAAATCCTGGCGGCCGTAGCGGCGCAGGCCGAGGTCGAGCTGCTGCCTGGCGACGGACTGCCTGACGGCGTCGCCGTGGCGGTCGAGCTGGTTGCGGATGGCCGTGCGGATGAAATCCGTGCGGTTGGAATAAAAACCCTCCTGCACCAGGAGGTCGACATGGCCGAGGTCGACATAGCCGAGATTGATGGTGATCTTCTCGCTGTCGGATCTGGGCCGAAGCTCGTGCACCTTGCCGCTCATTTCCATCCTCTCACCATCCACATGGATGGTAAAGTGGCATAGCCGCGTCGGATTGCAAGAGGCCGCATGCGGTTTTTTGTTCGCTCCCCGCGTGAGCGGGAGAGGCGCCCGACGGACGCAGAGGCGTGACGGCGCCGTCAACCATGCTCCGGCAGCGAGGGAACACAGCGCCGCCGGCCGGCGTTATAGGCGTCCAGGCTCGAAGACGGGCCGAGCACAGCGTTCGGAGACACAAGAATTATGAAGACCTTGATCGGTGCGGCGTTGGCCGCGGGCCTCCTGGCCGCCTCGGGCGGCCTCGTCACGTCCGAAGCGTCGGCGCAAAGCATCCATGTCGGCCCGCGCGGCGGCATCCATATCACCCCCGACGGCCCGCGCCGTCACATGCGCCGCCACCGCGGCGAGCGCTGCCGCACCATCGTCGAGCGGCGCCGCAACCGCTTCGGCGAGATGGTCGAGCGGCGCACGCGCGTCTGCCGCTGACCGGCTGCGGAGCGGCGCCGCGCAACCTGCGCGCCCGCTCCGTTTCCTTCCAGCCGCACGATCCCGGACCTGGTCCGCGAGCATGCGCCCAAGGAAGACAACAAAATCGATTCGGCCTGACTCGGTCCTGCCCTACGGCGGCGGCTGCAGCCCGGCCGGACCAAGCAGCTCGAACACCTCGAGCGCGACCGCAAATCCCTTCGGCGTGATCGTGTCGACGGCCCGGAAGCGGAAGCTGTGCGCGACCCGCTGCCGGACGGCGTCGCTCACCAGGATGTCGGTGCCGTATTGCTTGTTGAGCGGCTCGAGGCGCGCCGCCAGATTCACCGTCGCCCCGAGCGCCGTATAGCTCATCCGGTCGGACGAGCCGATGATGCCGATCACCGCCTCGCCCGTGTGCAGCCCGAAGCGCGTCCGGTAGACGGGCCAGCCCTCCCGCGCGAAGGCGGCGTTGAGCTCGCGGTTGGCATCCCGGCAGGCGAGGACGCCGCCGGACAACGTGTCGTCGCCGGCCGCACCGGCCAGCAGATCGTTGCCGCCGCCGCCCGTCAGGACGTTTGTCGTTGCAGTCGCCGGTGAGCACGTCGTCGTGCGCCGAGCCGGTGAGGTTCTCGATCCGCGACAACCTGTCCCGTCGGTTCGGCTGTACTCCGACCGATCTTCGCGCAGCCGCAAGAGCCCTCGGCCACGGCGAGCCATAAGATGATCTCCGGCATTTCGCGCGAGGTGCATCCGGAACATTACGCGAAAGAGTGGGATCCGGGTTCGCTCGCGAACTGATCGCGGCACGAACAAGGCCGCCAGTGTGAACCGCTTCACGCCGCCGCGCATGGAATCCATTATGGTTCGGTCTCCATCCTGGCCGGAACGGCAGCGTCGCCATGTCCGTCGCTTGTCGCCGGTTCTGGATTTTCGCGCCGATGCAGCGTAGCCTTCGGCGCGAGCACAGTGGGGAACGTGATGGCGGTCACGTATTATCTCGCGCTCGCCGGCATCGACGGCGACTCGACCGACAAGCTGCACTCCGGCTGGTTCGAGGTCAGCAGCTTCGACCTCGGTCTCTTCAACCCCTCCTCCTTCGGCGGCGGCGGTGGCGGCGGGGTCGCCGGCGAACCGGTATTCTCGCCGCTTGCGCTCTTGCTCGAGAGCGCGACCGGGCTGGCGCCGCTGCTCGACCTGGCGGCGGCGGGCAAGAGCCTAAAGGGCGCGACGCTGGTCGGCGTCAGCGCGGGCGAGACGCCGCAGAAGGTCTACCAGCTCGATCTCGGCGACGTGCGCGTCACGAGGGTGGCGGACAATTCCGCGCCCGGCCTGTTCCTCAGCCTCGATTACCGGCAGATCGAGCTCGAGACCTTCGTCCAGAACGACAAGGGCCTTGTCGTGCCGGACGTCGGCGATCGTCATGAACCGAGAGGTTCGATCGCGCGCAGTCCGCCAGCAGTGACGTCGTCACATTCGTGCGCACGCAAGGCGACAAGATCGATTTGTCGACGATCGATGCCGACACGGACGGGACCGCCGGCAACCAGGCGTTCCGCTTGATCGGCGCGGCAGCCTTCTCGGGCGTCGACGGCCAGCTGCGCTTCGCCGGCGGCGTCCTCCAGGGCGATGTCAACGGCGACAGGACCGCGGACATCGAGATCAGAGTGGTCGGCGCCCTCGCCCGCGGCGACCTCATTCTGTGACACGTGCGGCGGGCAGCAGATCGTCAGGACAGGGCGTGGCGCCAGGGATCTGCGGTTGCTACCAGCGACGGCAGCGCAGCTCGAAGCGGGTCCGGCAGCCGCGCCCATCGCGGCAGACGCGAACCGGCACGCGCATGCAGCGCTGCGGCCGGTATCCGCCGTGGCACCAGCGGCGTCCGTAGCGGCTGCCATGGCAATGGCGATAGCGCCGCCAGTGCACCTGTTGAAGCGCGTCCGCGGCAGACGCTTGCGCCAGCGCCGAGGCGGCGCCGAAGGGCGCAGCGGATGCCGGCTGCAGATGCGCCGCGAAGGCAAGCGGGGCGGCCACGGCGAAGACGACGAGCAGGCTCTTCATTGCGTTCTCCCTCGAAGGAATTGGCGAGCGGCGCGGCCGCAGGGGCTCAGGGACAGGGATGCCTGCGGCCGTCATAGCCGAGATAGGTTCCGCTGGCCCGGTCGTAGGAGCGGTAGCGGCTTTCGCAATAGGCGATCGCGTCGGCATTGCGCGCAGCGGCGCTGCTCGCCGCGCCGGCGATTGCACCGGCCACGAAGCCGGCGAAAACCTCGGCTCCGGTCGGGGCCCGGTAGTAGCGGCGGCCGTTACGGACGTAATAGCGGCGACGGAAATCGCGCTCGTCGCGGAAGGCGCGGCGCGCGCCGCGCAGGTCGCGCTGCGCTTCGCGCAGGTCGCGCCGCTCGCCGCGAACGCGGCGCGCGTCGCCCGAGCGCTGCGCCCGCCGCAAGTCGCGACGCTCCTCGCGCACCGCGCGGCGATCCCGCCGAACCTCCGCGCGGGACTGCGCCAGATGCAGCAGCGGCGCCTCGCCGGCGAGCGGCCCGAGCGGCGCTGCCGGCGGCGTGAGGGCACCGGCGCTCATGGGAGCCGCGCCGAGCACGGCGGTCAACAACAGCTTGCACAGGGTTTTCTGCATCACCTCATCCTCTCGCGGCTCGCGCTTGGATTCTCGACAGGATGGGCGAAACGTGCGGGACGCCAAATCGTTGCCGCATGCCGGGCGCAGGGTACGCGAGCGTACCATCGGCAGCCGCGTGGCGGCCGGCCTGCGGCGCGTCAGCGCGCGCCGGCGCTCTCGTGCTGCAGCTTCTGCTTCGCCCGGCGCGTCAGCCACACGCTGAGGATCACGGCGGCGGCAAGCCCGATGACGAGCAGCGCCCAGCTCGCCGCGCCGGCGCCGCCTTGCGCAGCGGTGCGGCCGATCACGCCGATCCAGACATTCAGGATGGTTCCGGGCACGATGCCGACGGCCGTCGCCGCCAGATAGGCGCCGAGGCGCACGCCGGTGACGCCGAAGGCATAATTCTCGAGCGCGAACGGCGTCACCGGCGTCAGCCTGGCGAGAAGGATGGTCTTGAAGGTCTCCTCGCGCGCAACCGAATCGACCGCGCGTGCGGCGGAGTGGCGGTCGAGCAATCGCTTGACGCGTTCGCGGGCAAGATGGCGCGCGACCAGAAATGCAACAAGTGCCGACAGCATGCCGCCGCCGAAACATATCGCCAACGCCCACCAGCCGTAGACGATCGCGACCGCGAGAGTCATCGGGAAGCCTGGCACGAGCAGAAGCGTGGCGAGCACGTAAGCCGCGCTGACGAGCGCCACCCCGGCTCCGCCGAGGGCGCGCGCCCACTCGGCGAAGCCCTGCAGCCATTCGCGCAGCGGCAGCATGAACCAGGCGAGAAGCAGAAGCGCGATGCCGACGAGCGAGGCGGCGGCAATCCAGATGGAGCGGCGTTGCATGGGTTCCGATCGACGAAGGTGGCGAGGGCGAGTTGACAAATCTGCGCCGGCAACGGCGGTTCCGTGACCCGACAGGATCGCATGCAGCGCGTACCTGGATCCGTCCGCGGAACCGGCATGGAACGGGAGCGGTTGACAAACAGAACCCGAAACAACCGGAAAACAAGGACGCAGCGATGATCTTCGGGACAAGCGCCGCCGAGCGCCGCCAACGCGCCGCCGATCCGGGCCGCGAGCCGAGCCCCAGCGGCCGCCTGCCCGGCGAGCAACCGACAACGCCGAATCCCAGGCCTGACGGCCAGCCGAATCAAGGTCCCAGCGGACCGCGCGCGCCCCACCCGGTCGACGAGCCGGACATCCAAGATCCGTCGGGTCCCGGCTCCGAGCCGGACCATCTTCCGAGCGCGCCAGGCAACCCGAATACGCATTACTGACGCACATGTCAGGACAGCGCGTCGGCGACAAAGGTTCAGCATCGAGCCGCAACACCGTCGCGCATTTCCTGCGTCACAAACCCGAGAAGCAGCACATGCCAATCTTGCAAACGCAGAATCCACCAGATCCGCAACCAACGCCGGCCGATCCGAATCCGGCACCGGCACGGCCGCCGGCGCCGCGCGAAACGCCGCCGCCCGCACCGCCGGGCATTCCTGCGAACGTGCCCGAATCAGTGCCGCCGCCGAATGAGCCGACGGGCGTGCCCCCCGCCAGCCCGCCCGAGATTCCGGTGACGCCGACAACACCGCAGCCGCGGGCGTGAGCACCCGCGGCAATCGAGCGCGCTCGCATTTCCGCCACCAGCGCTCATGGCGACGCGACTTTGTCGCGAAAGGCTTTCGCCGCCGGCGGCCAGGCGCGCACACGCACCAGCCACCAAGCTATGCGTGTTTCGTGCCGGTACGGCAGCGAACCATTTCCGTGCAGCGCCGTTTGCGCTGATCGGCGAGACCGATCGTTGACCACTGACGGATGTGGCTCGCGCATGAAAGCCGCTTCAAGCCTCATGCCGGAGTTTGCCACCGCGTGTCGTTCCCCCTGGACCAAAGGAAACAGCATCATGAAACGAATCGCAGCGATTACGGCCGGGCTTGCCCTGGCGGGCCTCAGCAGCTTCGCTCTCGCACAACGCGCCGATCCCGACCGCAGCGCCAATCCGGTGACCGGCGCGGGAGGCGCCAGCACTGCGCCAGCCACCGCGACGCCGATGCCGTCAGCGCCCCCCAACACCTATGCGCCGGGCGGTGCGCCGGCCAACACCAACCAGCGTGCCAATCCCGTGACGGGGGCCGGCGGCTCCAGCACGGCACCGGCGCTCGCAACCCCGCATAGCACCGGTTCGGTCAGCACGCATGCTCCCGGCAATCCGCCAGCCGACACCAACCAGCGCGCCAATCCGGTGACAGGCGCGGGCGGCGGCTCCAGCCAGCCGGCCGGTCGTTAGGACGCGGCACGCGGATTCCCGCTTCGCATAGACAGGAGACCGAAATGAGATTGACATTCATTGCCCTCGTTGCATCGACGGCGCTGGTGCCGGCAGCTTCGCTGGCGCAGACGACGCCACCCGCCACGCCGACGGCACAGCCGCGCAGCACGCAGTCCGGCGTGCAGGCGACGAGCGCGACCGAGTTCGTGAACAAGGCCGCCGTCAGCAACATGTTCGAAATCCAGTCGAGCCAGCTGGCGCTCGAGAAGACGCAGCAGGACCAGGTGCGGCAGTTCGCGCAGCGCATGGTCAAGGACCATACGGGCGCGGGCGAGCGGCTGAAGAGCGCGGCGCAAGGGCAGACGGTGCCGACGTCGCTCGACCAGCAGCACACGCAGATGCTCGAGACGCTGCGCAGCGCTTCCGGCGCCGGGTTCGACCGCAACTACGTGCAGATGCAGGTCACCGCGCACCGCGAGGCGGTCGACCTGTTCGACAAATACGCGCAGAACGGCGACGACCAGCAGCTCAAGCAGTTCGCCGGCCAGACGCTGCCGAGCTTGCGCGAGCACCTGCAGTCGATCGAGCAGATCCAGAGATCGCTGCCGCCGGCCCAGGTCGGCGAAGCGCAGGGCGCCGGCAACCAGCAGACGGCACAAAACAAGGGCGGCCAGGATCCGTCGCGCATCGTCGTGCAGCAGCCGGCGCCGTCGATCCGCGTCGACCAGGCGTCGCCCCAGGTGACCGTGCAGCAGCCGCAGCCGCAGGTGAGCGTGCGGCAGGCGCAGCCGGAGATCCTCGTGCGTCAGCCGCAGCCGACGGTCACGGTCGACATCCCGCAGCCCGAAATCATCGTGCGCATGCCGCAGCCCGACGTGAACGTGGCGATGGCGCAGCCGCAGGTGCAGGTGAACCAGCCGCAGCCGCAGGTCCAGGTCGTGCAGCCGCAGCAGAAGCCGGAAGTGAACGTGGAACGGGCGCAGCCGCAGGTCATGGTGCAGCAGAGCGGCCGCGAAGCCAAGGTCGACGTGCAGCGGGCCGAGGGCCAGCCGACCGTGCGCTACGAACGCGCCGAGCCGCGCGTCGTGGTCAACCAGGCGCAGGGCCAGCCGAACGTGCGCGTCGAACGCATGGGCGAAGGCCAGCAGCCCGGGGCGCAGCAGCAGGCGGCAGCGCAGCAGCAGAGCGCAGACCAGCGTCAGGCCGCCACGCAGCAACCCGGTGCGCAGAGCCGCACGGCTTCATCGGGACAGCCCGGCGCCGATACGACTGGTGCGATCAACCGCGGCCAGCAGGTCGCGGTCTCGCGGCTGACGGACATGAATCTCTACAACGCGCGCAACGAGCAGCTGGGCGATGTCGAGCGCGTGGTGCAGGGCCAGGACGGCAAGACCTACATCGTCATCGGCCACGGCGGCTTCCTGGGGCTCGGCGAGAAGAAGGTGGCGCTGCCGATCGAGCGCGTCGCCATGCGCGGCGACCGTCTCGTCATCCAGGGCCTCACCGACGATCAGGTCAAGGCGATGCCGGCCTGGAACGCCGACAGCCGTGACACGCGCGAATTGGACCGCAACCAGCAGGTGCCGCTGGCGAGCATGCAATAGCCGCATCGATACGCGGGGCGACTTCACGCGGCGCGCGAGCGCCCGTGCAGGCGCCCCGACCCTGCCTCTGGGCGCACAGGCGGCCACGTCCCGGCGGCGTGGCCGCCTGTGGTGCGGAGACCTCGAGTTTCAGGGTCGCGAAGCGGGCTCGTGCGGCTCAGCTCCGCCCCCCGCCCAGCATGTCCTTGAGGAGCTTGACCGTCTCTTTGGGCTGGTCCAGCGCCTCCGTCACGAGGGCGTGCACGTCCTGGCCATAGGCGGGGTCGAGCGGCCGGCCAAGCTGTTCCGCTTTCTCCCGCAACTCCGGATCGTCGAGCGCCTTGCGGTAGGCTTCGCGCAGCGCCTGCAGCCGGTCTTCGGGAATGCCGGGCGGCCCGGCGGTGAGGCGCGAGATCTCGCCTTGCGAGCGGATGAGCGCCACCAGCTTCTTCGCAGCCGGCTCGGTGACAAGCGCGTTGAGTCGCGGCACGCCTGCCGGATCGCCGCCGATCTGGGCGATGAAGCGACCGTAGCCGTTGTCGACGAACGTCTCGTAGCTCGACCGCGAGGCAATGGTCCCGCCGATCTCGCCGCGGCGCATCGCCAGCTGGTCGTCGTTGCCGTCGTAGCCCGTCATGACCCTGATCGGCAGCTCGAGCGCGTTCTTAAGGATCATCGTCTCGACATAGGCGGCGCTGCCGACGCCGGCGGTGGCGAAGTTGAGCGGGCTCTTGAGGGCGCGCAGATCCTCGAGGGTTTTGACGGGCGAATCCTTCGCGACGACGATCACGCGCGGATCAGAGGCGGCCTTGCCGATCCAGGACATCCTGGCGAGATCGAACTGCACCGCGTCGAGGCCGGCAAGCTGGTTGTAGATCAGGCCGGTGTTGAACGTGCCGATGGTGAGGCCGTCCGGCTCGGAGGCATAGATGCTGTTGGCGCCGATCAGATGTCCGGCGCCGGGCATGTTCTTCACCACGAAGGTCGAGCCGGGGAGATATTTCTGCATGTATTCGGCAATGAGCCGCGCATAGGCGTCATAGCCGCCGCCCGGCTTGGTCGAGACGACGTAGGTGACGGTCTTGCCCTTGAAGAAGTCGGCGCCCGTCTCGGCCATCGCTGGCCGGACGACTGCGGCAGAGAGCGCCGCCAGCGCCAGGAAACGAAGCGCGCCCGAGAAGATGCCCATGAGGTCCTCCCTTGTTCTTCTCACAACCGTGTCGATCCGCACTCGCGCCGCCGGGGCGCTTGGGAGCTGCTGGGGAGAGGCTGACGACCGGCC
Organism: Beijerinckiaceae bacterium; assembly: GCA_036556825.1. GTDB lineage: Bacteria > Pseudomonadota > Alphaproteobacteria > Rhizobiales > Beijerinckiaceae > JAJKJG01. The sequence continues at coordinate 10,038 of DATBIR010000106.1, forward strand.
AGCCGCGAGTGCGGATCTACCGACACAAGCGGATGCTGCGCCTCCGCGTTCCGCAGGACTTCGACGGGGCGCGACGACATTGGTACGCAAGAGGACAAGGTTCGCGATCGGAGTGCCGCCGAAGCCCGTCGCCGGCCCAAGTTCGGTACGGTGGCCGACCTAAAGCTGAACCGCGACCAAACTCGATCGTTCCCCTTGAGGCGTTCCGTGACCGACGCGCCGCGGCCAGGTTCACGGTATGCCTGGAGCACGATCGATGATCTCACCCTTCAGTCCGCGCAACGACCGCTGGATCTGGCTATTCCTTCTCGCGCTGTTCGCGACGTCGCTTGGGCTGGCCGTCTATGATTTCGCCCTCTACGCGTGATGCCGCGGGAGGAAGCGGTGCCGGCAGCGGTGACCGCGGGGCACGCCCGAGCGATGCACCCGCCCTTCCGCGCCGGCGGCCGCGGCGCGGCGCAGCCGGAACGCGGGCCCGCAGCTTCGCTCCTCTTGCCCGGCTGCTCGCCGCGGCGCTTTTCGTCTGCGTTGCGGGGGGGCAGGCACCGGGCGCGGCGCCATTCGTCAGCGCGGCCCCATACGCCATCGTCGTCGATCACACCACGGAGACGGTCCTGCTCGAGAAGAATGCCGACGTGCCGACCCCGCCAGCAAGCCTGGCAAAGCTGATGACCGTGGCCGTGACGTTCGACGAAATCGCATCCGGACAGCTGACGCTCGACACCACCTTCACGGTCTCGGAACGTGCCTGGCGCGAAGGCGGCGCGCCGTCGGGGGGCTCGACAATGTTCCTGCCGATCGATGCGCAGGTGAGCGTCGCCGAATTGTTGCGCGGCATCATCGTCCAATCGGGCAACGATGCCTGCATCGTCATCGCCGAAGGCATCGCCGGCTCGGTGGAGGCCTTCGTCGACCTGATGAACCGCAAGGCGCGCGAGCTTGGCTTGACGGGGTCGCATTTCGCGAACCCGCACGGGCTGCCGCACCCTGACCAGAAGGTGACGATGCGCGACCTGGCGCGGCTCGCCGGCCGCCTGATCGCGCGACATCCCGATCTGTATGCGCTGTTCGCCGAAACCGAGTACACGTACAACAAGGTGCAGCAGCGTAACCGCAATCGCCTGCTCGGATCGGTGCCTGGCGCCGACGGCCTCAAGACCGGCCACACGCAGGAATCCGGCTACGGGATCGTCGCCTCCGCGCTGCGCGACGGCCGCCGCATTACCGTCGCGATCACCGGGCTCACATCGTCGCGGCGCCGCGACCGTGAGGCGCGCAAGCTGATCGAGCTCGGTTTCCGCGGCTTCGAGGTCAGGACCTTGTTCGATCCGGGCGAGACCATCGCGACCGTATCCGTCTATGGCGGCGAGCAAGGGCGCGTGCCGCTGGTTGCGCAGCAGGCGGTGCGGGTGACGCTCGCCAAAGGCAGCGCCTCGCGGCTCGACGCCAAGGTGTTCTATCGCGGGCCGGTCGAGGCTCCCGTCGCGGATGGCGCAGCGATCGGCACGTTGCGCATCGCCGCCGACGGGCGGCCGTTACGGGACGTGCCACTTTATGCCGCCAATGCCGTCGCGCCCGGCTCCCTTCCGTCGCGGGCCTGGGATGCCGCGGCCGACCTCGTTCTGCGACATCTGTGGTAGAGCCGCTCACGCGTGGACCGAAGAGGGAAGCGCGGGTGAAAGGCACGGGATGGCCGTCATGCTCAATGCATTCAAGCCGTCGGGGGGACGACATCGATTTTGGCTGGCTCTTCTCGTTTGCATCATCTTGTTTCTGATCGGCCTGGTCTTCGTGAGCATCGGCCGACGAACGCTTACGGCCGGAGCGCAGGCGGCTCAATCCGATGCCGCCGCCGCCGCAGGTTGGCGTGAGGCAACCAATCCGGCCGCGCACGGGTCGGGTCGGGATCCGCCACCCGCTTCGTCGAGCTGGCCACGCGCGGCGCCCTAGCGGACGATCGCCACCCCCTATACCAATCCAAGCCTTGCGGCAGAGCGACGGAGTGCGGACACCCGACATCTTCCGCCGCAAACGCCCCGCCGCGTGTCAGGGTACGCCACCGGCCGTGTCAGGCTTCTCCTGACTCGGCTGCCGTCGCTCCCGACTGGCCCACCCGCACCGCCGCGCCCACCTTGGTGATGGCCATGGTCGTGAACTTCGCCGGAAGGAGCACCACGTCGGCGCAATGCCGCCCCGCTTGCCGCAGCCGGCCGAATGGATGCGTGCCGTCAGGCCTTCGTGATGGTGCAGAAGGAGATTGCCATGCTGACAGCACCCGGCCAGGTCGCGCATTCCTGCGACCGGACTGGTCCAACGACAGTCTCCACTTCACCCGGCCAGAAACGGCATCAGCCCTGTCCGCACTCCGGCTCGGGGCTGCAGCCCGGTGCTGCGATTCGCAACGAGCTTTTGCTGGCGGTGCCGACTGACGAGCTGATGCGGCTTCGCCCGCATCTCGAGCGCGTTTCTCTCAAGCGCCGCCAGCTTCTTCAGGAGCGGAACGTGCCTTTGGCCTACGCCTGGTTCATCGAGCGCGGCACCGCCTCGCTGATGTCGCGCACCGGCAACGGCCCGGACACCCTCGAAATCAGGAGCGTCGGTTGCAAGGACGTGGTCGGCCTGCCGCTCATCCTCGGTACCATGCGCTCGCCCCACCGCTGCCTCGTGCAGGAACCGGGGGAGGCCCTGCGCATTCGCGCGGAAGATTTCCAGCGGGTGCTGCAGGAACGCCCCGTCCTGCAGCAACTGCTGCTCGCCTACGTTCAGGCGGCCATGGTGCAAAGCGCACAGCTGGTGGTCTGCAATGCCTGCCATACCCTGCGCGAGCGTCTGGCGCGGCGGCTGTTGCTGGCCCACGACGGGCTCGACCGACCCGAGATCGCCGTCACGCATCAGATGCTGGGACGGGTCCTCGGGGTGCGTCGCGCCGGCGTGACGACCGCAATGGGGCGCATGGAGCAAGAGGGACTGCTGCGCCGCGGCCGAGGCCACATCGTCATCCTCGATCGTGCAGGCCTCGAAGAGACGTCGTGCGACTGCTACCGCCTGATCCAGGCCGAATACCAGCGCGTCGGCTGCGGGCCCCGCACGACGGCCGATGACACGCGCTGCCCCGCCTTGAGAGATTCACCCCGGCCTGAGGCGTACGCGTAGATAAGCGGTTCACCAGAGTACAGACTCTCCTCGGCCGGGCAGAACCGAAGGCGATGTGGCGCCTTGATCCCTGTATGGTCAGGACCGATCGCTCATGAAGGCAACTGTTTTGATCTGGCGCGTCCTGCGGGTTGCACGCTGGACGCTCTGGTTGTCGGTGCTTGCAGTGTTCAGTTACTTCGTGGCTGATCGCGAGGCCCTGTTCACTCCATTCGGTCAGCTCAAGCCTTCCGTCGAGCTGCTTCTTTTTGGAATAGGGGCTGCTCCCGCCATCGTTGGTCTTTTCGAAATGATGATGCGCGATCGCGCCGGCGTGACGAGGATGCCGGATCGGGTCGGAACATTGGTGATCGAAAAACGTCAGGCGCAACGGAGCAACAGCCGGCCCCGGCAAGACCCGGAGTGCGGGCCAGAAGCAGGTGATCCCGTAACGGCGTTGGCGTGAACGGCGGCGCCGCGGTTGCGCAGGCGTTATGTCGTAAGTTCGCCAGGCGCAAGCAACTCGTCCGTTGCGCAGGCGCGATGTGCAGCTTTGCCACGCCGAAGCGAAAGGGAGTCGTCATCCCCTACAAGGGTGAGGTCTAGATCACGTCAGGACCATCGATGTTGCGGCAACGCTCTCCGTCGTTCGTTCATCCTCCCTTCCCGACCAACCTCTGCCGTAGGTAGGCCCGCCATGTTCTTTGACAGCTGGACGGGGCTTGGACGCGTGCTCGTCGTTGGCACACTGGCCTATTTTGCTCTTGTTCTGACGCTCCGGGTGTCGGGCAAGCGCACCTTGTCCAAGTTGAACGCCTTTGACCTTGTTGTCACGGTGGCGCTCGGCTCGACGCTCGCCACCGTGCTGATCAGCAAGGACGTGGCGCTCGCGGAAGGGCTGCTCGCCTTGGCGCTCCTCGTCCTGCTGCAATTCGTCCTGACCTGGCTGTCGGTCCGGTGGCCACGCGTGCAGGAGCTCGTCAGATCGGAGCCGACGCTCCTGCTCTACCAGGGGCGGTTCCTGGACGACGCCATGCGCCAGGAGCGGATGACGCGCGAGGAGATTTCGGCCGCACTGCGGGGCAGCGGAGTCAGCAAACCGGAGAACGTGGCTGCCGTTGTGCTCGAGTCCGATGGCTCCGTCAGCGTCGTCAGGCACGTTCAACCTGGTGCAAGGACCGCGGACGCTTCCTCGAGCGCAAAGCTCGGCACTCGTCAGGACGCAAAGGCAAACGATCCCGATATTTAAGCAGGATCACAGAGCGAGGCCGACCTGCTAGTCTGCGCCTCTGATTACCCGGAGGCTGCCATCCCATTCCTGTCCGCTCCACGCTTCGCCAGACTCTGGGATCGCCTGCGCGCCAGCTTTTGGTTCCTGCCCTCGGCCATGACCGTCGCTGCGACCGTGCTGTCTTACGCCCTTGTCGAAGTCGACGCTGCCCTGAGCCTCGAAGCGGTCCAAGAGTTCGGCTGGCTCTACGCATTCGGGCCGGAGGGTGCCCGAGCCGTCCTCTCCGCTATCGCGGGCTCGATGATCACGGTGGCGGGCCTGACCTTCTCGATCACAATGCTGACGCTTCAGCTGGCCTCGTCCCAGTTCGGGCCACGGCTCCTGCGAAACGTCATGCGTGACCGAGGCAACCAGGCGGTGCTCGGCACCTTCATCAGCACTTTCGTATATTGCCTCCTGGTGCTGCGCACGGTGAGGGGCACCGAGGGCGCCGCAAGCGTGCCGCATGTCTCTGTCGCGACTGGCGTGCTCCTCGCACTCACGAGCTTGGGCGTGCTGATCTACTTCATCCACCACGTTGCCAATGCCATTCGCATCGAGACGGTGCTGGCACAGCTTGCCGCGGAGGCGAACGCCGCCATCGACCGCCTTTATCCTGAACGCCTCGGCAACGAGCCTCCCCAGGATGCGACCCGAGGGAGTTCGCCAGGTTTGCCGGACGACTTCGCGCGTAGTGCGGTCACGATCAGACCTGATCGGAGCGGCTACGTGCAGCGCATCGACACAGACGCTCTCATGGCGGTTGCCAAAGAGCATGACCTCGTGGTGCGCGTTGAGGCCCGGCCCGGCCGCTTCGTGACCCCACGCGCCGCGGCGCTCCGCGCCTATCCTGGCGAGAGAGTTTCAGAGCGAGTGGCGAACGCTCTGCAAGATACAATCGCCATAGGCTTCGACCGCTCACCGGACCAGGACATCGCGCACGCTCTTCGCCTCATTGTCGAGATTGCCCAGCGCGCATTGTCGCCCGGCGTGAACGATCCCACGACGGCGCTCTACTGTCTTGATCGACTGGAAGAAAGCCTGGCGCGGCTGGCCACGCGCGATCTCCCCTCGCCGCTGCGCTTCGATGCAGAAGGTCGCCTGCGGGTCGTGACCGAGGCGGCCAGCTTCGAAGCCCTGGCCTGTCCCACGCTCGCGGCAGTAGCGCGCTACGCCTTGAGCGACGCCGATGTGGTCAACCGCCTCCTCGTGGTGATCGTCGCGCTTGGCCGCACGGCGCAGCCGCGCGCGGCGGCAGAGCTGGCCGCTCTGGGCGATGCGCTGCGACGGGAGAGCGATACGCAACTTCATCTCGCTTACGATCGCAATGTCGTTGCTGGGCGCAACGGCGATCCGCGAACGATCGCTTCTTAAGCGGCTGAAGCTCGACGCGTCTTGATGGCGATGATGGCCAGATCGCGGGTCACGAAGGTTCCTGCAAGCGCCGAGACATGCAGGCTCGAGCCGATCGCCTACCCCTTCGGCCCGAAAGTGTTACCTTGTCTCCGGAATAAACCGTCACCCACGTGACCGGAATGGACCCGAAGAAAAATGGCGCGCCCGAAAGGATTCGAACCTCTGACCCCCAGATTCGTAGTCTGGTGCTCTATCCAGCTGAGCTACGGGCGCAAACGGCGTGAAGCGGCGGAGCCGCGGGCCGGAGCGGGTGATCTAAAGGGTCGGGTCTAGGTTTGCAACCCTCTTGCGGCGAATGGGGAGCGGCACGGAACCAGCCCGCTCACCTCTCGCTACGCTCATCGGCATGCGCGATGCGCCTCTCACCCCCATGCCGCACCGAACTCGGCCTTGCCCGAGTCGGCACTTCAGGCGCAAGTCGGCAACAGCCGACCTGCGGACGCTGCGCGTCCGAGACGGCCCTCCCCTCAACGGAGAGGATGGTTCACGCCCGGTCCGGGATGGTGATGCGAAACCGCGCGCCGGCGGCCGTGTCGGCCAGGGTGATGGTGCCGCCATGCAGGCGCACCAGCTCGGCCGTCACCGGCAGGCCAAGGCCGGTGCCGCCGGAGCGCGCCGACGCCTGGAAGGCGGTGAACAGGTTGGCGCGGGCGCGCTCGGGCACGCCGGGGCCGTTGTCGAACACCTCGATCACCGCCGTGCCGCCGTCGCGGCGGGCGCTGAGGCCGACGCAGGGCGGGCCATCGCTCGTGCCGGCCTGGCTCAGCGCCTGCACGGCGTTGCGCACGAGATTGGCGAGGATGCGCGCCAGCTGCTCGGGATCGGCATCGATCTCGAGATCCTCCGGTACGTCGGCGGCGAAGGCGATGCCGGCGCCGGGCGCCAGCCCGGTGAGGTCCTCGAGGTCGGCGACGATCGGGGCGAGCGGCACGCGGCGGCGCTGCGGCAGGCGCTCGCTGGCGCGCCCATAGGCGAGCGTCGCCTCGCAGAAATCGATGGCGCGCCCGAGCGTGCGCACGAGCCGGGGCGCGACGCGCTGCACCGCCGGATCGTCGACGTCCTTGATGCGATCGCCGAGCAGCTGGGCGGTGGTCAGCATGTTGCGCAGCTCGTGGTTGATCTTGCTGACCGCGAGCCCGAGATCGGCGAGGCGGCGCTTCTGGCGCAATTCGTTCGAGAGCACGCCTTCCATGCGCGCCAGCGCCTGCTCGGCGAGGCCAATCTCGTCGCCGCGTTCGGACGGCGCCAGCACGCGCGAGGCATCCTCCGGGTCATTGGTGAAGGCGGCGATGTTGCCCGACAGGCGCCGCACCGGGCGCACGATCAGCCAGTGCAGCGTCAGATAGACGAGGCAGGCGGTGATCCCGGAAATCACCAGCGACAGCAAGAGGATGTTGCGCGAGAAGGCGACCATGGCGTTGCGAAGCGGCTTCTCGTTCAGCACCACCTCGACGAAATCGGCGCCCATGGCCGGGCCGATCACGCGGATCGGGCGCTCGGCCGGGACGAACAGGGTCGCGAAGGCGCCGGCGATCAGGTCGCGCCAGGTGGCGCTGCGCAGGTCGATGTGGCGATCGACCTCGGGCGGCACGTCGTATTCCTTGGCGAGCAGCCGGCGCGTGCCCCCGCCGCGCACGGCGATAGCCTGGGCGCCGATGCCGTCGAGCAGCCGCGTCTCGAGCTCCTCGGTGAGCTGGTCCTCCGACGCCGCGTCGAGCACCAGCCCGGCGATCTGCGCGGCCGCGACCTTGTCCTGCAGCCAGTTGCGCCGGAAGTTGGCGACCGAGGGCACGTAGATCAAAACCTCGGCCACCATCACGAACAGGATGGTGAGCACCAGGAGCCGCGAGGACAGCCCGAAGACGCCGGACAGGCGGCGGCCGGCAGCGTGCAGATGCGGCAGATGCGGGCGCTGCACGTTCATGCGCAATGCCCTCAACCCAGCCGGCGCACCGCCGCGATGACGCGGCGCAGCCACGGATTCTGGGCGGCCGGCCTGACGAACTCGACGGCGGCGCGCTTGGTCACCTCCGACAAGGTCGGATACGGAAAGACGATGCCGGCGAGGTCCTGCACCTTGAGGCCTTTGCTGAGGGCGAGCGCCCAGGGCACGATCAGATCGCCCGCATGTGGCGCCGCGATGGCACAGCCGAGGATTCGTCCGCCGGGCGTCACGACGGCCTTGAGGTGGCCGTCGGTGGCGCGCTCGGCCTGGGCGCGGTCGTTCTCGGACAGGGGCCAACGCAGGATGCGGATGGCGCGATGCCCGGCGCGGGCCTCCTCCTCGCTCAAGCCGACCGAGGCGAGTTCGGGATCGGTGAAGGTGACGCGCGGCACCTTGGCGTTGTCGACCCGCGCCGGCAGGCGGAAGAGCGCGCGCCGGACGACGATGCCGGCGTGGTAGTTGGCGACATGGGTGAAGCGCAGCGCCCCAGCCTCGCCGCCGACGCAGTCGCCGATGGCGTAGACGCGCTTGTTGGTCGTGCGCAGGCCCTTGTCGACCTTGATGCCGCTGCCGTCGAAGGCGATGCCGGCCGCCTCGAGGCCCAGCCCGTCGGTCACCGGCCGGCGCCCGGTGGCGACGAGAAGGTGGCTGCCGGTGACGGTGCCGCGCCAGCCGTCCGCGGTCCTGACCGTCAGCACGATGCGCTCCTCGCGCCGCTCGACGCCCTCGATGGCGACGCCGGCGTGGATCTCGACCCCGTCGCGCGCAAGGGCGCGCTCGACCACCGCCGCCATCTCCGGATCGTCGCGCGGCAGGATGCGCGCCGCCTCGAGGATCACGACCTCGGCGCCGAGGCGCCGGTGCGCCTGCGCGAGCTCGACGCCGATCGGACCGCCGCCGATGACGATCAGGCGCTCGGGGCGCGCATCGAGATCGAACACGGTCTCGTTGGTGAGATAGGGCACCGCGTCGAGGCCGGGAATCGGCGGCAGCGCCGGAACCGAGCCGCAGGCGAGCACGACACGGCGCGCCTCGATGACGGCGTCGCCGGCCACGACGCTGCGCCGCCCGGTGAAGCGCGCCGCCGCCAGGATCACCTGCACGCCCAGCGCCGAGAAACGCGCCGCCGAATCGTTGGGCGCGATGGCGGCGATCACGCCCTCGATATGGGCGCGCAGGCGCGCCGGGTCGCTGCGCGGATTGGCCCATTCGACGCCGAAGGCGTCGGCGGTGCGCGCCGCATGGGCGCGGGCGGCGGCGGCGATCAGCGCCTTGGACGGCACGCAGCCGACATTGAGGCAGTCGCCGCCCATGCGGCCCTTCTCGATCAGCACCACGGGCACGCCGAAGGAGGCCGCGATGGCGGCCACGGACAGCCCGCCCGAACCGGCGCCGATCACGCACAGATCCGGCCTCAGAACCTCGCCCACGCGACCGCCCTCAGACATGCTCGCGCTCACGGCCTCCGGCTGCGACGCGGTCGGCCGGGCGCCCATACCAGCGCCGCACCACCACCGGGATGAGCGCCACGACGCCAAGCGCGGCCAGGGCGATGAGAAGTTTCGGGGTGACCAGGGCGCGGGGACTGATCTTCGTATAACAATCGACGCCGCCGGCCGCGAGGCACGCCTCCTGGGCGGCCTTGTGGGCGGCGAGCACGCTGTCCAGCCCCTCCCCGGCGAAGGCGAAGGCGAAGGTGCCGGGCACGATGCCGACGAGCGTCGCCAGGGCAAAGGTGCGCAGCGGCACGCCGACCAGCGCCGGCGCGAGATTGACCAGCCAGAACGGGAAGACCGGCACGAGGCGCAGGAAGAGAAGATAGGCGAAGGCATCCTGGCGGAAGCCGCACACGATGCGCTCGAGCCGCGGCCCCGCCCGCCGCGCGAGCACGTCGCCGAGAGACGTGCTGGCGATCATGAAGACGATCACCGCCCCCAGGGTGGCGGCGACGAGCGTGGCCATTCCCGCCACGAGGCCGCCGAACAAAAAGCCGCCGAACACGGTCAGGAACACGGCTCCCGGCACCGACAGCGCCACCGCCGCCACGTAGACGACGACATATAGAATCAGCGCCTTGGCCTCTTGGGCCGCGACGAAGGCCTGCAGCGCGTCGCGGTGGGCGTTCAGGCTCTCGAGCTTGAAGTAGCGGTGGGTGCCGGTCGCGAAGACGACGACGGTGGCGCCGGCGAGAATGGCGAGCGGCACGAACCGCACCAGCGGCCGCGGCCGCCTGCCCCTCATCTCGTGCCCGTCGCCCGCCACCACGCCCCCCGTCGCGCCATCTTAATGACGCGACCCTTCCATAGGTCCTAACGCCGCGCCCGTCACGCTGTCGTGAGTTCCATCCCTCCCCTTCAGGGCAGGGCCGAGTCCGCGAAGCGGACCGGGGTGGGGGACCCGGCCGCGGGGTGAAGGTTCCACGCGCGGCTCCCCTCGCCTGAAAAGGCGCTATGTGTCACGATCATCATAGAAACGATTGCGCCGCTCAGGCATGAGCAAAGACGCCCAAGGTGACGGCTTGCAGGATCCCTCCCCGTTTCAAGCGGGTGGGAATCTGCGCCCGACGCGATCGACGCGCCTCAAGAAAAGCCGTGTCACATCGCCAATACCGAGCTCGGTCGCGCGTCTCCTACGCAAGCGCATGACGCCGCAGGAGGTAAAGCTTTGGGTCAAGCTGCGCCAGCTGCGGCCCGCGGGCTTCCATTTCCGGCGACAAGTGCCGATTGGACGTTTCGTCGTGGACTTCGCGTGCCTCAAGCGCGGCCTTGTGATCGAGCTCGACGGCGGGCAGCACAATTTTGATGGGCACGCCGCTCGCGACCGCGCTCGAGATGCCCATTTGAGGGAGATCGGTTTTCAGGTACTTCGCTTCTGGAACGCCAACGTTGATGCCGATCTGGACGGTGTTGTCGAGACGATCCTGGCGCGGATCAGCCCCGCGCTGAACCCCACCCCGGTCGCTGCCGCGACTCGGCCCTCCCCTGAAGGGGAGGGATAAGAGGCGTGAGTTTGACTTCGGGGCTTCAATCCGTCATAAGCCCGCCCCATGTGAGAGGCGCCCCCGCGGGCGCCTGAACCATTTCGCACAACAGAAATTCGTGGAAGTCCGGGCGCGCCGGCTCGAGCCGACGCCCGCCTTCGACCGGAGACGAGGCCGTGAAGAGGACGTATCAACCGAGCAAACTCGTGCGCAAGCGCCGCCATGGCTTCCGCGCACGCATGGCCACGAAGGGCGGCCGCAAGGTCATCGCCGCGCGCCGTGCCCGCGGCCGCAAGCGCCTGTCCGCCTGAACCGGTCCAGCCCGATGCGCGGCGCGCGCGCACACGCCATCGGGCGCCTGACGAAACGGCCTCAATTCGTCGCGGCGGCTTCGGGCCGCCGCTTCCACACGGAGCGCATGACCGTTCAGGGACGGCTGCGCGAGGATGCCGGCGCCGTCGACGAGGCGGGCCTATGCTTCGGCTTTACGATCACCAAGCGCGTCGGCCACGCCACCGAGCGCAACCGCATCAGGCGCCGCCTGCGGGCGGCGGCGCGGGAGGCCGCCCCGGCCCATGCCGGCGCCCGCGCCGATATCGTCGTGATCGGCCGGCGCGAAGCTCTCGCAGCGGACTACCGGCTCCTGGTCGACGACCTTTCGCGCGCCCTTGCAACGGTCACCAGGCCCAGGGCCGGACGGGCCGAGGCGACGCGCTCCCCCACCACCCCTTCCAAAGGCGACGAGAGTCGCGGACCCCACCATGCGTGACGACAACAAGAACCTCCTGCTCGCCATCGTCCTGTCCGGCATCGTGCTGATCGGCTGGAACTATTTTTACGGCGTGCCGCAGTTCAAGCAGCAGACTCAGCAGACCACCACCCAGCCCATGCAGCCGCCGCTGCCGGGCCAGCCGTCGCCGAGCCAGGCCGGCGGCCCCTCCCCTCCGGTCCCGGGCACCGTGCCGGGCGGAGTGCCGGCGCCCGGTGGGCTACCAGCCACCCCTGGCGCCGCGCCGACGGCCGCGGCGGCAGGGGTCGTCGAGACGCGCGAGAGCGCTCTCGCCAGGAGCCCGCGCGTCAGCGTCGACACGCCCTCGATCAGGGGCTCGATCAGCCTGCGCGGCGGGCGCATCGACGACGTGGCGCTCAAGAACTACCGAGAGACCGTCGCGCCGCGCAGCCCGAATATCGAGCTGTTCTCGCCGTCGGGCAGCCCCAACCCGTATTACGCCGAGTTCGGCTGGGTGCCGTCGGCACCGGGCGTGGCGGTACCGACCGCCGATACCCTGTGGACCGCCGACGCGCAGGCGATCACCGCCGACCGCCCGGTGACCCTGACCTGGGACAACGGCCAGGGGCTCGTCTTCCGGCGGCAGATCGCCATCGACCCGAAATTCATGTTCACGGTCAAGGATTCGGTCGAGAACCGCACCGGCGCCCCCGTCACGCTGCACCCCTACGGGCTCGTCTCCCGCCACGGCAAGCCGACCACCCTGGGCTATTACGTGCTGCACGAGGGCATGATCGGCGTGCTCGGCGACCAGGGGCTGCAGGAATACACCTACGACAGCCTCGACAAGGAAAACCCCGTCCCCGGCCAGACGACGCGCGGCAAGGTCTGGAACAGCGTCACCGGCGGCTTCGTCGGCATCACCGACAAATACTGGGCCGCCGCCGTGGTGCCGGACCAGGCGCAGCCCTATCAGGGCAGCTTCACGACGCGCCAGGAAGGCCAGGCCAAGGTCTACCAGGCCAACATGCTGGGCGATGCGCGCACACTCGCGCCAGGCGCCAGCGCCGAGTCGACGCAGCGCCTGTTCGCCGGCGCCAAGGAGGTCAACACCGTCGAGGCCTACAAGGATGACCTCAACATCAAGCTGTTCGACCGGCTGATCGACTGGGGCTGGTTCTGGTATTTCACCAAGCCGCTGTTCCAGCTGCTCGACTTCTTCTTCCGCCTGTTCGGCAATTTCGGCGTCGCCATCCTGATCGTCACGGTGATGATCAAGATCGTCTTCCTGCCGCTCGCCAACAAGAGCTACAAGTCGATGGCCAAGATGAAGGCGGTGCAGCCGGAGATGATGGCCATCCGCGACCGCTATGCCGACGACAAGGTCAAGCAGCAACAGGCGCTGATGGAGCTCTACAAGAAGGAGAAGATCAATCCGGTCGCCGGCTGCTGGCCGGTGCTGATCCAGATCCCGGTCTTCTTCGCGCTCTACAAGGTGCTGTTCGTCACCATCGAGATGCGGCACGCGCCGTTCTTCGGCTGGATCCAGGACCTCGCCGCGCCCGACCCGACCACCATCTTCAACCTGTTCGGCCTCCTGCCCTACGACCCGACGGTGGTGCCGGTGATCGGCCCGTTCCTGCATCTCGGCGTGTGGCCGCTGATCATGGGCGTGACGATGTGGCTGCAGATGAAGATGAACCCGGCGCCGCCCGACCCGGTGCAGCAGCAGATGTTCGCCTGGATGCCGGTGATCTTCACCTTCATGCTCGGCTCGTTCCCGGCCGGCCTGGTGATCTACTGGGCGTGGAACAACTTCCTGTCGATCCTGCAGCAATACGTCATCATGAAGCGCAACGGCGTGAAGGTCGAGTTATGGGACAACCTGCGCGGCATGTTCGCGAAAAAGGCGCCGGCCAAGGGGTAGGCGTCCTCTGCGGCCAGGCAGCGACTGACGAAAAGGGGCGCCCTGGCGCCCCTTCTTGCTATGCATATCCGCATGTCCCGCCGTGGATTATGCCGCCCTGATACCTGACAGGAATCCGTCGACCTCTTCGTTGAGATCCTCGGAATGGCGGGCCAGTTCCTGCGCGGCGCCAAGCACATGCGTGGAGGCGGTGCCGGTTTCGGTTGCGCCGCGCTTCATCTCCATGATGCTGCCGGTCACGACCTGCGTGCCCTGCGCCGCCTGCGTGGACGTTGCGCGGGCTGCCCGAACCTCGTCGTTTCGGCGCTTCGCTCCGCGGCGCAAGTGTCTTTCCGGCGGGGCAAATATCGAAGGGGGGTTGTGCCCCCCTTGCCATGCGTTGTCTGCGTAGGTTTCTGCGATCCGCCCCGGCTCACGCCGCCTTCACGCCCGACAGGAAGGAATCGACCTCGCGCCCGAGATCCTCTGAGTGGCGGGCGAGCTCCTGGGCGGCGCCGAGAACCTGCGCCGCGGCGGCCCCGGTCTCGCCGGCGCCGCGCTTGACGTCGAGGATGCTGCCGGTCACCGCCTGCGTGCCCTGCGCCGCCTGCTGCACGTTGCGGGCGATCTCGCCCGTGGCGGCGCCCTGCTCTTCCATCGCCGCGGCGACGCCGGCGGCGATAGCGTTCATCTCGTCAATCGTGCCGCCGATCGCCTGGATGGCGTCGACCGCGTGGTTCGTCTCCTGCTGGATCGTCGCGATCTGCGCTGCGATTTCCTCCGTCGCCCTGGCGGTCTGGCCGGCGAGCTCCTTGACCTCGCTCGCCACCACGGCGAAGCCGCGACCCGCCTCGCCGGCGCGCGCCGCCTCGATGGTGGCGTTGAGCGCCAGGAGGTTGGTTTGGGCGGCGATGTTGCTGATCAGCGCCACGACGTCGCCGATCTTCTGGGCGCCGCCGGCGAGCGCCTGAACGGTGTCGTTGGTACGCCGCGCCTCGTCGGCGGCGCGGCTCGCGATCGATGACGACTTGGCGACCTGCTCGGCGATCTCGCGGATCGACGAGGACAGCTCCTCGGTGGCGACGGCGACGGTCTGCACGTTCGCCGACGTCTGTTCGGCGGCGCCGGCGACGCTCACCGACTGGCTGTTGGTCTGGTCGGCCGTGCCGGTCATGGCCTGGGCCGTGTGCTCCATCTCGGTGGCGGCTGCGGCTAGCCCCTGCGTCAGCGTCGAGACGTTGGCCTCGAAACGCCTGGTCAGGTCGTCGAGCTTCTGCGCCCGTCGCATCTTGGCGTCGGCGTCTTGAGCCGCCGCCTCGTCTGCCGCCTTCTTGGCGATCAGCGCGTCCTTGAACACCGCCATGGCGCGCGCCATGGCGCCGATCTCGTCGCGCCGCGTCGCGCCCTCGATGACGACCTCGAAGTCGCCTTCGGACAGGCGCTGCGTAGCCGTCGCGAGGCCGACGATGGGCCGCGAAATCGCGCGCATCACGGCAAGCCCCACCGCGCATACCAGGGCGATGACCAACGCGACGCTGGCCAGCATCAGCATGCTGGTCCAGGAGCGCTGCGCGGCAATGTCGGCCAGCGCCTCTTCATGACGCCCGCGGAACGTCGTCCGCACCTCGTCGATCAGCGGCTCGATGGTCGCATAGGACTGGGACAGAGACTTCGTGGCGTCGGCCTTCTCGGACTCGCTTGTCGCGAAGGCGAGGAAATCCTTGTGGTAATCGGCCATCTTTGCCGCGATGCCTTCGGCGGCGACCTTGCCGATCTCGGCCGCGGCCAGCGCCTTGCCGAACTCGGCGGCGCGTTTCTTCATATCGTCGAGATAACGCGCATCGTGCCGCAGCATGAAATCCTTCTCGTGCCGGCGCATCATCAGCATCAGCACCGTCAGCTCCTTATGCTCGAAGCCAGCGAGGTGCTTTTCGATGTCGTGAACCGACTCGCGCAGCTTGCCCTGCAGGCCCGAATTCTCGTTGAGGCCGAGCTTGCGCTGCAGCTCCGCCACGCGCCTGAACTGCTGCAGGTAGGCGTCAAAACCCTTGCCGATCGCGGCGACCTTCTGCTGCACGGCGCCGTCGTCGAGCTTCTGCTCCATTGCGGCGATGGTCGCCCGCACCTTCCCGCCGAGCTCGGCATGGAGCGAGACGTAACGCTCTTCGTGGCGCAACAGAAAATCCTTCTCGGCGCGGCGGGCTTCGAGCAGTTCGGTGTCGAGAACGAGCGCGAGGCGGCCCAGCTCCATCGCCACGTCCGCCTGCGCCTGGCGCCGCATCAGAGCCGAGTTGCTGATAAAATAGTTGGCGGCGACAGTAATCACGCCGGCGAGCCCGAGCAGGCCGAGACACATGACAAGCCGGCGCAGCCCGAGGCGCGAGGTTAGGGCGAGCATCATCGTTCTCCGAACGTGTGGAGCAGGAAGGGGTGGACGGGTCGGAAACAGACCGTCGAGCGCCCGATTTGCGGCACGCTCACGAATCCGTGATCGGCGCGCCGATAAGGCCGGTCCGTGCTTACCGGGTGGTTAAATTTGGGCAGGCCGCCTCGAATTCTGTGAGAGGCGCAGTATTCACAATTAAAGGATGCGCCGCCGTTTATTTGCGACCTGGCGCTGCGTCTCCTCGCTGGGCTCGCGCACATCCCAGGAGCGTGGCTTCCGACATGCGGGGCGCATGGACGGCCGACCTCATGAGAGACCAAATTTTGCTCTCTAATTTAACGCTGGATTAACCACTCACCTCTACTGCCCTTGTCTTGTGAATATTGAATTTTTTTGGATCACCAATGCGCATCAGAACCAAAATCTTTGCTCTTGTCGGGACCCTGAGCCTCGTCACCCTGGCGATCGCCGGCATCGGCATCAGCACGCTGCGGACCTACAATCAGGCGGTTGAGGACGTGCGCACCTCGGATGCCCGCGCGCTCTACGGCGAGCGCCTCAACCGACTCGTCACAGCGGTGGTGATGGAAGCGCGCGGCGTCTACGCCGCCAAGGATACGGCGGCGGCCAAGCAGTTTTCCCAGGGCATCCTGAAATTCCTCAAGGATATCGATGCGCTGCTCGTGCAATGGGAGCCGCTCGTGCAGCCCGAGGACCGGCCCGCCTTCGACCAGCTCAAGACAGATGCCGCCGCCTTCAAGAGCTTCCGCACCGAGACGGCGCGGCTCGGCGTCGACGTATCGCCGCAAGCCGGCAACGAGCAGGGGAACAACGAGGCGAACCGCGCCAACCGCAAGGCTTTCCAGCAAAGCATCGACGCGATCACGAAGCGCAACATGGAAGCCGCGAACGTCGTCGAGCAACGGGTCGAGGCGGTCTACGATCAGCGCCTGGTGCTGCTCGTCTCGCTCGCCCTCGGCGGCGCGCTGGCGGCGCTACTGATCGGGTGGCTGATGGGACATCGGCAGGTTGCCCGGCCGCTGCACGGCGTGACCACAGCAATCGAGAAGCTCGCGTCGGGCGATTACCGCCTGCCCACAATGCGCGAGACGCGCGACGAGATCGGCGCCATCTGGAAGGCGATGCGCGTGTTCGCCGCCGCCATGGCGGAAACGCAGCGCCTGCGCGAGGCGCAGGCCGACAACGAGAAACACATGGCGGAACGGCGCAAGGCCGAGATGGCGGCCCTGGCGCAGAGCTTCGAAGGCAGCGTCGGCGGGCTCGTCCAGCACCTGTCGGCCGCCGCCGAGGAGCTGGAATCGACCGCCAAATCCATGGCCGCCACCGCCGAGCAGACGAGCGAGCGCTCGAGCAGCGTCGCCGCGGCCTCCGAGCAGACCTCGGTCAACGTGCAGGCGGTCGCCGCCGCCACCGAGGAAATGGCCGCCTCCGCCGGCGAGATCGGCAGCCAGATCCTGCAAACCTCGCGCGTCGCCGAGCAGGCCGTCGAGAAGGTGCAGCGCACGAATGGCCGCGTGCAGGAGCTGGCGGCCGGGGCGCAGAAGATCGGCGACGTGGTGGCGCTGATCAACACCATCGCCGGCCAGACCAACCTGCTCGCTCTCAACGCCACCATCGAGGCGGCGCGGGCCGGCGAAGCCGGCCGCGGATTCGCTGTGGTGGCGGCCGAGGTCAAGGAGCTTGCCAACCAGACGTCGCGCGCCACCGAGGAGATCGCCGCGCAGATCGCCAATATCCAGGAGGCGACCGGCGAAGCGGTCGACGCCATCAAGGGCATCGGCATCACCATCGAGGACCTGCACAAGGCCGCGGTCGGCGTCGCCGCCGCCGCCGAGCAGCAGCAGGCGGCGGCGCAGGAGATCGCGCGCAATGTCAGCGAGGCGGCGCGCGGCACTGGCGAGGTCAGCGAAAGCATTGGCGAGGTTCAGCGCGCCGCCGGCCACGCCGGCGCCGCGGCCGCGCAGGTGCTCGCATCGGCCGGGGAGCTGTCGCGCAACGCCACCACCCTCGGCCACGAAGTGCAGGGCTTCCTCGAAGGCGTGCGCGCAGCCTAGCCCCCACCTGTCCTGTGATTCCGGGTTCCTCGCTGCGCGAGGCCGCGGAATGACAGGGCTTAGGGTTCTGCGAAATGCACCGCGAGCCAGACGGTCGGCTGGTCGGCGTCGGTCCAGGCGAGGCGATGACGGGCATGCGCGGGGATCAGCACGCAGTCGCCCGGGCCGAGGGTGCGCGGCGCCGGCTCGTCCTCGAAGGCGAGCCCGGCGGCGCCGGACAGCACCACCACCCATTCGGCCCAGTCCTGGTCGTACCAGAAGCCGGGCGGGCTCGCCTGGCCCGTCGAGACGATGCGCTCGATGCGCACGTGCGGCGCGCCGACCAGCGCCTCGATCAGCTCCTCGCGCCGATCGCGCTGGATGCTCGCAAAGATGTTGCGTATCTCGACACTCATCCCGTCACCTTGCCAAGTCACCTTGCCAAGCGCGGCGCGAGCGCCGATAGGTGCCGGCATGACCGACGCCCCGGCCGCCGATCTCGAACCGTTTCTCGAACCAGGCCGCAAGCTGTTCGCCGGCGAGGCAGGCTTCATCTGGGCCGCCAGCCGGATCGACAACCTGCCGCCGATGCGTGGCGTCGAGATCGCCTTCGCGGGACGCTCCAATGTCGGCAAGTCGAGTCTGGTCAACGCCCTCACCGGGCGCAAGACGCTGGCGCGCATCTCGCACACGCCGGGCCGCACGCAGGAGCTCAACTTCTTCGAGCTCGGCAGCGCTTCGGGCGCCGTCAGTGCCCCGGGCACCGGCAAGCTGACGATGGTCGACATGCCGGGCTACGGCTACGCGGCCGTGGGGAAAGCCAAGGTGGCCGCCTGGACCGAGCTGATCCACGCCTATCTGCGCGGCCGCGCCAACCTGGCGCGGGTCTTCGTGCTGATCGATGCGCGGCACGGGCTCAAGGACGCCGACATCGCCGTGCTCGACGGGCTCGACAAGGCGGCGGTGTCGTACCAGATCGTGCTGACCAAGGCCGACGAGCTGAAAGCCGCCGAGCTGGAGCGCCGCATCGCCGACACGGCAGCGGCGATCTCCCGACGCCCGGCCGCCTTTCCCGAGATCCGGCCGACCTCGAGCCGCACCGGCCTCGGCGTGCCGGAGCTGCGCGCCGGCATCGCCCGCCTTCTCGGCGAGCGCTCGTGACAACCATGCTGATGAAAGCCAGGCCATGCTGATCGTGCTCGGCGCCCTCGCGGGCCTCACCGGCGTCGCGCTGGCGGCAGCCGCCGCGCATCATTCCGGCGGCACCAATCTCGAGACGGCCTCGCGCTTCCTCATGCTGCATGCGCCGGTGCTGCTGGCGCTCGCGGCCCTGACAGGGACCGGCGCCGTCCATCCCGGCCTCGGCCGAATCGCCGGCTGGGTCGTCGTGCTCGGCCTCGTCCTGTTCTGCGGCGATCTCGCCATGCGCGCCTTCCGCGGCAGCGCCCTGTTCCCCATGGCCGCTCCAACCGGCGGCTTCGTCCTAATGGCCGGCTGGGCCCTGATCGCCGTCGCGGCCCTGCTGCGCGTTTTCAGGTAGTTCCAGCATCGTCATGACGAAGGTTGGGGCTGAAAGCGGCTTCCGAGGATCGCGGTCCTGGGCTAGAGCCGTTTTCACTCAAGTGGAATCGGCTCTAGCTGTTCCAAAGACGCATTTTCTTCGGCGAACCGGGTCCACTTCGCCGGAAAATGCTCTAGAAGCCCCGCCAACCGCTGCCCCCTTAGAGATGCCGCCGATGAACGAGCCCCTCCCGAACGTGCATGTGCAGGCCGAGATCCTGGTGCAGGCGCTGCCGCACATGCAGCGCTACGACCAGCAGGTCGTGGTGATCAAATACGGCGGCCATGCCATGGGCGACCGGCATGCGGCGGAAGATTTCGCCGAGGATATCGTGCTGCTCGAACAGTCCGGCCTCAAGCCGATCGTCGTGCATGGCGGCGGTCCGCAGATCGGCCAGATGCTCGGCAAGCTCGGCATCCGCTCCGAGTTCCAGGCGGGCCTGCGCGTCACCGACGAGGCGACCGTCGAGGTCGTCGAGATGGTGCTGGCCGGCTCGATCAACAAGCAGATCGTCGGCTGGATCGGCGCCGAGGGCGGCAAGGCGGTCGGCCTGTGCGGCAAGGACGGCAACATGGTGGTGGCGCGCAAGGCGGCCCGCACCGTGGTCGACCCGGACTCGAATATCGAGCGGCATGTCGATCTCGGCTTCGTCGGCGAGCCGGAACGCGTCAACCGCGAGGTGCTCGACGCGGTGCTCAAGGCCGAGCTGATCCCGGTGCTGGCGCCGGTCGCGGTCGGCGCCACCGGCGAGACCTACAACGTCAACGCCGACACCTTCGCGGGCGCCATTGCCGGCGCGATGGGGGCGAAGCGCCTCCTCCTGCTCACCGACGTGCCCGGCGTGCTCGACAAGAACAAGCAGCTGATCCCGGAGCTGACCGTCGAGGAATGCCGCAGCCTGATCGCCGACGGTACCATCACTGACGGCATGATCCCGAAGATCGAGACCTGCATCTACGCGCTCGAGCAGGGCGTCGAGGCGGTTGTCATCCTCGACGGGCAGGTGCCCCACGCGGTGCTGCTCGAGCTGTTCAC
>DATBIR010000107.1:0-5135 GCA_036556825.1 Beijerinckiaceae bacterium
ACGGATCCTTGCGCGGCACGATGATGGTGCACGGCGTCTCGGGGCAGCCGAGCCCCGTCGACGTGCGCACCTCGGCCCCGGCCGGCTCCGACGAGAACGCGACTTGTTCAGTGGTTCCGCGCGTGACCGTTGCGCACGCGCCAAGCGACAGGGCGAGACCGCCCACAATCAAGATCCGCATCTGCCCCCATCCTAGGTCCGCTCATCATGTCATCGCTCCGGCAGGGAACGGACTCGCGCCGTCACATTTGCAGTTGTCGGGCACACAAATGGCTGGTCAAGCGTAGCCGCAGCGCCCTGGTGGGGACGGTGCGCCGAATGCAACCCGCTGTTGCGCACGCGCAACGATTGAAGGGTGTTCGCAACGCGCTGTGCGGCGTCAAATTCGTTTGCAACACGCGGCGTCGTGGATTGCAGTACCGGGATCAGCGCTTCGCGCTGTCCGAGCGTCAGGATCATGAAATCCGCCAATGACGATGAGGGACGCGAAAAACGTGCGGCCGCTCAAGCCGCGCGCGGCTGCTCAGGCACGCGTCGCTGCCTTCCGCGAGCGGGCGGAGCGCGCGGGAACGCGCGACGCGTTCAGGGCCGCGGCGGCGCGGACGAGCGCCTTCAGCGCCTCTTCGTCGATCTCGTCGCCCTCGTGAATATCGATGGCCCGCCGTGTGCCGCCGTCGAGGCTGGCGTTGAAGAGGCGAGACGGATCCTCCAGCGATGCGCCTTTGGCGAAGGTCATCTTGACGACATTCTTGTAGGTCTCGCCGGTGCAGATGATGCCGGCATGCGACCAGACCGGAACCCCTCGCCACTTCCATTCCTCGACCACGTCGGGGTCGGCCTGCATGATGAGCGTTCTGATCCGGGCGAGCGTCTCGCCGCGCCAGTCACCCAGCTCCTCGATCTTCGCATCGATCAGCCAAGCCGGTGACGCGCCTTCGTTTGCGTCCCCCGGGACGCTCTTCGCCTTCTTCATGTCGTCGCCTTCTTCATGGTTGTACGTCCGTGCCGCCTGGCGGCATTGAGTGGCGCGGTGGAGTGCGGGGTCAATAGGGCAAGCTGGCGAGTGCCGATCGGCCTCACGCCAGGCGGATCAGCAGCAGGCCGATGACGATCAGCGTCGCCGCGAGGGCTCGCATCGCGCCGAACGGCTCCTTGAGGATCACGAGCGCGATCGCCGCCGCGAACAGCACGCTGGTTTCCCTCAGCGCCGCCACCAGCGCGATCGGCGCCACGGTCATCGCCCAGATCGCGATCCAGTACGACGCGTACGAAAGCGCCCCGGCGGCAAGCCCCGGGCCGGCGACGGGCGCGAGCGCGCGCAAGCCGCTGCGCCCATCGCGCCAGGCGATGAAGACCGCGAGCGGGATGGCGTCGATCACGAACAGCGCCGCCGCGTAGGCATGCGCGTTGCCGGCGGCGCGCGCGCCGATGCCGTCGACGAGCGTGTAGCCGCAGATGATCACCGCCGTCGCCAGCGCAAAGGCGATGGCGAGGCGGTCGACCGCGTGATGCCCGCGGCCGCCGCGCAGCGACATGAGCGCGACGCCGGCCCCGAGCAGCGCGATCCCGAGCGCCGCCTCGAGCGACACCGGCTCGCGCAACAGGAGCAGCGAGGCGATAGCCGTGAGCAGCGGCGCGCCGCCGCGCGCGATCGGATAGACCTGTCCCATGTCGGCCCGGCGGTAGGCTTCCGCCAGCGTGATGTAATAGCCGATATGCAGCATCAGCGACGCGCTGAGCCACGGCCATGCCGCGGCGCGCGGCAGGCCGAACCACGCCAGACACGGAATCGCCACAACCCCCGAGCCGGCGGCGATCAGCGCCATCCCCGTGAGCGGCTCCAGCCGCAGCTTGAGAAAGGCGTTCCATCCGGCATGCATCGCCGCCGCGGCCAGCACCGCGGCGAACACGAACGGATCGAGCGATGCCGACGGCATCAACGATTACGCATCGGCTCGCCGCTCACGGTCGCGTCGGAGGCTGCGCATCGGCGGGCACGATCGCTTCGGCCGGGCCGCGCATGGCATGATAGAGCAGGATGGCGCCGAAGGTGGCCGTGCCGATGCCGTCGAGCGTGAAGCCGGCGATCGACAGCTTGAAGTTGCCGGCGCCGAGCACCAGCGCCACGGCCACGGTGATGAGATTGCGGGCGCGCGAGAAATCGACGCCGTTCTCCACCCAGATGCGCCCGGCGGTGGCGGCGATCAGCCCGAACACGACGATCGACAGACCGCCGAGGACGGGACCCGGGATCGTCTGGATCAGCGCGCCGAATTTCGGCGAGAAGCCGAGCAGGATGGCGATCAGGGCCGCGACCACGAAGATCAGCGTCGAGTAGATGCGCGTCACGGCCATCACCCCCATATTCTCGGCATAGGTGGTGACGCCGGTCCCGCCGAACGATCCCGACACCATGGTGGCGACGCCGTCGCCGATGAAGGCGCGGCCGAGATAGGGATCGAAGTTGCGCCCGGTCATGGCGCCGATCGCCTTGATGTGCCCGAGATTCTCGGCGACGAGGACGATCGCCACCGGGGCGATCAGGCTGATCGCCTCGAGCCTGAAGACCGGGCTCGTGAAGTTCGGCACGCCGAACCATCGCGCCGCCGCAACGTTGGAGAAGTCGATCGGCGCGCCCAGCGCGAGGCCGTTGGCGGGGACCAGGTAGGCGAGATAGCCGATCGCAGCGCCGATCAGGATCGGCAACCGGCGCCACATGCCGGGCGCATAGACCGCGACCGCCGCCACCGCCGCGACCGTGAGGAGCGCGATCCAGCGCGCGAAGGCGCTGCCGTCGGCATTGGCCGGCGTGATGCCTGACGCGGAATTGATGGCGATGGGCGCGAGCACGAGTCCGATCGCCGCGACGATCGCGCCGGTCAGGACCGGCGGCATCAGGCGCTCGATCCAGCGGTGTCCGGCAACGGTCACGAACAGGCCGATCGCCGTATAGACGGCGCCCGCGGCGATGATGCCGCCGAGAGCGACGGCGATGTTCGGATTGGGCTTGCCGACGGCGGCGCCCGTCGCCACCAGCACCGGGCCGATGAAGGCGAAGCTGGAACCGAGATAGCTCGGCACGCGCCCGCCCACTACGACGAAGAAGATGAGGGTCGCGATGCCCGAGAACAGGATGGCGACGTTCGGATCAAAACCCATCAGCAGCGGAGCCAGCACGGTGGCGCCGAACATCGCCACCACGTGCTGCAGGCCGACGACCACGGTCTGGCCGGGCGGCAGCCGCTCGTCCGGCATGATGGTGCCTTCGCTCTTGAGCCTCCAGCGAGGAAAGAAGCCGTCCCGCGCCCCCATGATCTCTATGCCCCCGAAACCTGCCGGGCCCGAGGCTATCCCGGAGCCGCCAGGGCTTTCCAGACGGAGGTGGCCCATTTCACCGAAAAGTTGGCCCTCCGGGCGGGCGAGACCCCGAATCGTATCGTTAAGAAGGCGTTGCCATCGCCGGGATGACGGTTCTGCCGATCGCGTTAGCAAAGCGGTAGAATTCCCCTGCTACACCGGTCACGCCGAAGGTCGTGAGAAGACCGCGTCACAGCGATGATCGCCACACCGACATTTCCGGATCTTGCCGCGCTCGTGGTGGATGAGAGCCTCTACATCCGCCGCATCCTGCGCGACATGCTCACGCGCGTCGGCATCAAGCGCGTGCTCGAGGCGCCGGACGGGGCCGAGGCGCTGGGCGCCCTGACCGAGAACAAGCCGGATCTGGTGATTCTGGACTGGGACCTGGCCATCCTGAGCGGCGAGGAGTTCATCCGCCTCACGCGCACGCCCAACACCTCGCCGGCCCCGACCATCCCGATCATCCTGATGCTGTCGAAGCCGCGCCGCTATGTGGTCGACCGGGCGCTTGCCCTCGGGGTCAACGAGATCATCTCCAAGCCCTTCTCGCCCAAGGTACTTTGGTCGCGGCTCGACGAGGTGATCAACCGCCCGCGGCCATTCGTCCAGGCCAAGGGCCTGCTGCGCCCGACCCCGCGCGCCAACGGCCTGGACGGGAAAGCCGCCGCCTGAGGCGCGCCTGCACTTGGCAGGCGCATGGAGGCCTTGTTACTGTCACGGCAACGATCGAGGTGCGGGGCTCTTCAGGTTCCGGCGCCGTGGATCCCGGGGTTTCCCGAGGTCCATTTCGATGATGCGCAAGTCGGCAACACCCGGCTTGCGAAGGAATTGCGGACCGTGCGGGTCAAGGACGAGGCTGTTCTGAACACCGGCTCGGACGAGCCTGAGCTGCCGTCCGCGGGCACCTATTCGCCCGCTGCCGACCGCGCGCCCCGTCCGCACTTTGCCCGCACGCCCTACGGCGCCGCGGCCCGCTGGAGCGCCGGCGCCTACGGCGCTCTCGATCTCGGCACCAACAACTGCCGCCTCCTCATCGCCGAGCCGCTCCATTCCGGTTTCCGGGTGGTCGACGCCTTCTCGCGCATCGTCCGCCTCGGCGAAGGGCTCGGGCGCGGCAACCGGCTGCGCGAAGGCGCCATCCGCCGCACCATCGAAGCGCTGCGCATCTGCAAGCAGAAGATGGAGGCGCGCGACGTTGTGCGCGCCCGGCTGATCGCCACCGAGGCCTGCCGGCTCGCCGCCAACGGCGCCGAGTTCATCGCCCGCGTCGAGGACGAACTCGGACTGCATCTCGAGGTAGTCGACCGCCAGACCGAGGCCTACCTGGCGGTGACCGGCTGCGCCAGCCTCGCCGACCCTTATGCGCAGTCGGTGATCGTCTTCGACATCGGCGGTGGCTCGACCGAGATCGCCTGGCTCGACGGCATCGCGCCGAACGCCACCGCCGATCCGTGCAAGCGCATCCGCGCCTGGGATTCGCTGCCGGCCGGCGTCGTGACCCTGGCCGAGCGCCATGGCGGCGTCGAGGTGAGCCCGCAATCCTTCGAAGGCATGGTTGAGGAGGTGTCCGACCTTCTTGCCGATTTCGCCCTGATCGCCGGGCCGGCCGCCGCGGCGCCGTATTTCCATCTGCTCGGCACCTCGGGCACGGTGACCACGGTCGGTGGCATCTTCCTCGGACTACCGCGCTACGACCGCCGCCGCGTCGACGGCCTGTGGATGCGCGACCAGGACATTTCCGGGGTGATCGACCGGCTGATCGGCACCGGCTTCGA
>DATBIR010000108.1:0-8917 GCA_036556825.1 Beijerinckiaceae bacterium
GCATGCCGTCGCGGCTCTCACGTAAGGAACGTGCGCGCGCCGCTTCGCGCTATCGTCTTCCGCATGCGCAAACGCCAAAGATACGCAGGACGCCAGACCGGCAAGAGCAGACACCCGCATGGTGATCCCGAGAGGACGAGCGCCACGCGTAAAGCTTAGCTTCACGCTTTCCGTGTGTCACGTGAGGTCACGCTGGCCGCTCCTCGCGAGCGCAAGACCAGAACGAAACTCTCAAAATGAGCTGCAAAACGGCGCGAAGAATCTGGCGCGGAAAGCCAAGAAACCTCAACGGAAGCAATTGGCTGGGGGACTAGGATTCGAACCTAGACTAACGGAGTCAGAGTCCGCTGTTCTACCGTTAAACTATCCCCCACCGAAGTGGCTGGAATGGCGCCAATTTTCGGATCGGTGACGGTCCGGGCCAAAGCGGCTCCGGGGCGACCGGCCCGTCTCACATAAGGTGAGTGCCTGCGCCGGTCAACCGGTTCGGCGGGGCCAGGCAGGCGTGGAGCCTCGATCCGACGCGAACGGCCTGAAGACGAGGCAACCCGGCTGCGTTCGGTCAAGCCGACAGCGGTCGCATTCCCGGCGTGATCACCTCCACGCCGACAGGGCGCACTCCTCCCCTGCCCTGCCAGTGGCTGCCGGGCGTGCCGAGATCGGCTCCTCACAGCCGCAAGTCGGGAACGCAACACCCACCGTGCGTGCGGGGAAACGAATCGCTCAGGTCGCGTAGAATGGCGTGAACAGGCAGCGCGTGTTGGCGCCGGGCCAGACCTTCCATCCGGTGCCGGAGGGATCGCACGAGCAGCGGTGGTATTTGCCGTCGGGCGAGAAGGCAGTGCGCACGACGACCTGGCCGGACGCCTTGATGCGGTAGCCGTGGCCGGTGACGCTGCGGCCCCAGGTGTTGGTGACGGTGATGGGCTCGCCGAGATCCTCGACGTCGTTCTCGCTGATCTCGTAGCAGCATTTGTTCGTCCAGCAGCACGAGGTCTCGGCGAAGGAACGGTAGAAGGCGGCGTAGGCATCCTGCGCGAAGGCCACCGTGCCCCAGGCGGCCAGCGCCGGGACGGCGGCGATGACGAACGCGACGAGGGTGTAACGCAGCGCGGCGCGAACGGCGAGCATGACGTAACCTCCGGGACAACGTACCCGTCGATCAGCGATGTTCGCGCAAGACGGCTGCCGGCGATATGCGCTGGGTCACAGACCGCGCGCTTGCCGGTGCGGGATCGAGCCGTGCCTCGATCATCATGATCTTGCGCCGAAATGCGCGAGCATGAACTCTGGTTACGCGGGGTGGCGATGCGTCGCAGTGCGCGTGTGCCGCGCGGCGCCGCGCTGATTGGAAGGACTACAAAAAGCAGCCACTTTAGAACCCATCTAAATTATTGAGATTACACGCTTTTTCATTGACCTCCGGTGACGCGGCGTGCATGGAGCGGAGCCGGCTGAACGGCCACTCACCCACAAGGGCCTTGACCCCTTGCCTGGAGCAGGAACCGACATGAAGAGCAATGCTTTCCCGCGCGCCGTGCTCGGCGCGCTTACCGCCGCCGCGCTGATCGGCGCGGGCGCGCCTGCGCTCGCGCAGGGCGTCGTCAACGTCTACACCAATCGCGAGCCGGGCCTGTATTCGGCGACGCTCGACGAATTCACCAAGGCGACCGGCATCAAGGTCAACGCCCTGTTCTCGGAACAGGGGCTCGCCGAGCGCATCAAGGCGGAAGGCGCGAACAGCCCCGCTGACGTGCTCATCACGGTCGACATCGGCCGCCTGCAGGAAGCCGTCGATCTCGGCATCGTGCAGCCGGTGCGCTCGGAAGTTCTCGCCGCCAACATTCCCGCGCAGTATCGCGATCCGGAGGGCCGCTGGTTCGCCCTCTCCCTGCGGGCGCGCGTGGTCTATGCCTCGAAGGAGCGCGTCAAACAGGACGCCATCACCTACGAGGATCTCGCCGACCCGAAATGGAAGGGCAAGATCTGCATCCGCTCGGGCCAGCACCAGTACAACATCGCGCTGATCGCGGCGATGATCGTCAAGCACGGCGAGGCCAAGACCGAGCAGTGGCTGCGCGGCGTCAAGGCGAATCTCGCCAAGAAGCCGTCGGGCGGCGACCGCGACGTCGCCAAGGACATCGCCGCCGGCGTCTGCGACATCGGCCTTGGCAACCAGTATTACATCGGCCTCATGGCGAACGGTTCGCCCGAGCAGAAGAAATGGGTCGAAGCCGTGAAAGTGATCCTGCCGAAATTCGAGAACGGCGGCACGCATGTCAACGTGTCGGGCGCAGTGGTCGCTAAACACGCGCCGAACCGCGACAACGCCATGAAGCTGATCGAGTATATGACGAGCAACGACGCCCAGCGGGTATTCGCGGACGTCAACTTCGAATACCCGGTGCGCCAGGGCATTGCGGTCAATCAGCTGGTCGCGTCATTCGGGCAGCTGCAGGCGGATGCGATGGCGGTGGCCGATGTCGCCAAGGCGCGCGCCAAGGCGAGCGAGCTCGTCGACAAGGTCGGCTTCGATCGCTGAGCCGCCGGCGCGGCAGTGGCTGACCCAGGGATCGCGCGCCGCAAGGAGTTAAGGAGAGCGGAACGGCTTCGAAGCGACGCCGTCCCGCTTTCGATGCCGCTTCCATCATGACGCATCTCGTGACTTCACCCCGCTTCGTGCGGCCGATCGGGCGCCGCATTTTCGGCAGCGCGCCGTGGTGGTCGATCGCCGTGGTGCTCGGCGCCGGGCTGCTCGTGCTGGCGCCAGTGGCGTCGCTGGTGGCAATCGCCATGGGCGGCACGCAAGTGCCGCGAAGCCTGCTGGGCGACGTGCTGCCCGTCGCGCTTGTCGAGACGACGCTGTTGCTCGGCGGCATCGCCGTCGTCGCCGGCAGCATCGGCGTCGGCACGGCCTGGCTGGTGACGGCCTACCGCTTCCCCCTGCGGACGACGCTCGCCTGGCTGCTGCCGCTGCCGCTGGCGGTGCCGACCTACATCACCGCCTATGTCTACGTCGATCTTCTCGACGCCGGCGGACGAGTGCAGATGCTGCTGCGCAGCCTGATGGGCTGGCACTCCCGCGCCGACTACTGGTTTCCGGAGATCCGCTCGCTCGGCGGCTGCGTCCTGGTGATGTCCTTTGTCCTTTATCCCTACGTCTACATCACGGCGCGCGCGATGTTCCTGACGCAAAGCGCCGGCATGATGGAGGTGGCGCGCACGCTCGGCGCCAGCCGCCTGGAGCTGTTCCGCGCCGTCGCGCTTCCGCTGGCGCGCCCGGCGCTCGCGGTGGGGCTGTCGCTGGCGCTGCTCGAAGCCCTCAACGACATCGGCGCGGCGGAATATCTCGGCGTGCGCACGCTGACTGTCTCCGTCTACACGACCTGGCTCAATCGCGGCAGCCTTGCCGGCGCCGCCCAGATCGCCTGCACCATGCTGGCCGTCGTCATGGCCCTGATCGCGCTCGAGCGCCACGGCCGCCGCAGCCGGCGCTATGCCATGCCGACGCGCCGGCCGCGGCTTGCGCAAGCGTTGCATCTGTCGCCGCGGGCCGGCGTGCTGGCGCTGGTCGCCTGCGCCCTGCCCGTCCTGCTCGGCTTTCTGGTCCCGGCCGCTTTCCTGGTCCAGGAGTTGGTGGCGCGCGGGCCGGCCCAGCAGCTCGACCTGACGTTCCTGCGCCACCTCGCCACCAGCTTGTGGCTCGCGGGCGCGGCGACCGCCGCCACGTTGTGCCTCGCCGTCGTGGTCGTGACGGCCTCGCGTTTCGCGCAGCATCAGCTCACCGACAGCCTGAGATTCCTGATCGGGCTCGGCTACGCCATCCCGGGCACGGTGCTGGCGCTCGGGCTGCTCGGCCCCCTGGTCGGCTTCGACAACGCCCTCAACGCGCTGTGGCGGATGCTGACCGGCGAGCGCCTCGGCCTCGTCGTGATGGGCTCTTCGGCCGCGATCGTGATCGCCTACACGGTGCGCTTCCTGACGATCGCCACCGGCTCGCTCACGGCCGGGTTCGAACGCGTCTCCGCCGGCATCGACGACGCAGCGCGCACCCTCGGCGCGAGCGCGCGCGAACTGGTGCTGCGCATCCAGCTGCCGCTGCTGCGCCCGGCCCTCGCCAGCGCCGCCCTGCTCGTATTCGTCGACTGCCTCAAGGAGCTTCCTGCGACGCTGCTCCTGCGCCCGCTCAACACCGAGACGCTGGCCACGCTGGTCTACGGGCACGCCTCGCGCGGCGCCTTCGAGGACGGCGCGCTCGCGGCGCTCGTGATCGTCGCCGTCGGCGTGTGGCCCGTGCTGCAGCTGACCCGCAGCGCCGAGTCAATCCGCCTCCCCAGGAGGGAGAGGTGGGCTAGGCGGCGCGCTGGTTGAGCGCGACGCGGTAGTCGGCTTCGGTCTTGGCGCGGATCTCGTCGGCGGTGACGCCGGGCGCCAGCTCGATCAGGGCCATGCCGGAGGCGCCCTTCTTGTCGATGGTGAAGACGCCGAGATCGGTGATCACCATGTCGACGACCCCGGCGCCGGTCAGCGGCAGATTGCAGCGCTTGAGCAGCTTGGGCTCGTCCTTGGCGGTGTGCTCCATCACGACGACCACCTTCTTGACGCCGGCGACGAGGTCCATGGCGCCGCCCATGCCCTTCACCATCTTGCCCGGGATCATCCAGTTGGCGAGGTCGCCGTTCTCGGCGACCTGCATGGCGCCGAGGATGGACAAGTCGATATGCCCGCCGCGGATCATGGCGAAGCTGTCAGCGCTCGAGAAATAGCTCGTGGTCGGCAGCTCGGTGATGGTCTGCTTGCCGGCATTGATCAGATCCGCGTCCTCCTCCCCCTCGAACGGGAAAGGTCCCATGCCGAGCATGCCGTTCTCGCTTTGCAGCTGAACATTCATGCCGGCCGGGATGTAGTTCGAGACGAGCGTCGGAATGCCGATGCCGAGATTGACGTAAAAGCCGTCGCGCAGCTCCTTCGCCGCACGGGCAGCCATCTGGTCGCGTGTCCAGGCCATCAGACTTCCTCCCCCGCTCCCGCCGGCACTGCTGCCTCGGTGCGCTTGCGCGTCGTGCGCTGCTCGATGTGCTTCTTGGCGGCGGGCACATGAACCATGCGCTGAACGAAAATTCCAGGCGTGACGATATGGTCGGGATCGATCTCGCCGGGCTGCACGAGAGTCTCGATCTCGGCGATGGTCACCTTGGCGGCCGTCGCCATCATCGGATTGAAGTTGCGCGCCGTCTTGCGATAGACGAGGTTGCCTTCGGTGTCGCCCTTCCAGGCGTGGACGATGGCAAGGTCGGCAAACAGGCCGCGCTCCATGATGTAGTCCTCGCCGTCGAAGCTGCGCGTTTCCTTGCCCTCGGCGATGATCGTCCCGGCGCCCGTCTTGGTGAAGAAGGCCGGAATGCCGGCGCCCCCTGCCCTGATGCGCTCCGCCAGCGTGCCCTGCGGGTTGAATTCGAGTTCCAGGTCGCCGGCAAGATATTGCTGCGCAAACAGCTTGTTCTCGCCCACATAGGACGAGATCATCTTGCGGATCTGGCGCGTCTCGAGGAGAAGCCCGAGCCCGACCCCGTCGACGCCGGCATTGTTCGAGATCACCGTCAGATTCTTTACGCCCGACTGCCGGATGGCCTCGATCAGATCCTCCGGAATGCCGCAAAGACCGAAGCCGCCGGACATGATCGTCATGCCGTCCCGCAAGAGGCCATCGAGGGCGGCCCGCGCATTCGGAAAGACCTTGTTCATTGAGCGCTCCCTTGGCGGCGAAGCCCGATCGCGGCCCGGCCGGTCGATGTGAGGCGACCGCTCTCGCGGCCGGCGCGAGCTTCCCCCGTGCCTCTTTAGAACTGCAGCGGCGGCGCTCGCAAGTCGTCGATTTAGACATTCCCAGCCGGACCCTGTATGGATTCGCCCTGGGCAGATCGGGCCGCGGCGCGCACGGGTGGCCGGGCCGGTATGGAAATGCGCAAAATAACATTGTTCACACCACGCCGCGCGGTCGTCGCCGCCGCGCTCGCCGGCTTCGCGGCGCTGGCCGCCGCGGTGGCACCCTGGAGCCTGACCTCGGACGCCCTGCGCAGCGCCATCTCGGCGCAGCTCAAGGAGCTGTACGGTCTGGAGCTCTCGGTGGCGGGCCGCAGCACGGTGGCGTTCCTGCCCGTGCCGCGCCTCAAATTCGAGGACATCACCTTGACCGCCGCCGACGGCACACACGTCGTGCGCGGCGGCTGGCTGCGCGGCGAGTTCCGCATCCTGCCCATCATCGCCGGCCGGCTGGAGCTGTCGCAGCTGGCGCTCAGCGAGGTGAGGATCGACGTCGAGGCCGACGCCGCCGGCCGCACGCCCTGGGACGCCGCGGTGGCGAGCCTGCGGGGCCGCATCCTGGCCGGCGAGTCGCTCGGGCACATCAAGACGCTGAGCGTGAACTCGGCCTATCTCGTCTACCGCGACCGCAAGGCCGGATCGGAAGAAATCCTGCGCGACATCCAGCTTGTCGCCTATTGGCCGAATGCCGAATCGACGCTCGACATGACGGGATCGGCGCGCTGGCGCGGCGAAACGGTCGACTTCAGCCTGACCGGCCTGCGGCCGAGCGCTCTGGTCGCCGGTCGCTCGAGCCGCGTGACGGCGCAGCTGACCGCGCCGCCAGGCCGGCTCGTCGTGAGCGGCGATGCCAATCCGGCGGGCGAACCGAAGATGATCGGCCGCGCCGCCTTCGAGACCCGCTCCCTGCGCGACTTCTCGCGATGGAGCGGCTTCGACCTTCCGCTCGGCAATTTCATCCAGGCCTTCTCGCTCGACGGCGAGTTCAGCACCAGCGGGCGGACCGCGTCATGGCCGTCGGTGCGCCTCAATCTCGGCGTCGACCGGCTCGACGGCGCCATCACCGTGCGCCTCGAGGGCGAGCGGCCGGCCATCACCGGCACGCTCGCGGCGGACCGGCTCGATCTCACGAATTTCTTCGCGCCTCTCGGCCAGGCGCGCTCGGCGAACGGCCTGTGGAGCTCCGACGCCATCGATCTGGGACGGCCGCAGGGCGACCTCGATCTGCGCCTGTCGGCGTCCGCCGTGCGCATCGGCGCGGCGCGCATGGAAGACCTCGCCGCCAACCTGCTCGTCAAGCCGGGTCGCGTCGAGTGGTCGGTCGGGCGCGCCTCCCTCAGTCGCGGCGTGATCAAGGCCCGCACGATCCTGGCGAGCGCCGGCGAAGGCCTCGAACTGAAGACCCAGGGCTCCTTCGAGCGTCTCGATCTCGGCAGCCTCCTGCCCGATCTCGGGGCCGTCCGCTGGATCACCGGAGCGGCGCAAGGCCAGTTCGCGCTGGACGGAGCCGGCGAGACGGCGGCCGACATCGTGCGCCGCCTGCATGGCCGCGCCAACGTCACCATCAAGCAGGGGGAGTTGGTCGGTGTCGGGCTGAACGACACCCTGCGCCGGATCGAACGCCGGCCGCTCTCGGCGCCGCTCGACTGGCGCGGCGGGCGCACGCCCTTCGACCAGATCCATCTCAACCTCGCCCTCGCCGAGGGCAGCGCCGAGATCACCGACGGCGGCATCGCCGCCGCCAATCTGCGCGGCACCCTGCAGGGACGGGCCTCGCTGGTCGAGCGCTTGCTCGCCGTCAGGCTCAATGTCGAGAGCGCGCCGGGCGGCGCCGCGCAGCCCGGGCCGTCGATCGCCTTCGACGTCAACGGCCCCTGGGACGACGTGACGGTGACGCCCGATGTGCAGGCCCTGATCCAGCGTTCCGGCGCCGCCCAGCAGTTGCTGTCGCCGCGCGGACAAGGCGACAACGCCCGCGATTCCTCTGCCGCCATTCAGTGAAGGGCGCGCGTATCGAGCGCGCTGCGCTTCGCGGCGAGCGTCGCCGCCGTGACGGCGACCGTGACCAGCGCGATCAGGATCGTCGATGCGGCGTTGATCTCCGGCGTCACGCCGAGCCTGACCTGGCTGTAGATGCGCATCGGCAAGGTGGTCGCGCCCGGCCCTGACGTGAAGCTGGCGATGACGAGATCGTCGAAGGACAGCGTGAAGGCGAGGAGGAAGCCGGCGACGATGGCCGGAGCGATCAGCGGCAGCGTCACCCACACGAATGTGGTGAGCGGGGTCGCGCCGAGATCCATCGCCGCCTCCTCAAGGGAGCGGTCGAGGGTGACGAGGCGCGACTGCACGACGACCGTGACGAAGCACATGCAGAAGGTCGTGTGGGCGAGCATCACCGTCCAGAAGCCGCGCTCGAAGCCGAGCGCGACGAACAGGAGCAGCAGCGACAGCCCCGTGATCACCTCCGGCATCACCATCGGCGCATAGACCATGCCGGTGAACAGGGTCCGGCCGCGAAAGCGCCCGTAGCGGGTGAGCGTGAGGGCGGCGAGCGTTCCGAGGATCGTCGCCGTCGTCGCCGACAACAGCGCGATGCGGAGCGTCACGTAGGCGGCGTCGAGCAGCGCCTCGTTGCGGAGCAGCGCGCCATACCAGCGTGTCGAGAAACCGCCCCAGACGGTGACCAGCCGCGAGGCGTTGAACGAGTAGACGACCAGGATCAGGATCGGCAGATACAGGAAGGCGAAGCCGACCGTCAGCGCCGTCGCGTTGACCCAGGTGAAGCGCCGCCTCATCGCCTCGCCTCGATGCGGCGCGCTTCCACGTCGCGGAAGACCACGATCGGGATCACGAGGATCACAAGCAGCGCGACCGCGACGGCGGAGGCGAGCGGCCAGTCGCGGTTCGAGAAGAACTCGCTCCAGAGCTGACGCCCGATCATCAGCGTCTCCGAGCCACCCAGAAGGTCCGGGATGACGAACTCGCCGACGGCCGGGATGAAGCACAGGAGCGAGCCTGCGATGATGCCCGGCATGGCGAGCGGAACCGTGATCGTCCAGAAGGCGCGCC
Source organism: Beijerinckiaceae bacterium (assembly GCA_036556825.1). Classification (GTDB taxonomy): domain Bacteria; phylum Pseudomonadota; class Alphaproteobacteria; order Rhizobiales; family Beijerinckiaceae; genus JAJKJG01. The sequence continues at coordinate 8,893 of DATBIR010000108.1, forward strand.
AGGGGGGCGAGCCGAGGTCCTGAGC
>DATBIR010000109.1:0-5443 GCA_036556825.1 Beijerinckiaceae bacterium
TTCCGTCGATCTCGCCGAAAAGGCGTCGCTCGATATCTTTTGCGACGCCATCGAGAAGGACGCCTATTTCGGCCTCGTGCACAATGCCGGCCAGCCTTACGACGCCCTCGCGGCGATGATGGCCCAGGACAAGGCCGAGGCAGCGATGCAGGTCAATTTCTGGTCGCTGACCCGGCTCGCCAAGACGGTGATGCGCGGCATGATCCGGGCCCGCGCCGGACGCATCGTCGCCATCGGCTCGGCGGCGGCCCTGCAAGGCAATCCGGGCAATGCCGCCTATGCCGCGTCCAAAGGCGCCCTGCTCTCCTATTGCCGCACGCTGGCGATCGAGACCGCCAAGCGCGGCGTCACCGTCAACTACGTCGCTCCCGGCTTCATCGACACCGACATGATGACGCCCTATGCGGCCTACCGGGCCGACATGGAAAAGCAGATCCCCGCCGGCCGCTTCGCCGCGCCCGACGAGATCGCCGGCGCGGTTGCCTTCCTCCTGAGCCCGCCCGCGGCCTACATCACCGGCGCCGTGGTCCCGGTCGACGGCGGCCTCACCGCCATGATCGGCGTGCATCGCTGACCTTAGGCGCGGCCACGCTTCGGCCGTTGCGATAGCCCCTTGCTCTTGCAATCGAACCGGTGCTGTGATGATGCGCCGGGGTTGGGCGCGGCTGCGCAAAGCCACTTCCCCACAAGAAAAAGCGCGCTCCTTGGCGCGCAGGAGGAAACATGCATCGTCGCGACTTTCTCAAGGGCGCCGTCACCGTTCCCGCCATGGCGGCCGCCGGCCTCGCCGCTCCCGCATTGCAGGCGCAGGAGCGCTGGCCGGCGCGCAATATCACCATGATCGCGCCTTTTCCGCCGGGCGGTCAGGCCGATCTCGCGGCGCGTCCGATCGCGGCGGCGCTGGAGAAGATTCTTGGCCGCTCGGTGATCGTCGAGAACCGCGCCGGCGCCGGCGGCCTCGTGGGCAACGGCGCCGTGGCCCGGGCCGAGCCGGACGGTTACACGCTGCTGATGACCTTGTCGTCGCTGGCCGTGCTGCCTGAATCGGAGCGGCTGTTCGGCCGGCAGCCCTCCTACGAGGTGTCGCAGCTCGCGCCCATCGCCCGCGTGCTGGCCGACCCGACGCTTCTCGCGGTCCCCGCTTCGGCGCCCTGGAAGACGCTCAAGGAGCTGGTCGAGGACGCCAGGAAGCGCCCCGGCCAGATCCCGTACGGCTCGTCCGGGCCCTACGGCACGCTGCACGTCGCCATGGAGATGTTCGCCAACTCCGCCGGCATCAAGCTGCTGCACGTGCCCTACCGCGGCGCCGGCCCGGCGGTGACCGGGATGCTCTCCGGCCAGATCCAGGCGCTGGCCTCGGCGCCCGGCGTGCTGAAGCCGCATGTCGACAGCGGCGCCATGCGCGTTCTCGCCAACTGGGGGGCGCAGCGCATTCCGAGCTTCCCCGATCTGCCAACCTTCAAGGAGCTCGGCTATCCCGACGTCGAGTTCTACATCTGGGCCGGCCTGTTCGGCCCGCGCGGCCTGCCGGGCCCGGTCATGACGCGGCTGCGCGAGGCGATGAAGCAGGCCATGAGCGATCCTGACGTCACCAAGACCTTCGAAGGCGCCGGCAGTCCGCCCGCGTACCAGGACGCGCCCGAATTCGCCAAATTCGTCGAAGCCGACAGCGCCCGCCTGGTCGCCGCCGTGCAGAAGATCGGCAAGGTGGAGTAGCGGAACAGAGCCCTTCGACGGGCCGTTGTCGTTCGCACAGCAAGGGGAGCCGAGCCGTGGCCAAGAAGGACAAGGTTAAGGGATCGAAGAAGATCGCGGGCGTGAAGCTGCCCAAGGCCGTGCGCAAGGGTCCGCTCGCGGCGCTGCTCACCAGCCAGCTTGGCCGCGAGATTCTCGCGGACGCGCTGATAGCCGCGGCGGCCGCCGCCGCCGCCGCTCTCGTCAAGAACCGGCCGACGGCGGCGCAGCTGTCCGAGGCCGGCAAGGCCGCGGCGGAAGCGGGGGCCGATGCCGCAGCGGCGACCCGCGACGCCGTTCACGACGCCGCCGGCGTGGTCGCCGGCATCGTCACCGAGGCCGCCCGCCACATCCTGCCCGGTCCCGCGACGGGGACACGCGACGAGCCGCTCGAGGCCGACACCAAGAGATACCGCCACCTGGCCGGCGGCGGGACGGGCAAGAAGGACAAGGGCCGAGGGCGGGCGAGCAAGCACTGACCCCAGCCGTCTCATCACGGGGATGGATAGCGCCCCCACAGCCAGGCGGCGCCGCGCACACCCGACGAGGCGCCGTGCCGGTTCTTGCGCACGGGCGTGACGAACGCGTCGGTCAGGACCCACGGCGCGATCCGGGCCGGCAGCTGGCCGTAGATTTCGTCGACATCCGACATGCCGCCGCCGAGCACGATCACGTCCGGGTCGAGGATATGGATCACATGCGCCATGCCGCGCCCGAGCCGGTCGAGATAGATGTCGAAGCTGGCGCTGGCGGCGGCATCGCCCCGGCGCATGCGGGCAACGATCTCCTCCGCGCGCAGCGTCTCGCCGGTCCGGCGCGCGTGATCGGCCGCGAATCCCGTGCCCGAGACGAACGTCTCGAGGCACCCTGACTTTCCGCAGAAACAGGGCGGCCCGGGCCGCTCGTCGTCGCGCGGCCACGGCAACGGGTTGTGCCCCCATTCGCCCGCGACCTTGTGCGGCCCTGACAGCGGCCGCCCGTCGATGGCGATGCCGGAGCCGGCCCCGGTGCCGAGGATGACGCCCCACACCACCTTGCCGCCCTCCCCGGCCCCGTCGATCGCCTCGGACACCGCGAAGCAATTGGCGTCGTTCTCGATGCGCACCGGGCGGTCGAGCGCCCGCGCCAGATCCCGGTCGAGCGGCTTGCCGTTCATCCAGACCGAGTTGGCGTTCCTGACCAGACCCGTCGAGGGCGACAACGCGCCCGGGATGCCGACGCCGACGCTGCCGTTGCGGCCGAGGGACCGCTCGATATCGTGGACGAGCCGCGTCGCCGCGGTGACGGCGCGATCATAATCGCGCGGCGTCGCGACGCGCGTGCGCGCCAGCGTCTCGCCGGCTTCGCTGAGCGCGATCGCCTCGATCTTGGTGCCGCCCCAGTCGATGCCGATCAGCATCGGTCATGCCTCCTATGCGGTTTGCGCGCGGGCTTTTACGCGAGCTTCGATCCGCCGGACAATGCCACTGGATCCGCGGCCCGGCGCCTTGAACAAGCCGCGGCAAGGCATAGACGGTTCCATTCGGCCGCCGAATTCGCGTCATGCAAGGCATCGGGTCGAGCCACGACCGGCATGGGCAAGGCCTGCTGGCGACCCGCATTGCGTGTCCGGCGCCGCCGTCCTGCGCCTGGCGCAGGTCGGCGACCCCGCATGCGGCCACAGGGACGTGACGAGAATCGGCGGAACCTCGATCGCGCTTCGTGTCGAGGCGCGGATGCGCCCCGCAATGGCGGGGGCGTTTCCATGACGTCACGGAGGCCGAGTTCACGGTCGCCGCCATTCGACGGGAAGGATCGGGCGTGTCGTCACTGCACGCCGGCTGGCGCGGATCGGCGCCACTGGCGGCGCAGCAGCAACAAAAAGCCCCTCGCTGCGTGGCAGCGAGGGGCGATGTTGATCGCGGTGGCGACGGGTCAGAGGATGATGTCGCCGCCCGCCAGGGCGCCGTGCACCCTCACCTCGAAATCGGCCACGCCGTCGCCGTTGACGTCGCCCTGCAGGACGCCGCCGCTGAAGCGCAGCTGGCCGGCGCCGCTGAAGGCGCCGCCGCCGACGAACGAGAAGGCCTGGTTGCCTCCGGACGTTGTATTGGCGTCGATCGTCGAGAAGTCGAGCTTGTCGCCCTCCGTGCGCTCGAAGAAGACCACGTCGCGGTTTGCACCGACCGCCGTCTCGGACACGGCGTTGAAGTCGAAGCGATCCGCGCCGGTGCCGCCGACCATGATGTCGCGGCCGGAACCGCCGGTCAGCACGTCGTTGCCCGCCTCGCCTTCGAGCCGGTCGTCGCCCGAATTGCCGAACAGCAGATCGTTGTCATCCTTGCCATAGAGGATGTCGTTGCCGCTGCCGCCGTCGAGCGTGTCATTGCCGGCCCGGCCGATCAGGAGGTCGTTGCCGGCCTCGCCGTACATCTGGTCGTCGCCGTCGCCGCCGTCCAGCGTGTCGTTGCCGTCCCGGCCGACCATGATGTCGTTGCCGTCGCCGCCGTCGACGGTGTCGTTGCCGTCGCCGCCGTTGAGCGTGTCGTTGCCATTGCCGCCGGAGATCTGGTCGTCGCCGCCTTCGCCGAGGACCACGTCGTTGTCGTCGCCGCCGTCGAGGGTATCGTTGGCGCCGCGGCCCTCGATGCGGTCGTCGCCGCCAAACCCGCTGAGATCGTTGGGGTTGTCGTCACCGATCAGGTCGTCGTTGCCGGCCGCCACGATAATCGTGTCTCCGGCCGACGCAGCGTCGACGGCGGCCTGGATGGTCGTGAAATCGGCCGGGCCGGAATCATTGACGGTGAAGGTCGGCATCTCTGTTCAACTCCCTTTGCCGACGCCCCCCGGCGCGGCTCCAATCCAACAATCGAGCCCCACGGGGCTCCGGCTTGGCGGTGGGCTGCCATGCGGCAACACGATCCGCCCGAATTGAAGAGGCCACCGCGCGCGACGGCCTCGTCGGTCAGGACGAGATGGAAGGGTTCAGAACGTGTCGGCTGACGGCCCCCGGCCGCACACGGCACAAACGTGCCGGCAAGCCGAAGCTGTTCGCTTTTGCTTCAATACGCCTGAAAACCTGCCCCTCAGACCGCTTTTTTACAATTTGTTAACGGGTCTGTAGCGGCTCGTCAGAAAGGAGTCGAGTATCTGCGCGGGGCAACAAGCTTAGCGGCTAATGGATTGGTTAATACTCGCGGCTACCAAGGTTTCCCGATGAAATCCCAGGCGATTTGGCGACGCAGGGGCGCATCTGCCAGCCGAGGGCCGGTCGCGGCAAAACAGCGCATGACACCCGTTTTGGGCGGAGCCAGAGAGCGCGTGGCGGGGTGCCGTCGCCGTCGCGCCGGCCAGGAGTGGCGTTGTCGCGCAAGGGCTTCAACAGGCCGAAGCGCGTGGACGCGCCGCAAGCGAGTCACGCTTCGCTCTCGTACGAAGACGCGGGTCAAGGGCGGCCCGCGCTCCATCCACACGACACTGGGAGGCGAATTCTCCCGCCCGCCGCGAAATGCGGAGACAGTAATCGGCCATCGCCCGGCTTGCGCGCTCCGCGCCCCCAGGTTGCGCAACCGGGCGTTCCTGCCAGCCAACCCACCGGCAGAGGGTGGTCCGGAACTCTCCGGCCAAGCTTGGCGTTTCCATGCCCACGGAATGCGGCCGGCAGGTTCAGAGTAATGGGATAATTATGAAGCAGGCTTCAGCGGGGCGTTCGGCGGTTCGGTCGCAAAGG
>DATBIR010000110.1:0-11369 GCA_036556825.1 Beijerinckiaceae bacterium
GAAGGGCAGCGCCGTGATGGTGTCGGCGCCGCCGACCGCGGCGGAGAAAGCCGCCACGGTGACGCGCAGCATGTTCACCCACGGGTCGTGACGCGTCATCATCCGCCAGGCCGTCTCGGCATGCACGCGGATCGGCTTCGGGGCGAGGCCGCAGGCCTCCTCGACGCGTATCCACAGCTGCCGCAGCGCGCGCAGCTTGGCGATCGTGAAGAATTCGTCGCTGTCGGCGACCAGCAGGAACGAGAGCGCGTCGCGCGCCTGCTCGAGGCCGTGGCCGCGCGCTTCGAGGGCGCGCAGATAGGTCACGGCGGTGGCGAGAACCGCCGCCACCTCCTTGGCCTCGCTGGCGCCGGCCTCGTGGTAAGGGCGCCCGTCGGCCAGGAACACACCGCCCTTGAAGCCGCGCGCTTGGAGGCCGGCGTGGAGGTCCGCAGCGTCGCCCGTCAGCCGGTCCCAGGGCGCCGGCAGCGTGCCCGATCGTGCAACCGCTCCGACGGGGTCGAGGCCGAGATCGAAATCGAGGTCGGCGAGCGAATGGAAGCGCCGCTCGGCGAGGGCGACGATGGCGGCGGCCGCGGCCGGTCCGGCATGGCCGGCGTCGAGGCGGATCTGCACGAGATCGAGCATCACGCCTGCCAGCGCCCGGTCGAGCTCGTCGACGCTGCGCGCGGCCAATCCGAAGCCGCGCGCCGACCCGGCCTGTGCGAAAACCAGCGCCAAGGCGTCGGCGCCGCCTTCGAGATCGGCCAGCGCCAGCGCGTTGGCCGCCTGCGGATCGGGATGATCGACGCGCTGCGCGACGCGCCACGGCCCGTGCGCCGCGCGCAGGCGCGCCCGCGGCCGCTCGGCCTTCGGATAGAGCGGCTCGACCCTGATGCCGTCATAGCTGTGCGCGACGAGCGCGTCGTCGAAACGACTGCCCTTCAGCACGGCCTCGACGAGCTTCAGCCATTGCGCGCGGCTGACGGGCGGGAATTCGGCGGCGAAGGTCGGATCCATGCGTGCGTTATGTCATGGCAGGGCTTGTCCCGGCCATCCCGTTTCGGAGAAACGCTGCGCTAAGTTCGACTCGTCACCGAGGTGGCCACGTCGGGCTGTTCGGCGTCACAAATCGGGATGGCCGGGACGAGCCCGGCCATGACAAGGCGCTGGGACATGTGTGCATGCCGCACCTTGCAAGAATCTCGGCCGGCCCGCCGCGTGCTCCTGCGTGCAGGAACCGGGCGTTGCTATTCGGCGGCTTCCGAGAAGGCGGGCAGTAGGCTCTTCTCTTTCGCCCTGAGGCGCGCCTCGCGCTCGGCAATGTAGCCGCGCGTCAGCGGCACCACGTCGTTGCGCTTCGCCAGCTGCACCTGGAACACGACCGTGTCCTCGAAGCGGAAGGTTGCCTCGGACGCGGCGAGATAGAACTCCCACATGCGGCAGAAGCGCTCGTCGTAGAGCCGCGCCGCCTCGTCGCGGCGGGCGAGGAAGCGCTCGCGCCAGGCGCGCAGGGTGTCCGCATAATGCAGGCGCAGCACCTCGACGTCGGTCACGAACAGGCCGGCGCGTTCGACTGCCGCCGTCATCTCGGACAGCGACGGCAGGTAGCCGCCGGGAAAGATGTAGCGCTGGATCCAGGGATTGGTCGGATAGGGGGGCCCCACGCGCCCGATCGTGTGCAGCAGCATGACGCCGTCGTCGGCGAGCAGGTCGCGGCAGGTGCGGAAGTAGGTCTCGTAGAATTGCGCCCCGACATGCTCGAACATGCCGACCGACACGATGCGGTCGAAGGTGCCGCGCGCGTCGCGGTAGTCGACGAGATCGAACGACACCCGACCGGACAGGCCTTGCGCGCCGGCGCGGCGCCGCGCGACGGCGAGCTGCTCTTCGGACAGCGTGATCCCCTTGACGCTCCCGGCGCCGGCGACGCCGGCGAGGTAGAAGGCGAGGCCGCCCCAGCCGCAGCCGATGTCGAGCACGCTGTGATCGGGCTCGATCAGCAGCTTCGCGGCGATAAGCCGCTTCTTGGCGAGCTGCGCCTCCTCGAGGGTCGCATCCGGCTGCTCGAAATAGGCGCAGGAATATTGCCGGTCGGCGTCGAGGAAGAGCGTGTAGAGGCGGTCGTCGAGATCGTAATGATGCGCCACGTTGCGCCTGGCACGCGTGAGGCTGTTGGTGGGCCGGAGGCGGCGCAGCATGGTGCGCAGCCGGATCAGGGCCGGAAGCGCCAGCACCGTGCGGTCGCCGCCGCTGCCCTGCAGGGCGAGCTGCAGGAAGTCGTAGATGGAGCCGTGCTCCACCACCAGCCGCCCCTCCATGAACAGCTCGCCGGCGCGCAGCTCGGGGTCGATCAGCAGGGCCCATTCGGCCGTGGAATCGGTGAAGCGGATCGTCACATCCGGAGCGCCGCCGTCGCCGAATGTCAGATGCTCGCCGCCGGCCGTGACCAGGTGCAGCGAACCGCGCCGCACAAGGCGGGAGAACACCTCCCGGAGAAGGCGCGTTGCCAGCCCGCTATGCGGCCCGATCTCCGAAAACTCGTCTGAAGATCGTATCGACATGTTTCAAATGGTAATCCAAGTTGAAACTTGCCTGCAATTCGGCCGCGGAGAGATATCGGGTCACGTCCGGATCCTTGCTCAACAGGGTCAGGAAGTCGCCTTCGCCGCGCCAGACCGGCATCGCGTTGCGCTGCACAAGACGGTAGGAATCTTCCCGCGAGACGCCCTTCTGGGTCAGGGCGAGCATGACCCGCTGCGAGTGGACGAGGCCGCCGAGCCGGTCGAGGTTGCGGCGCATGTTCTCGGGATAGACCACCAGCTTGTCGATCACCCCCGTGAGGCGCGCCAGCGCGAAATCGAGGGTCACGGCCGCGTCCGGCCCGATCATGCGCTCAACCGACGAATGCGAGATGTCGCGCTCGTGCCAGAGGGCCACGTTCTCGAGCGCCGGCAGCGCATAGGCGCGCACCATGCGGGCGAGCCCGGTGAGGTTCTCGCTGAGCACCGGGTTGCGCTTGTGCGGCATGGCGGAAGAGCCCTTCTGGCCCTCCGAGAAAAACTCCTCGGCCTCCAGCACCTCGCTGCGCTGCAGGTGCCGCACCTCGATCGCCAGCCGCTCGATCGACGAGGCGATCACCGCCAGCGTGGCGAAGAACATGGCGTGGCGGTCGCGCGGGATCACCTGCGTCGACACCGGCTCGATCTGAAGCCCCATCTTCTCGGCGACGTATTCCTCGACCGCCGGATCGATGTTGGCGAAGGTGCCGACGGCCCCGGAGATGGCGCAGGTCGCAACTTCGCGCTGCGCCTCGATCAGGCGGATCTTGCAGCGCTCGAATTCGGCGAAGGCCTGCGCCAGCTTGAGGCCGAAGGTGGTCGGCTCGGCGTGGATGCCGTGCGAGCGGCCGATGGTCGGCGTGTGCTTGTGCTCGAAGGCGCGCCGGCGCAACGCCGCCAGCAGCTCGTCGATGTCGCGCAGGAGCAGGTCGGAGGCGCGCACGAGCTGCACGTTGAAGCAGGTGTCGAGCACGTCGGACGAGGTCATGCCCTGGTGCACGAAGCGCGCCTCGGGGCCGACGATCTCGGCGAGATGGGTGAGGAAGGCGATCACGTCGTGCTTGACCTCGCGCTCGATCGCATCGATGCGCGCGACGTCGAAGGTGGCGGCCGCGCCTTTCTCCCAGATCTTCTGCGCCGCTTCCGGCGGCACGACGCCGAGACCGGCGAGCGCCGTGGTGGCGTGCGCCTCGATCTCGAACCAGATGCGAAAGCGCGTCTCGGGAGACCAGATCGCCACCATGTCGGGACGGCTGTAACGCGGGATCATGGCACGCTTCCCCTTACACCCAGCGGCCGATGGCCGCCTCGGCGGCCTGGCGGATGGCGGCGATGTTGTGCGCGTAGGCCCCGTCCCTGAACACGGCGGAGCCGGCGACGAGCACGTTGGCGCCGGCCTGGGCGACGAGCGGCGCGGTCTCGGGGGTGACGCCGCCGTCGACCTCGATGTCGATGTCGCGCTCGCCGACCATGGTCCTGACCTGCCGGACCTTGTCGCACACGGAATCGATGAAGGCCTGCCCGCCGAAGCCGGGATTGACGCTCATCAGGAGGATCAGGTCGACCACGTCGAGCACCGGCTCGACCACCGCCGCGGGCGTCGCCGGATTGAGCACCACGCCGGCCTTCTTGCCGAGCGCGCGGATCGTCTGCAGCGAGCGGTGAACGTGCGGGCCCGCCTCGGGATGGATGCTGATCACGTCGGCGCCGGCCTTGGCGAAAGCCTCCAGATACGGGTCGGCGGGCGCGATCATCAGGTGCACGTCGAAAGGCTTTTTCGAATACGGCCTGATGGCTTTGACGATGTCCGGCCCGAGCGTGATGTTGGGCACGAAATGGCCGTCCATGACGTCGACATGGATCCAGTCGGCACCGGCCTCGTCGACGGCAGTCACGGCCTCGCCGAGGCGGGCGAAGTCGGCCGAGAGGATGGAAGGGGCGATGCGCAGCGGTCTGGTCATGATGCGTGGGCGGTAACACGCGCCCCGGGGGCCCGCAACGGCTCCTCGCCCGCCGCCCCGTGCAAAGCCGGCGCGCGGCCCTTATCTGGCGGGGACAGGCAAAGGATCGACGAGGGCTCATGCGCGCGGACGTGGTGGTGTTGGGCGCCGGGATCATCGGCGTGTCGGTGGCGGTGCATCTGCAGAAGCGCGGCCGGACCGTGGCCCTCGTCGACCGGCGCGGGCCGGGCGAGGAGACATCCTTCGGCAATGCCGGCCTGATCCAGAGCGAGGGCATCTTCCCCTACGGCTTCCCGCACGATTTCGGGGCGCTCGTGCGCTACGCCATGAACAACACCACCGACGCCCATTACCACCTGTCGGCGTTGCCGAAGCTGGCGCCGTTCCTGGCGCGCTACTGGTGGGCGTCGCGGCCGACGCGGCACGCCGCCATCGCGCGCTGCTACGCGCCGCTGATCCAGCGCTCCGTGCCCGAGCATCTGGCGCTGGCCGAGGAAGCCGGGGCGATGCCGCTGATCCGCCAGCGCGGCTGGATCAAGCTGTTCCGCACGGCGACGCAGATGGACATCGCCTTGCAGGAGGCGGATTCGCTCAAGCGCGAGTTCGGGGTCAATTACGCGGCGCTCGACCGCGCCGCCGTCGCCGCGAAGGAGCCGCATCTCGACGACGCCCTGATCGGCGGCCTGCACTGGACCGATCCCGCCTCGGTCACCGATCCGCACGCCCTGACCATGGCCTATGCGGCGCTGTTCGAGCGCCTCGGCGGCAAAATGCTGATGGGCGACGCCAGGTCGCTCGCCGAGAGCGCAGGGCGCTGGCGCGTGACGACGGCGGCCGGCGTCGTCGAGGCCGAGGCGGCGGTCGTGGCGCTCGGGCCATGGTCGGAGACGGTGTCCAGGCGGCTCGGCTACCACATCCCCTTCGCCGTCAAGCGCGGCTACCACGCCCATTACAGGCCGGCCGGCAACGCCGTCCTCAACCACACCGTCCTCGATCTCGAGCGCGGCTACCTTCTGGCGCCGATGGCCCGCGGCATCCGCCTGACGACAGGCGCCGAGTTCGCCCTGCGCGACGCGCCCAAGACGCCCGTGCAGCTGGCGCGCGCCGAGCCGGTGGCGCGCGCGCTGTTCCCGCTCGGCGAGCGCCTCGACCCGGAGCCGTGGATGGGCTCGCGCCCGTGCACGCCCGACATGATGCCGATCATCGGCCCGGCGCCGCGCCATAAGGGCCTGTGGTTCACCTTCGGCCATGCCCATCACGGCCTCACCCTCGGCCCGGTCACGGGTCGCTTGATCACCGAGATGATGACCGGCGCGACGCCCTTTACCGATCCAAAGCCCTATCGTGCGGACCGTTTTTAGGCGAGAACAATCACAACGTGTAGAAATATGACATTTATCGTTAAGGTAGCGGAGAGCGCCTAAATATCAGCAAAATAGTGGTGTCGGCTCCCCGCCAGGCACCCGGCGCGCATCTAAATGTCAGCAAAATAGTGAGGCCGCCCGCCTCAAGGCGGTGGAAAGACGTCCCGCCACGCCGGCTGCGCGCCCGCAAAGGGCAGGGCGGTCGCCGCAAAGACGCCGCGGGCCACGGCGCGGGCGAGGCAGTCGGCGGCGGTGGCGCAGAGCTCGGTGAGATCGGGGGCCGGGTCGCGCAGCGGCCGGCGCGCGGTGGCGGCGGCGAACACCGTGTCGCCGTCGCGCGGCGCATGCGAGAGCCGCAGCGCCCTGGCGATGCCGCCATGCGCGGCGATGGCGAGGCGCTTGGCCTCGGCCTTGGTCAGATCGGCGTCGGTGGCGACGAGCGCGATCGTCGTCGACGGCGGCAGCGCCCCCTTCCACCTGAGCGCGCGCATCTCCGGCGTGATGCGCGCCGGCAGGCCGAGCCCGCCGAATTCCGCGCCTTCCTCGAACGGCGCGGCCCAGAAATGCGGGCCGCCGCCGATCACCGCCGAAGCGATGGCGTTGACCACCACCAGCGCGGCGACCGTGTAGCCGGAGGCCGTCACGGCGCTGGCCGAGCCGAGCCCGCCCTTGAGGTCGGCGGTGGTGGCGCCGAAGCCGCCGCCGGCGGTGCCGAGCGCGAAATCCGCCGCCGCTGCCGCGGCCGCCTCGTAGGCGAGTTCGCGATAGGGCGGATAGCGGCCCCAGTCCTTGTCGCCGCCGTTGAGCAGATCGAAGACGACGGCCTGCGGCGCGATCGGCACGCGCACCGACCCGACCGCGAAGCCGCGGCCGCCTTCGCGCAGCCATGCCTGCACGCCGGACGCGGCGTCGAGCCCAAAGCCGGAGCCGCCCGACAGGACGATGGCGTCGACGGCCGGCACCGACCGGTCGGGCTCGAGGCATTCGACGTCGCGCGCCGCCGGCGCGCCGCCGAGCACCGCGACCGACGCCACCGCCGGCGTCTCGAACAGGGCGACCGTGACGCCGGACGCCAAGCGCGCGTCGTGGGCGCTGCCGACAAGAATGCCCGGCACGTCGGTGAGGAGGTTTTTGGTAACGCTCATGTGACTAGAGATGAGCCCAGCGCGCGCTGGCGCACAAGGGAGCGCTGCGGCGCCGCGCCGCCTGCGTCACGGGCGGACTTGTCGCCGCCATGCCGATCGGAAAGAGTCGCGGCGTTTTCCGATCGACCGCCGGACAAGCCCGGTGACAGGGATCACCGGGACAAGCCCGGTGACAAGGGTTGACGATGCTAGACGTTTCGCTGCCGGCGGCGGCGCTGGGCGGCCTGATCAGCTTTCTGAGCCCGTGCGTGCTGCCGCTGGTGCCGCCGTATCTGTCGTTCCTGGCCGGCGTCACCCTCGACGAGCTGCAGGCCAAGGACGATTGGGGCGTGCGCCGCCGCGCCATCCTGACGGCGCTCCTGTTCGTCGCCGGCTTCTCGACGGTGTTCGTGCTGCTCGGCGCGACGGCCTCGGCCCTCGGCCTCTTCATCCGCCAGTATGTCGACGTCCTGAGCATGGTGGCCGGCGTCGCCATCATCCTGATGGGCCTGCATTTCCTCGGCCTGTTCCGCATCGGCCTGTTGTATCGCGAGGCGCGCGTCAGGGTCGACCGCTCGGTCGACGTGTGGGGCGCCTACGTGATGGGCCTTGCCTTCGCGTTCGGCTGGACGCCGTGCATCGGGCCGATCCTGGCCGCCATCCTGGCGGTCGCCGGATCTGAGACGAGCGTAGCGCAGGGGGCGCTTCTGCTCGCCGTCTATTCGGCCGGGCTCGGCGTGCCCTTCCTCCTCGCCGCCTTCGCCATGAAGCCGTTCGTGGCGCTGCTCAAGCGCATGCATTCGCGCTTCGCGCTGGTCGAGAAGACCATGGGCGCGCTGCTCGTCCTGACCGGGATCGGCTTCCTGAGCGGCTGGATGACCACCGCTTCGTTCTGGCTGCTGGAGACCTTCCCGGTGCTCGGCCGTCTGGGATAGGGCCGCAACCAACGCGGCGCGCGGGCGTTGCCTCGGAGCGAGGACGACTTACGTGAACAAGGGTGCCAGGTTCCATCTCTGGTATTGGATCGCCGCCTTCGTCGGCATCATGATCCTGCAATATGTCTACGTCACCGCGCGGCAGGTGGCGACGATCCCGTACAGCCAGTTCGAGCAGCTGCTCAAGGACGGCAAGGTCGCCGAGATCGCGGTGTCGGACCGCTTCATCCAGGGCGTCCTGCGCGAGCCGCTTGGCGACGGCAAGTCGCGCTTCGTGACGACCCGGATCGACCCGCAATTCGCCGAGGAACTGCAGCGCTACAACGTCCGCTATACCGGCCAGATCGAGAGCACGTTCCTCACCGACCTCCTGTCCTGGGTCGTGCCGGTGCTCCTGTTCTTCGGCCTGTGGACGTATCTGGCGCGGCGCATGGCCGGCCAGAGCGGCCTCGGCGGCCTGATGACGATCGGCAAGAGCAAGGCCAAGGTCTATGTCGAATCCGATACGGGCGTGACCTTCGCCGACGTCGCCGGCGTCGACGAGGCCAAGGAGGAGCTGACCGAGGTCGTCGACTTCCTCAAGAACCCGGAGCGCTACAGCCGGCTCGGCGGGCGCATGCCGAAAGGCATCCTGCTCGTCGGGCCGCCCGGCACCGGCAAGACCCTGCTCGCCAAGGCCGTCGCCGGCGAAGCCAAGGTGCCGTTCTTCTCGATCTCCGGCTCGGAATTCGTCGAGATGTTCGTCGGCGTCGGGGCGGCGCGCGTGCGCGACCTGTTCCAGCAAGCGCGCGAGCGCGCACCGGCCATCATCTTCATCGACGAGCTCGACGCGCTCGGCCGCGCCCGCGGCATCGGCCCTTACGGCGGCGGCCACGACGAGAAGGAGCAGACGCTCAACCAGCTGCTCGTCGAGCTCGACGGCTTCGACACCAAGACCGGCCTCGTCCTGCTCGGCGCCACCAACCGGCCTGAGATCCTCGATCCGGCCCTGCTGCGCGCCGGCCGTTTCGACCGGCAGGTCCTGGTCGACCGCCCGGACAAGAAGGGGCGCGTGCAGGTCCTCGCCGTCCACGTGCGCAAGGTGACGCTGGCGCCGGACGTCGACCTCGAGAAGGTCGCGGCGCTGACGCCGGGCTTCACGGGAGCCGACCTTGCCAACCTCGTCAACGAGGCGGCACTCCTGGCGACGCGGCGCGGCGCCGATGCGGTGTCGATGACCGACTTCAACAATGCCGTCGAGCGCATCGTCGCCGGGCTGGAGAAGCGCAACCGGCTGCTCAATCCGCGCGAGCGCGAGATCGTCGCCTACCACGAGATGGGCCATGCGCTGGCGGCGCTGGCGCTGCCCGGCGTCGACCCGGTGCACAAGGTGTCGATCATCCCGCGCGGGGTCGGCGCCCTCGGCTACACGATCCAGCGTCCGACCGAGGACCGCTTCCTGATGACGCGCGAGGAGCTCGAGAACAAGATGGTCGTGCTGCTCGGCGGCCGCGCCGCGGAGTTCATCGTGTTCGGCCATTTCTCGACCGGCGCCGCCGACGATCTGCGCCGCGTCACCGACATCGCGCGCAGCATGGTGACGCGCTACGGCATGTCGAAGAAGCTCGGGCACGTCGCCTACGACCGCGACCCGCGCACGTTCCTGACCGGTCCCGACCTGCCCATGCCGCAGCGCGAGCACGATTACAGCGAGAGCTCGGCGGCGGCGATCGACGAGGAGCTGCGTACGATCGTCGACACCGCCTTCCAGCGCACGCTTGTCATCCTCAAGGAGCGGCGCGACATCCTCGAGCGCGCCGCGCGGCGGCTCCTCGAGAAGGAAACGCTCGACGAAGCCGAACTCGCCGAGATCGTCGGCCAAGCGCCGCCGAAGATCGCGGCGGAGTAGCCGCATGCAATAAAAAAACCGCCCCGGAAAACCGGGGCGGCGATTTCGATCCCTAGCATGGATCTCGAGTGTTCCCGAGAACCATCACATTGTGCGCAAGTCGACAACAGCCGACTTGCGTGCGGGAGAGATGGGCGGCCTTACATCGACAGCTCGTTGCCCGAATAGTCGATCTTGCCGTCGGCGCCTTTCTTCCAGACATACATGATGTAGTCCGGACGGGTGATGTCGCCCTTCTTGTCGAAGGAGATGTCGCCGATCACGGTCTTGAACGGCTTGCCCTGCTTCATCACCTCGGACAGCTTCTTGCCGTCGACCGACTTCGCCTGCTTGGCCGCCTCGGCGAGGATCTGCACGGCGGCGTAGGCATAGAGCGTGTAGGCTTCCGGCTCGAAATTCTTGGCCTTGAACTTGGCGACCACGTCCTTGGCGGCCGGGTTCTTGCGCGGGTCGGGCGAGAAGGTCATCAGCGTGCCTTCGGCGCCGGGGCCGGCGATCGAGACGTATTCGCTCGACACGATGCCGTCGCCGCCCATCAGCGGCGCGTTGAGACCCTGGTCGCGCATCTGACGCACGATCAGGCCGGCCTCGGTGTGCAGGCCGCCGAAATAGACGACGTCGACATTCGCCTGCTTCAGCTTCGACACGAGCGCGGAGTAGTCCTTCTCGCCAGTGTTGACGCCTTCGTAGAGGACTTCCTTGAGACCCTTGCCGTTCATGGTCTTCTGGGTCTCGTCGGCGAGGCCTTTGCCATACGGCGTCTTGTCGTGGACGACGGCGACCTTCTTGCCCTTGAACTTGCTCGCCAGATACGCGCCGGCGACGGCGCCCTGCTGGTCGTCACGGCCGCAGGTGCGGAACACGTTCCACATGTTGCGCTCGGTGAAGCGCGGGTTGGTCGAGGCCGGGGTGATCTGGATGATGCCGGATTCCTGATAGACTTCCGAGGCCGGAATCGAGACGCCCGAGTTGAAGTGCCCGACGACCCACTTGACGCCTTCGCCCGCGAACTTGTTCGCGGCTGACACGCCCTGCTTCGGATCGGACACGTCGTCGCCGATCACAACCTGCAGCTTCTGCCCGTTGACGCCGCCGGCGGCATTGATGTCCTCGACCGCCTGCTCGGCGCCGTTCTTGAGCTGCGCGCCGAAGGATGCGTTGGGGCCGGTGATCGGCCCGCCGACGCCGATCTTGATTTGCGCATTCGCGGCGCTCGAAAACGCAAGACCGAGACCGAGCGCGACGCCGGTCAACAGCATTTTCTTCATGAGGCCTCTCCTTTGAAAGGTTGGGTTTCTGGTCCCACCGGCGGTGTTCCAGCCGCCGTCGGGCCGCAGTCTTGCGCCTTTTCGGGCGGAAGTCATCCGGGAAAACGGCTCAAAGAAAGCGTTAAGGTTGCCGCGTTTCCCGCCGGGCAAGAGAGCGCCGGTACGCTCGTGGATGCCGCCGTATCGCGCGTTCGCAGGGTCAGGAACAGGGGTCAGGGCTGCTCCTTCTCACGCCAGGTGAGGGGCCCGGTTCGCTCGTAAAGCCAGCGGTACTGGGTCGCCATCTGGC